>SVQX01000003.1 GCA_015065065.1 Oscillospiraceae bacterium
TCGTCCATACCTAAAGACAGTCTTAAAGCAGTTATTATAAACGGAGACACGAGCATTGGCGAAAAAGCGTTCTACGAGTGCAGTAGCCTTACAAGCGTGACTATTGGCAACAGCGTGACAAGTATTGATAAAAAAGCGTTCTACGAGTGCAGTAGCCTTACAAGCGTGACTATTGGCAACAGTGTGACAAGTATTGGCGATTATGCGTTCTACAGTTGCGATAGCCTTACGAGCGTGACTATTGGCAACAGTGTGACAAGTATTGGCGATTATGCGTTCTACAGTTGCGATAGCCTTACGAGCGTAACCATACCCGACAGCGTGACAAGCATTGGTAGTTCTGCGTTCTCGGTTTGCATAAGCCTGACAAGTGTGAGCATCGGAAAGCGTGTGACAAGCATTGGCGAGTATGCATTTTTCCGTTGCAAAAGTCTGACAAGTATAACTGTTGATAAGAATAACGAGTATTACACTTTAGCAGATGGGAATCTGTATGATAAGAATATAACAACACTTATCCGCTATACTATGGGCGAAGCCGATGAAAGCTTTACCATCCCCAACAGCGTAACACGCATTGATACTGCTGCATTCTCTGGCTGTATCAGCCTTGCGAATATAACAATCCCCAATAGCGTAACGAGCATTGGTGATTATGCGTTCGGTGATTGCGATGGACTTACAAGTATAATTATCCCCGACAGCGTGACGAGCATTGGTGCAGCTGCATTTAGCGCTTGCGATAACCTTACTAGTATAACCATCGGCGACGGTGTGACGAGCATTGGTGATGCTGCATTCTCCCACTGTGTAAGACTTGAGAGCATAACTATCCCTGACAGCGTGACGAACATTGGTGAGGAAATGTTCTCTGGTTGCACAAGAGTTACATCTGCCACCATACCGATTTTGGTTGTTTCGTCCATACCTAAAGACAGTCTTAAAGCAGTTATTATAAACGGAGACACGAGCATTGGCGAAAAAGCGTTCTACGAGTGCAGTAGCCTTACAAGCGTGACTATTGGCAACAGCGTGACAAGTATTGGCGATTATGCGTTCTACAATTGCGATAGCCTTACAAACGTAACTATTGGCAACAGCGTGACAAGTATTGGTGCCGGAGCGTTCTACGATTGCGATAGCCTTACGAGCGTAACCATACCCGACAGCGTGACAAGTATTGGTTCCGGAGCGTTCTGCGGTTGCGATAGCCTTACGAGCGTAACCATACCCAACAGCGTGACGAGCATTGGTGATTATGCGTTCTACGGTTGCACAAGCCTTACAAGCGTGACCATACCCGACAGCGTGACAAGTATTGGTGCCGGAGCGTTCTGCGGTTGCGATAGCCTTACGAGCGTAACCATACCCGACAGCGTGACGAGCATTGGTGAGGAAGCGTTCTCCAAATGCACAAGCCTTACGAGCGTGACGTTTGACAATCCTGACGGTTGGACGATGGGGAGAATAATTCTTTCGGCTACCAATCTTTCCAACACCTCCACCGCAGCAACTTATTTGACGTCAACTTATGACAATTATGTTTGGACTCGTAGTTAAAACCTGTTAAAACCACACGGAGCAGGCTCATTTGAGCCTGCTCCGTGTGGTTTTAAATTGTTCTCTCTGCCGCTTTGAGGGTATTTTTCATCAGCATTGTGATAGTCATAGGTCCGACACCGCCGGGTACGGGGGTGATATAGGATGCGACCTGACTTACCGACTCGAAATCCACGTCGCCCGTCAGCTTTCCGTCGGCGCGGCGGTTCATTCCAACGTCGATGACCACCGCTCCCTCCTTCACCATATCCGCGGTGAAAAAATCCGCCTTTCCGATGGCGGCAACAAGGATATCCGCACGGCGGGTGACCTCTGCCAGATCCTTTGTGCGGCTATGGCAGACCGTGACCGTTCCGTTATCGTGAAGCAAGAGCATTGCCATAGGCTTACCCACGATATTCGACCGTCCGACCACCACGCACTCCTTCCCTCCGACGCTTACTCCGCTTCGGTGGATAAGCTCCATAACGCCTGCGGGAGTGCAGGGCAAAAAGTCGTAATTACCTATCATTATTCTTCCCACGTTATAAGGGTGGAAGGCATCCACGTCCTTATCGGGGGATATTTTGAGCAATATTTTTTCCTCGTCAAGATGCTTTGGAAGCGGGAGCTGAACTAGTATACCGTGTATGTTTTTATCGCCGTTTAGCCGCTCGACGAGCGCTTCAAGCTCCTCCTGCGACGTCGCCTCGGGCAGCTCATATGCCTCCGAATAAAAGCCCACCTCCTCGCAGGCGCGGCGCTTATTTCGGACGTAGACCTGCGACGCGGGATCCTCTCCCACGATTATAACCGCGAGTCCGGGGGTTATGCCCGTCTTTTCGATCAGCCTTCTCGTATTCGCGGCGATCTCCGCTCTTACCTCAGCCGATATTGCTTTTCCGTCAATGATCTTTGCTGTGCTCATTTTATATATCCTTTCATTTGGGGTGCTATTTTATGCCTCGCTATCGGCATTTTCGGTATTATTTTTGTTAGCAGGCTCTGCCCAGACTACATCCAACATACCGCCGAGCCGTCCCGCAAGCTTGCCACGTCGCTCGAAAACAAATCCTACGACGAGCAATGCCGTGCAGACCACGAAGCAGACAAGTCCCACGATCTGCGAGATACGCAAGCCGAACACGTACAGGCTGTCAGTGCGCAGTCCTTCAATGAAAAATCTGCCGATTCCGTACCACGCAAGGTACATCAGTGCAATCTGACCGTTAAATTTTTTCTTTTTGTAAAAAATATTTATCAGCACGAAGCCCACCACGTTCCAGATCGATTCGTACAGGAACGTAGGGTGATAGAACAGCGTTTCCGCACCGGTATATTGCGAGTTAAGTCCCATTCGCAGAAAATACAGGGGATTTGACTCTGCCACCTCGTAGCCGTATGCCTCGCCGTTAACAAAATTTCCCCATCTGCCGATAGCCTGCGCTATCATAACTCCGGGGGCGGCGCAGTCCATGACCTTGAACACGTTGATGCGCTTGATGCGGCACATTACGAGTATGGCAAGCGCACCCGCGATAATTCCGCCGTAAATGGCAAGTCCGCCGTTCCAGATTGCGATCACGTCAATAAAGCTTTTGTAATCGCCACTGTCAAGGGTGGTAAGCACGTAGTAAAGCCGCGCGCCGATAATTCCCGAAAGAATGGTCACGAGCGCGATATCTATCAGGTCGTCAGCACTGACACCTTCGATTCGGGAACGGTAATAGGCGTAAAGACACGCTACCACTATTCCAAGGGTTATTATCAACGCGTACCAATAAATATCCTTGCCAAACAAGGAAAAAGCCACGCGGTCAAGTGTAAATTCCCCGATACCGATACCGGGGAAGCTGACTGTTGTTGCTGCCATCATCACTTCATTCCTCCTTGATTTTTCCACGCTCGCGGCATTGCCACGGAAAGCGCAAAATTGTCTGTTTTCATAACGTCAAAAAACGTATTTTCAACGTCCGCAAACGTCATTTCCTTGACGGTGTCGATAAAATCAAAGGGTGACATGCCGTCAATGACGTAATTCATCATAGTGTTTGCAATATCCTCGGTTGTATCAAAGGCGGTGACAAAATCCGCGTACATGATCCGTCGGTTACGCAAAAAATCCTTTTCCGACAATCCGTTTTGATACACGTCCAAAATGTATTTTTCAAATTCATCATAAACCCGCCGAGGCTCGTCCCCCTCTCCGATTACACTGAAAAAGCAAAATCCGTTCCCAAGGGCGGTGCTGTGCGAAAAATCGGGGGAGATAAGTCCGCCTTCAAGCAGCTTATTATACAGCGGTGCGGTGCGCGAAAACAGCATCTCGCCAAGCACCGACATGACCGCATCACGCTTGAGCAATTCCCTGCCGCGCACGTCCACTCTGTTGTCCCGTATTCCGATACAAAAGACAGGCTTTTGCGACGGTAGGCTGACCTGAGACACGCGACACTCCATTTTCCCGTCCGATACAAACTCTCGTCGAGGCGGCTGACCTTTTGCGCTCGCCGCTTGTGGAATAGCCTTGTTGCATATGGATATTATCCTGTCGATATCCACATCGCCGCACACAGACAGCACTGCGTTATCGGGGGTATAAAACCGCTTGTGGCATTCATAGAGCAGTTCGGGCGTGATACCTCTTATCGACGGCAGACTGCCGCAGATATCCTCTCTTACGGGATGAGTTGAATACATCATTCGAAGCAGCTCGGAGTACACGCGCTCCCACGGGCTGTCGAAATTCATTTTTATCTCCTCGGCGATGATTCCGCGCTCCTTTTGCACCGATTTTTTTGTAAAGGTTGGGTGCAGCACCATTGAAAGCAGCAGGTAGAGTGCTTCCTCATACCCCTCGGTACAGCTGAAGGTATACGCCGTTCTGTCGTAGGCGGTGTAGGCATTGACCTCCGCACCCATGGCGGAAAAATCCTCCTGCCAATCCCCGCCGTCTGCCCGAGTAAATAGCTGATGCTCAAGAAAATGAGCAACACCGCAGGGCGTCATTCGCGGCGTATTGCCGATTCCGATATCGGTATCTATCGCGCCGTATTTCACGGCAAGCACGCAGGAAACGGTGCTTTTTTTCTTTTGGGATACGACTATTTTAAGCCCGCTTCGGTGAGTCAGGGACAAACAGCTCTCGCCCAAGGACTCCGACGTCCACCGCTCGGCTGCTATTATATTTTCACCGAATATATCGGTATTGAGGCGTTGTGCCACCATCCCCACTCCTCTCCGACCGTTATTGCGCAGAGGCATCTCCGCTTTGCTCGGTCGCATTCAAAAAATAAACGGTATCAAGAATAAATGCGTGCGCGGAGGCTATAACGTCCTCACGGGTGACACAATTTATCATATTCAAAAATCCGTCGGGAGTCAAATTCTCCCGCTCGCCGCCCTCAAGGGCGCGGGCAAGATAAAATCCCTCCATAGCTCCCGCGCTGTCGGGAAGCTGTCGAATATAATTTTCAAGAGAACGCTTTGCCAGACGTAGCACATCCTCTGAAAGCGTGCCATCTTGTATTTCCCTGAATATTCTCAATATTTCACACGTCGCCAGCCGACGGTTTTTCGGGGCTATCCCGCAGAACACCGAGAGTATCCATTTGGACGGCTCAAGTGCCGCCGCGCAGTGGTAGCACAGCCCCAGCCGCTCACGGATATTTACGTACAAAAGCGAGCTTTGCATAACTCCAAGCAGCTCGCACAGCACCATTGCCGCGCAGTATTTATCCAGCGAAGTTTCGCCCTCGTACCGCCAGCCCATTATCAGCTTGGCTTGGGAGACGGGCTTGTCCTCACTTACAAAACCAGCATCTCTCTTTCCAATATGGATAGAGGAAGGAATTTTTTTACTTTGCCTCGGCAAGAAAATGGGTGTATCGACAAAGGCTGAGCGGAGTATGCTCTCAACTCGCTCACTGCTCTCACTTCCAACGTAGAACATCTCTACCGCCGCCGAGCGAATAAGGCTTTGCCAGCCCTCGAAAAGCCGCTCTGCCGTTATACTCTGTACGTAGTCAACGTTCCCAAGTAATGACACGCCGTATCCCTCGCCGCGGCATATCGCACGGCGGAAGGCTTCCTTAGCGTAAGACGCCGTATCGCTGATATCGTCACGGATAAGGTCGCACTGATACTGCTTTTCCATCTCCGTCACGTCGCGGCGGAAGGTGCCGTTTTCTAAAACGGGAAACAGCAAAAGCTGTCGCAGAACGTCCACTGTTCCTTCAAGGATATCTATATTTTCGTCGCCGTCAAATTCGGCGTAGCGCGAGTCCAGCATCTCGCAGTTGAAGCTTATCACCTGTCTGTCGCCGTCAAGGAAATTCCGCATTGTCATAGTTGTCCCGTACAGCTCGTCAAGGGCGATATTTAACCGTTCCAGCGACGGATATTTCTCGCATCCGCGCATAAGCACGCCGCGAAGCAGTGTGTATACGGGCGCATTATTTTTGTCGGCGGGCAGTATGAAATAAACGCTAAGACGGGAGGTTTTGAAGCTGTCTGTGGTTATGACGCGCAGATCCACCCCGTCACAAAGGGTAATTTTCTGCGGTATCGGCATATTATTCATTTTTTACGCCTTTTGGTGCTTGAGCTTATCCCAAACCGCGTCAAGCTCCTCCATAGTCATATTTTCAATATCTCCGCCCTCTTTGGCAACCGCGTTTTCAAGCCGCTCAAATCTGCTTATAAACTTATTGGTGGCATTGAAAAGCGCTTCCTCCGAGTTAACGCCGAGCTTGCGCGCAAGGCTTGTAACGGTCAGGAGCAGATCGCCCAGCTCCTCGGATATATCCTCCTTGACTCCCGACTGCTCTGCCGCACGCAATTCGTCTATCTCCTCGTACAGCTTTGCGTACACGCTCTCGGCATCAGCAAAATCAAAGCAGCTCGCCTTCTTGCCCACCTTTTGTGCGCGCAGAAGTGCGGGATACATGGGCGGAATGGCGCGAAGCTTATCCGTAAAGGTTATTCTCTGCTTTTCCTCTCCCTTTATCTTTTCCCAATTTTCAAGCACGTTTTCGCTGTCCTTGACCGTCACGTCCGCAAAAACGTGGGGGTGGCGGTGTATCATTTTTACGCAGATGTCGTTGGTAACGTCAAGTGCGTCAAAGGTTCCCTTCTCGTCCTCGATACGGGCGTGGAACACCACGTTGAGAAGCACATCGCCAAGCTCCTCGCGAAGCAGGACAGGGTTGTCGGTATCGATTGCCTCGATAACCTCATACGCCTCCTCGATAAAATCGTTTCGTATGCTCTTGTGCGTTTGCTCGATATCCCACGGGCATCCGCCCTCCGAGCGGAGCAGCTCCATTACAAGCACCAAGTCGTCAAACGTATATTTTTCTTCACTGACCCGCTTTTCAAGAAGGTAGGTCAGCTTTTCCTCTCTCGTTGAGCTTTTCATTACCGATTCCATTGTTTTCTCCCTTGTGTTTTTTTAACGTAAATATCAGCATCAAAGCGCCGTAGATAAGCATTACGGTGAGAATACTCAAGACGGTTGATGCGGATGAATTTTCAATTTCAAGCTTTTTTCTGACTATGCAGACAGCACCGACTGCCACCGCCGTAGCTGCCGTCGGGCGCAAAAACAGCCCTATAAGCTCCCTCGCCCTCGGCAACAACTGCGGGCAGTGCCGCGACACCAAAAAGAGGTTAAATGCGGCTACGAGAGTATCACACGCCACCGAGCTTACAGGGGCGCCGAGAACTCCGATATTTTCGTTACCTATAAGAGCATACGCCAGCACCGCCTTTAGTGCTATGCCGCAAAGCATGGTATACAGCGAGAGCCGCGCACGTCCCATAGCCTGAAGCATACCCGCGCTGAGCGTGATAAGGCAGGACGGAAGCACTGCCGCAGCCATCACCGACAGCCACGGAGTAGCCGTTATTACGGCGCTTGGCTGTGACGAAAAGAGTAGTGATAAAATATCCCTTGAGAACACTGCAAGTCCCACCGCCGCAGGTATTGCCACGGCGCACACGAGTCCCATTGACGTGCGTGCGGTGCTTTTCAGGTCGCTTATTCCCTCCTCGCCGCGCGCAAGTGCAGACGATATTGCGGGGGTAGCTGACAGCGATACCGAGCTTGTCAGCGACGGAAGTATATTGAATATGGGCAGAACAAGCGTGGAATAGCATCCGTACAGCGAATTCGCCTCCGCCTCGGAATATCCGCTGTCCGCAAGCCTTGACAGTATGGTTGCAAGGTCAATGAATTTTGCGCTTCCCGTAACCATAGCGGACAGAGTTATCGGCAGGGCAAGAAGGATCAGCTCGCGCAGTATCTCTCCCCGTTTCGCGCCATTTCCGACTTGCGGTGTGTCACTCTTGCGGTCGCTCACCGCCTTGCTGACGGACAGATACACGGCAGACAGCAAAGCGCCTACCGTAAGTCCCAGCACGGCATATGCGGCGGCAACCTGCATAGGCTGACCGCGCGACACGGCATAGCCGCCGAGCATTAGTCCGAGGCCCAGCTTGCAAGCCGCCTCAATGACCTGCGACACCGCCGTTGGAAGCATATTTCCCTTGCCTTGGAAATAGCCGCGATAGGCACTGCCAAGACAAATAAAAAGCACCGTCGGCGATATAGCCTTGAGGCAAAGCGCCGCCCCGCTGTTATCCAGAGCATCCGCGAACCGTGACGCAAACACGTACATCACGAGGCTGCCGAGCAGTCCGATAACGAGGAAAGCCGCCCTTGAAGCCCTATATATCCTGTCCGCGCCGAAATTCCCCTTCCCGCCCGATATCAGCACAGCCATAGCAACGGGCAGTCCCGCAGTGGAAATTATGCAAAACAGTGCGTACAGCTCGTAAGCCGTATTGAAATATCCCATTCCCTCCGTCCCGAGATAGGACAGAAGTGGGATTTTATACAAAAGCCCTATCACCTTTACCGCGATAGCGGAAAGTGTGAGGACGCTGACGCCCGACAGAAAGCCTTTTCCTGCCGATGCGCTCTTATTATCAATGCCCGACGCCAAGGAACTGCACCTCCGAAAAGCCAAGTAACGGCAAAGCGGGGCACTACCTCCGTCGCCGTCGTATAATCTTATGATACGACGGGGGTTATAAATTCGTAATAAAGAGAATTTTGAGGCAAAAGCGACGACGGTATTCCAACGATACCCGTAAGCTTTTGAAGCAAACCGTCAGCCACCTCAAACACCTTACAGTCCCGTTCAACGCTTTGAAGCAACGGAACAAGATAAGGATAGAGGACGTGAAGCTCGTATCCGAGCGCGGTATCCGCGAAATAATCGCACTCACCTGCGTAGGGAAAGATGGAGCTTTCCTCGTTTGCGCGCACTCCGTCCCAGAGCGACAGCGTAAACTGCGGCGTTGCTCCCCTCCTGTCCGAATCCCGCACTATCCGTCGGCAAAGACGTATCTCCTCGGGAGAAAAGTTCACGCCGTCAACGGAAATACCACGCATCACGGATATAAACATGCTCTTTGACGGATAGCGTCGAAGCATGGGAGATATTTCGGGATAGACTGCCTGTATGCCCTCGAAAAAGTATATATTTTTCTTGTCCTTTTGGGCTCTTACGGTTCGGCGCTTGTCATTCTTTCCGCTTTCAAAATCGTAAACGGGTACCTGCGCCTCGCCCTTTTCCATAAGCCCCTCGATACACGCGCTGAGCAGTGGCAGATCCATTACGTTTACCGAGTCGTAATCAAGAAATCCGCCGTTTTCCTCTGCCATTTTGTGTAGGGTTTCGTGATCGTAATAAAAGTCGTCAAGGGACACGATATGCACGGCGTAGCCCCTTGCTCTCAGTCCCTCCGTCAGCTTGGTTGCCGCCGTGGTCTTGCCCGCACAGGTTGGTCCTGCAAGCGACAAAAGCCGTATGCCCTCGCGGTCGCAATCCTCCACCGCCCGCTCGGCAAGCGCACTTATCCGCTTCTCCAGCTCGTATTCGTAGCCTGCCACCGCCTCGGCGGGTGAGTCAAAGGCGTGCGGAACGCATATCTCGCCGTTATTTCTTATATTCATTATCCACCTCGCAAAAGGTAGGGATCATATCCCCTTTTCGGTATAAAACTGCTCTATCTTATTCAGCTTTTCCATCATGGTGACCTTTCCGTTTTCGTCAAGGTACTCATACGGATATTTGGGGCTGAACAGTCGCTGTATATCCTTATGTACGCCTCCCTCGGCGTCGTAGTCCACCATTTTGGTAACTGCACCCGCGCCTGCGGCGAATATGGAGTGCAGCTCCTCCATCATGTAGATGTTATAAAGTCCTTCATGCTCCGGCAGTGAAAATCCGACGTTTTCAAAGTTGCCCATGGAGTTTTTCTGTCTGTACATATAGTACGGCAGATATCCCGCGCGGGCGCACTTGATCTGCGAATAGTCCACGCACTTGCCCGTATCGCCGCCGCGGATGGAGTATATATTCTCTCCCGTCCATCTCAGCTCTGCGGATTTTTTCACACAGAAGGTATGCACCGTAATATTTTCGGGAGCAAGCTCCAGCAGTCGGTCAAACGAGCCCGAAAAAATTTTAAAGGTATCACCCGGAAGCCCCGCGATAAGGTCGGTATTTATGGTACGAATACCCGAATTGCGGGCAAGCTCGTATGCACGGTAAAACTCGTCTACAGTGTGCATTCTGCCGATGCCCGACAGCACTTCATCCGACAGTATCTGCGGATTTACGCTGATGCGGCTGACTCCGTACTCCACCGCGACCTTCAGCTTTTCCTCGGTGATGGTGTCGGGTCTGCCTGCTTCAAGCGTAAATTCCTGCAATTTACCCACGTCGGTGTGCCTTGCAATACAGGACAGCAGGAGTTGAAGCTGCTCTGCGTCAAGTATGGTGGGCGTTCCGCCGCCTATATACACGGTCTTGAGATTGAGTCCGCGCGCGCTTATGAAATTGAAGATATCGTCAAGATCGTGGAGCAGCCGCCTGAGGTAATCGGGAATAAGCGAAAGCAGCCTTCTGGACGTATAGGAAACGAATGAGCAATAGGCGCACTTTGAAGGACAGAAAGGAATGGACACGTAGACTGAGCAATCCTTTTTATCGGGCGTGCCGATAAGCCTTGCCTCGTTGAGAGCCACATCGGTAGCGAGCGACGCCTTCTTGGGGATAACGAAAAAATCCTTATTCAAGTCGCGCTTGACCTTCGTTTTGCTATGTCCGTGGCGCAAAAGCTCGGACGCCACCTTGGAGGGGCGCACTCCCGTGAGCATTCCCCATGCTGGAAAATATCCCGTTATCTCGTTTCCCACTGCGGTGACAGCGTCGCCAAGAGCTATCTTTTCCACTCTCTCGCGAGTATAATCGGAGCGGTAGTCGTAGTGACGAGCGGCTTCGGCACTCCTGTCACCCAGTGTCAGCCTTGCGGTGACATCAACGCCCGTTCCATCCTCGTTTCGGTTAAGGGACACCCAGAGCTGAGGGGTATTCTCCCCCACCTCCTCGTCGTCCGAAAATTTTGAGCCGGGGAAATATATCATACACAGCGTCTGGACGTAATATTTGTTTATCGGTCCGTCAATATATAGCTTCATATTTTCACTCCGTCAGTTTTTTGGCGATTTCAAAACGTCGCTGTCCATCACGATGGTAACAGGTCCGTCGTTCACAAGAGAAACCTTCATATCCGCGCCGAAAATTCCGCGTCCCACGTGGGAAACGTAATTTTCCGCCTCACGGCAAAACCGCTCGTACAGCTCGTTTGCCACGTACGGATGTGCCGCCGATATAAAGTCGGGGCGGTTGCCGCGGCGGTAGTTTGCAAGCAGAGTAAACTGCGAGATGACAAGCAGCTCTCCGCCCACATCAGTGACGGAACGGTTCATCTTGCCGTCCCCATCCTCAAATATGCGGAGCTTGACAATTTTTTGGAGCAGCCTCTCGCCGTCCTCCCATGTGTCCCCCTCGGCAACGCCGAGCAGTATCATAAGTCCGCGTCCGCACTCCCCTACGGTCACGCCGTCAACTGAGACCGAGGCGGAGCTTACTCTTTGCAAAACCGCTTTCATTACTTTTCCTTTCAGACCGCGCAAATTACGAAAATCCGCGCGTTACGTCAACGATATTATCAAGAGATTTAAGCCTTGACACGATAGAGTTGTAATGCTCCACGTTCTTACAGCTTATTTTCAGATTTACGATAGCGCGACCTCCGCTTATCTTTTGCGAGTTTATCTGCAAAATAGATACGCGCATATCCGCCAAGGCATTTGCAATATCTGCAAGCACACCCACACCGTCCAAGGTGTGTATCTGAAGCAGAGCCTCGTAGACACCCTTATTAGCCGTCTCGCCATCGCCCTCCCACCAAGCAGACAGCCATCTGTCCGCCGTATCGGGGTTATTTCTGCCCTGGATTACGTTGGGGCAATCGTGCTTGTGAATGGATATTCCGTATCCACGGGTGATAAAGCCGATAACCGAATCGCCCGGCAAAGGATTACAGCAGCGCGCGAACTTGACAGCACATCCCTCCGCACCGTCCACAACTATACCGCTGTTGGATTTGAGATGCTTGGGCGGAGCTACGGTGCTGACGTTGATGCTTTCAATATCCGCAGCGGGCTGAGGCTCTTCCTCTGCCTTTATGCTGGCGATATAATTCTTGAATTTGGGTATCAGCTTTGTTACCGACATCTCGCCGTAACCGATAGAGTTATAAAGATCATCCGCGTTGGAAAATCCCATATTCTGTCCGACAGCTCCAACCATTTCAAGTCGCTGTGCTTCGGTCATCTTGGGTGCAAGGCGGCGAAGCTCTATATCCAAAGCTCCCTTGCCCACCACGATATTATCAGCGCGTCTTTCGCGCTTGAACCACTGCCGTATCTTGTTTCTTGCCTCTCCCGTTTTGACTATTCCAAGCCAATCTCGGCTGGGTCCGCGAGAGGAGGAGGATGTCAGTATTTCGACTATCTCACCGTTATTCAGCACGCGGTCGATTGGCACTATCATACCGTTTATCTTCGCGCCTATCATCTTGTTACCCACAGCCGAGTGTATGGCGTAGGCAAAGTCGATAACCGTCGCGCCCTGCGGCAAAGCCCGCACGTCGCCCTTGGGGGTGAACACGAACACCTCGTCGTGGAAAATATCCACCTTCAGTGCGTTCATAAATTCCTCGGGGTCGCGTGTACCGTCCTCGGTTTCGATAAGCCGTGCTATCCACTCCAGCTTCTTATCCATATCCTCCTTGGAGGTGGAGCCGGACTTATATTTCCAATGTGCCGCGATACCGTATTCAGCGATATGGTGCATTTCCCACGTTCTTATCTGCACCTCAAAGGGTATACCGTCGCGTCCGATAACGGTGGTGTGCAGTGATCGGTACATGTTCGGCTTCGGCGTGGAGATATAATCCTTGAAGCGTCCCGGCATAGAGTTGAACATCTCGTGGATAATACCCAAAACGGAATAACATTCAAGCTCGGTATCCACGATTATTCGCAGAGCGTAAAAGTCGTATATCTCGTCAAAGCTCTTGTTCTGATTGAACATCTTGCGGTATATGCTGTATACCGTTTTAATTCGTCCCTCAAGCGTGAAGCGAATGCCGTTTTCCCGCAGTCGCGTGTCCACCGTATTTCGGATATTCTCGATAAAGTTAAGGCTCTGACCGTACTTGGTCTCAATATCCTCCTTGACCTCTCCATATCCGATAGGGTCAAGGTACATAACGCTGAGATTTTCAAGCTCCTGCTTGATCTTTTGCATACCAAGCCTATGTGCCAGAGGCGCGTAAACGTGCATGGTTTCAAGGGCGGTAATACGGCGCTTTGCATCCGTCTTTACGTCAAGTGTACGCATATTGTGAAGTCGGTCGCACAGCTTGATGAATATAACTCTTACGTCCTTTGACATGGCAAGGAGCATTTTGCGCAGGTTTTCAATGTGCGCCTCCTCCTTATCCTCCACGTGCAGAGTAACTATTTTGGTAAGTCCGTCAACGAGTAGTGCCACGTCCTTGCCAAAGCGCTTCTCTATCTCCTTCATATTGGTCTGCTCGCCGCAGTCCTCCACTGTGTCGTGAAGCAGAGCCGCGCATATCGAGTCGGTATCCAGCTCCAGCATGGCAACTATTTCAGCCACGGCTATAGGATGGGAGATATACGCCTCTCCGCTGACTCGGAACTGTCCCTCGTGCAGGGCCGCAGCGTATTCATACGCCGCGCTTATCTTTTCAAGGTCATATTTCTTGCCCGTCGCCCGCAGTATCTCAAGCAAGCGGTCAATGTCCGTGTGAACGGACGTGCTTATCATTTTATCGCTGTCCATATATCCTCATTTCGTCGCCCTTACCGTCTGCGCGCGGAGTTTTTGCAGTAGCTCCGACGAGTCTATGCTCGTCTTGGGCGCGTTAAAATCAATGTCTATGATGTAAATTCCGTCGTCCGGCTCTCGCACCGAGCAGATCTTCAGCTCGTCGAGTATGCAAAGTATCAGCTTTGTCTTTACATAGCCTATGCGCACATCACCGACGGATGTGCCGTTTATTTTACTTATGAGGTCCTTGATAGAGAAGCTGTGCGCTCCCATTCGCACCTCTTGACGCAAAAGCTTATACACCTCGGCTATATCGTCGCGATCGGGGACTATCCCTTCCCCTTCAAGAATACTGCCTCCGCCGAGTATTTCCTCCAATCTTGCCTGGTGGCGGGCACATTCCTCGCGATAGGACACCGCTTCACGCACGTCCTGAATAATTAGCTGTACCGTACGCGTACCCTGATATTCGTTTACGTTGAGTTGGAAAAGCAGGTCCACGGGGTCACCCACTCCAAATGGTATTTTCGCGGTAGGCATACCGAAGTACACCGCCTGATGGAGAATACCGTCCTTCCACAGCATAAGCTTCGTATGCTTGCCCGCACCCATGGGAATTATTCTGTGCACAGTTGCGTCGCAAAGCATGAACGACGGTGTGGGATTGGCAACGCCGAAGGGCTCAAGCCGCGCTATTTCCTCCGCCACCGACATAGTTATCTCATCGGAGGCAAGCTCGCACTCCGCCTCGTATCTTACCGCAGTCATTTCGGGAGTCAATATTGCCTGCGCGTACTCGCATATACGCTTGCGGAAGGCGTCGATATCGCCACGGCGCACCGAAAGTCCCGCCGCCAGCTCGTGACCGCCGAACCGTACCAGCACATCCTCACAGTGAGCGAGAGCGTCCACGAGATTCATACCCTTAACGCTTCGTCCCGAGCCCTTGCCGACGTCCTCGTCGTGAGGATCGCCCGTCATAGCTCCGTCAAAGGAGATAAGAATAGACGGTACGCCGTACTTTTCGGTTATGCGCGACGACACTATTCCTATTATGCCCTGCGCCCAGCCGTTATCCGCAAGAACCACGACGGGAGGCGGCGTCATTTTGCCCGTAGTCGCGGCACGACTTTCCATATCTGCCTCTATCATAGCAAACGCCTGCTCGGCAATTCTGTTTTCCTCAACCTGCCTTTGCGCGTTTATGGCGCACAGCTCCTCCGCCAGCCTCTCGGCTTCAGTCGCCGACTCTGCAAGCATAAGCCGCACTGCGCGCATAGCGTCGGATATTCTGCCTGCGGCGTTTATGCGCGGAGCAACACCGTAGCCGATAAGTCCCGTGTTCACCTTGCGGCGCGGCCTTGTGCCCTGCACTCCGCCGCCTGCGGTCTTGACCTTGCCCGAGCCCGAAATGGCATCAAGCAAAGCAGAAAGTCCCGCACGCTCGGTATTCTCTATCATATCGAGTCCGCGCAAAACGATAAATCTGTTTTCGTCAAGCAGCGGCATAACGTCCGCCACCGTTCCGATAGCCACGAAATCAAGCAGCTGCTCGGCAAGAGCGGGTATAGCATGCCTGTCGCTCTCGCCCGTGCGGGCAAGCTCTGTCGCGCATATCACCTTAAAAATAACGCCAACTCCCGCAAGCTCCTTGAATGGATACTCGCAATCCGCTCTGTGTGGATTGATAACAGCACAGCATTCGGGAAGCTCACCGTGGCACTCGTGGTGGTCGGTGACTACAGTATCCACGCCAAGCTCGGCGGCAAACGCTATCTCGTCGGTGGCGGTGATACCCGTATCCACCGTGATTATCAGACGTACCCCCTCCGTCGCCAGCCTTTCTACAGCGCCGCGCGACATGCCGTACCCCTCCTTGCGGTTGGGAATATAACAAATGACGTCAGCACCGATCGCGGTCAGATAGGTATAGAGCGAGCTGACGGAGGTAACACCGTCCACGTCGTAGTCTCCGTATATGGCGATACACTCTCCGCGCTCTACTGCGGCAAGGATACGGGCAACGCCCTTTTCCATATCCCGCATAAGATACGGGCTGTGCCAGCAGGATGCGTCGGTGCAAAAAAAGCTCTGCGCAGACTCGACGTTATCAAATCCGCGGTTATACAGCAGCTTCGCCGTAACGGAATGTATTCCGAGTCCTGCCGAAAGCTCTGCAATCTTGCCGTCGTGGGAGGAGTCACTCTCCTCGTACAAGCAGGTCCAGATCCTTTCGCGCCCGCCGCTTGTTGTGTTAAATGCCATTGATAAATACCATCCCTTAGTGAATTGAAAATTGAAAATGGAAAATTAAGATGCGGATATTTTAAGGATACGTACCGAGAGAAAATTCGTAAGGCGAGGGGCACCGGAGCCGTCCTCCCGACGACGTAGTTACCTACGGCGAGGGAGTAAGCGAGGAGCAACGCAGTATTACGGATTTTATCGAAGGTCAGAGGGATTGTAGGTGCGCATTATTGCCTGCGCGACCTTTATTCCGTCAACCGCCGCAGAGGTGATTCCGCCCGCATATCCCGCGCCCTCGCCGCAGGGATAAACGCCTGCATTTCCAACGGCACACAAATTTTCGCCGCGCATGATACGCACGGGAGATGACGTGCGGGTCTCAGCCGCCGACAACACAGCGTCGGGGCTTGCAAAGCCCTTCAGCTTGCGGTCGAAGGAACGAAGTCCAGCCGCAAGATTTTTGATAACGAATTCGGGAAGCACCTCGCTCATGGGAGCAAGGCTGAAATGCTCTCCCCCACGGTAGCTCGGCTGCACGCGGGTAGGCATTGTCCGTGCCGTCCGTCCGTCGCCGCTGAGAAAATCTCCCACCGTCTGTACGGGAACGCAGTAATCTCCGCCGCCCGCCGCAAACGCCGCCCGCTCTATTTTTCTTTGAAGCTCGATCGCACCAAGAACCTTTGAACCGTTAACGCTTTCAATATCGTCAACGCCAACCGACACCGCGACGGCGGAATTGGAGTTTTTTCCGTCCCTCGCGCGGTAGCTCATACCGTTGACTACGACGCCGCCCTCCTCTGACGCCGCCGCCATAACCTCGCCGCCCGGACACATACAGAAGGTATACACTCCCCTCTCAAGGGTCGTGTCCGACAGATGGTATTCCGCCGCGCCAAGCTGCGGATGTCCGTGGTTGTCGCCGTACACGGCGATATCTATATCCTCTCTGAGATGCTCAATACGCGCGCCCACCGATATCGGCTTTGGCTCGACTACAAAATTGCCCTCAAGCAGCATTTTAAAGGTATCTCTCGCCGCATTTCCGATAGCAAGCACCACAGCACCCGCAGCAAGCTTGCCGCGACTGGTAGCGACAGCAAAGCCGGCGTCCGTCCGGCTAATGCCCTCAAGCCGCGTGCGATACATCAGCGTTCCGCCAAGATTTTCAATGCTATCAAGCATATTCTGCACCACAACGCGCAAGACGTCCGTGCCTACATGGGGCTTGGCAAGCAGGGTTATATCCTCGGGTGCGCCGAATTTCACCAGCGTTTCCATAACGTAGGCACAACGCGGGTCGCTTATTCTCGTGAGCAGCTTGCCGTCCGAAAATGTACCCGCACCGCCTGCGCCGAACTGCACGTTGCATTCGGTATCGAGCATACCGCAGGATACGAATTTTTCAACTGCATCAACTCTGTCACTCACGTCACCGCCACGATCGATAAGCAGAGGAGCATAACCGTTTTTTGCCAGGACGTAGGCACAAAAGAGTCCCGCGGGACCCATTCCCACAACAAGCGGTCGGTGTGCCAATTTTGTCGGCCTACTTACTCCGTCGCGTTCGGGAGAGATATCAAGTGACGGTGCGCTGTACGGTTTAAAGCCAGCCGCACGCAGCCTGTCCTCGCGGAACACTGCCGCACCGCTCACAGACGAGCATATTACCGAGTAGACAAGTCGGATATCCTTCTTGTGTCTTGCGTCAACAGACTTTTTATAAAGCCGAAAATGAAGCGACTCGGTGTTAATAAGTCCCGAGCGCTTCATTTTTTTAACGGCACTGTTTAAAGCATCATCCTCGGTAGCACCGAGGGGTATCGAAATGCCCTCTATAACGGCGGCGGAAAATCTCGCCTTGCCGTCCGCAGGCGTCGGCTTAAAGCTCACAAACGCCTCCGTCAGTCAGGCACACCGCCGCGACGGCAGTTTCCTTTTCGCCGTCGGCGTTATTGCCGTTTACAGCATTGAGCCAGAACACCACGGCAATAAGCAGGCAGATCAAAAGGGCCCAAGGATTTAACTTCAGCGTGCGCTTGCTTATTTCAACGCCGCGACGGTTCTCGCCGTTTTTCTTGAAGCGATAATTAGACATCCTTCTCCTCCTCTGCCTTTACGTCGTCGGCAGGCGCTTCTTCATCGGCTTTACGCGCGCCGCCCGATTTTTTCAAATTTTTCTCCCTTTGCTCGTCTGCCCACACGAGTGCCTTCTCCAATTCCTTGGAATCGCCGCCCGTGAGTATTCTGAACAGATCCTCGCGCAGGTGCTTCTTTATTGCCATAGCAGTCTCGGAATCCTTGAAATCCGATGCGCCACGGTTATAGTCCCGCTTCAGCATGCCGTTATTTGCGATGGAAATTATATGCGTTTCCTCCGAAACAAGCACTACAACGCAGTCGGAAACCTCCGAGATACCAACACCCGCGCGGTGTCTGGTTCCCAGATTTTTAAGCTGCTCGTCCTCCTCGTTCTGTGAAAGAGGAAGCTTCGCGCCTGCGGCAATTATCCTGTCGCCGCGAATAATGACAGCCCCGTCGTGAAGTGGAGATTTATCAACGAAAATGGTGGTAAGCAGCTTGTCCGACACCTCGGCATCCAGCTTTTCTCCGCGCTCAGCATAGTCGCCAAGCTTGGTAGAGCCTTCAATGACGATCAAAGCGCCGTCGCGTTCTCTTTGTGCTATCTGCACGGCAGCGTCAACCACGTCGTAAACGGTATGCGCGCCTGCAGCCTTATCCTTGTTGCCCGAAAGTATCAGTCCCGTGGGAGTGTTTCCGATCTTTTCAAGCGCGTCGCGCAGCTCGGGCTGGAATATGATAATGAGCAGAGTTATGGCAAACGAGGACGAGCCGGACAAAAGGCTTTGGAACGCCCTCAGCTCAATAACGTTACCAAGCGCGAACACCAGCAATATAATGGCAAGTCCAACCGCCAGCTTTCCCGCACGTCGGTCAATAACGAAAAGATAGATACTGTAAAGCACCACGGTGAGGACGAGAATATCCAGGATGTCCACCCACGTCATATTTTTTATGGGTTCAAAGATAAAATCCGAAAAAAATCCGGACGCGAAAGCCGCTACGTTACCAAACACAGTACCGGTCACCTCAATTCTCCTTTCAGTTGCACGGAGATTCCCCAGATTTAGGGAACACTTGATTAATTATAACATATGCGCGCGCGAATTACAAACGCTTTATATAATAATTCAAAAAAAATTAACATAGGCATTGACTTTTGCTTCCAAAAGCCAAAAATTCGGAGCAAATTTGCCACCGACACGGTATGCCGTGGAAATTTGCTCCTGAAATATTTGTTTTACTGCTTTTTTCCGAAGGTATCGTCGTACAGCCTTATGCACTCCGCGACTATCTCCTCCGCTTCCCTCTTATCGTAAAGCTCCTTTACCGCGGTCTGCTTGTTTTCAAGCTGCTTATAGACCGTGAAAAAATGCATTATTTCGTCAAAAATGTGGGAGGGCAGGTCGTGAATGGACTTGATGCCTCTGTAAGTAGGATCGGAGAACGGCAGGGCGATGATCTTATCGTCCAGCTTACCGCCATCGATCATTCGCATAGCGCCTATCGGGTATGCGCGAACAAGCGTCATTGGATATATCGGCTCGGCGCACAGCACCAGCACGTCCAACGGGTCACCGTCGTCGGCGTAGGTGCGCGGAATAAATCCGTAGTTTGCGGGATAGTGAGTCGCCGTATACAGCACTCGGTCAAGGCGGCAAAGTCCCGTTTTTTTGTCAAGCTCATACTTGCAGGAGCTTCCCTTCGGGATCTCGATAACGGCGGAAAAATCATTCGGGCATATTTCCGAGGGGTCGATATCATGCCATATATTCATATACATTTTCTCCTTTCACATCAAGGATTATTTTACATAATCAAATTCAAAATCGTAAATTGAAACAGTGTGTCCGTCACAACAGCCGCGCTCCTCCAGCATCTTGAAAACGCCCGCATCCGCAAGCACGCGCTGGAAGTAGTTGAGGGATTCGTAATCGTCAAAATTGATGCGTCCCATGACGTTGTATATCCACTCGCCCTCCACATAAAACGTATCGTTTTCGCGGCGGATGGTGATGTCCTTGTCGTCCTTAACGGTAACGACCTCTCCCTCCTCCTCGCTCTCATAAACGGTGATAGGAGGCAGCATTTTGAGCCGCTCGCTGACGCGCCAGATCATATCCTGGATTCCCTCACCCGTCACGGCGGAAACGTATATCATCTCCCACTCATTGTCGTCAACAAACTGCTCGAAGGCTTTAACGTCCACAAGCTCCTCGTCCAGCGAATCCACCTTATTTGCAATGATTATCTGCGGTCTTTTCGCAAGCTCGGGGCTGTATTTTTCAAGCTCGCTGTTGATGTTTTTGACATCCTCCACGGGATCTCTACCCTCAAAGCAGGAGATGTCAACAACATGAAGCAAAAGTCGGCATCTGTCAACGTGGCGCAAAAAATCGTGGCCGAGTCCCGCGCCATCAGCCGCACCGTCGATAAGCCCCGGGATATCTGCCGCCACGAAGCCTGCGCCCTCCCCTACCGACACGACGCCGAGGTTGGGTGACAGGGTGGTGAAATGATAGTCCGCGATCTTGGGACGAGCCGCGCTGATACGCGCAAGCAGAGATGATTTTCCTACGCTGGGATAGCCGATAAGTCCTACGTCGGCAATCATTTTCAGCTCAAGCTCCACCTCTCGCTCCTCGCCTCTCGTGCCGTTTTTGGCAAACATGGGAGTCTGACGTGTAGCGGTAGCAAAATGCTTATTTCCCCAGCCGCCGCGGCCGCCCTTGCAGGCAATAAAATCCGCGCCGCCGTTCTCCGACATATCGTGGATCACCTTACCCGTAGCAGCATCCTTTATGAGCGTTCCCTCGGGAACGGTAAGCACCAGATCGTCAGCCGTTGCGCCGTGGAATTTTTCTCCCGTGCCGTTGCCTCCGTTCTGTGCTACGAATTTGTGCTTATATCTATATGCAAGAAGGGTATTCGTGCCCTTATCGACGCGGAAAACGATATTGCCTCCGTTGCCGCCGTCCCCACCGACGGGACCGCCGTGGGACACGTACTTTTCGCGGTGGAAGGCAATAGCGCCGTTGCCGCCGTCGCCTGCCTTGATATAGATCTTTACATGGTCAAAAAAGTTCAAAATATCACCTTACCTTTCGGAAAAGTCGGGAGCTGTCACTCCTCTGATTCGATGTCGTAGTATTCCTCCACGTTCAGCTCCTCTACCCCGCTCTGTGCGGCTCTGCGCTCGCGCTTGGGGATAGAGATGCTCGGAGATTCGCCCTTCTGCTTGATGATCAGCTTTATGGGCGTGCCCTTAAAGCCGTAGGTCTCGCGCAGGCAGTTCTCGATATATCTCTGATACGAGAAATGGAACAGCTCGGCGTTGTTGCAGAACAGAACGAAGGTGGGCGGTGCTACCTGCGACTGCGTCATGTAATAAATTTTGAGTCGCTTGCCCTTGTCCGTGGGCGGCTGAACGCGCATGGTCGCCTCGCCCAGCACGTCGTTGAGCGCGCCCGTGGTAACGCGGAAATGTGCTTGCTCGTAAACGGATTTTATCAGCTCGTATATTCCCGTGACTCGCTGTCCCGTCTTTGCGGAAACAAATGTGATCGGGGCATACGGCATATACGCGAGGGCTGTGCGTATCCGCTTTGTGAACTCATTGACGGTACTGTTATCCTTCTCCACCGTATCCCATTTATTAACAACGATAATGGACGCCTTACCCGCTTCGTGAGCGATACCTGCGATTTTTTCGTCCTGCTCGGTAATTCCCACGCTCGCATCTATCATGATAAGGCAGACGTCGGCGCGCTCCACTGCCATGTGGGCACGGAGAACGCTGTATTTTTCTATCTGGTCGTTAATTCGCGACTGACGGCGTATGCCCGCTGTGTCGATAAAGGTAAACGTGCCGCACTCGTTTTCGACTCTTGAATCCACGGCATCACGGGTAGTACCCGCGATATTCGAAACTATCATGCGGTTTTCGCCGAGAAATCTGTTGACGATAGAGGATTTTCCCGCATTCGGCTTGCCAAGGACGGCTACGCGGATGCCCGCATCCTCCTCCTCACCCTCGTCGTGATCTCCGAGCGCGTCAAGACAGGCGTCAAGCAGGTCGCCCGTGCCGCTTCCGTGTACGGAGGAAACGGCAACGGGATCACACTCAAAGCCAAGCTCGTAGAATTCGTAATATTCGTAAGGCAGGTCGCCTATTCTGTCGCACTTATTGATGCAGGGGACGACCGGCTTCTTGCTCTTTTTGAGCATGATGCCTATCTCCTTATCTGCCGCCGTAAGTCCCGTGCGCACGTCGCACATGAATACGATAACGTCGGCGTCATCAATGGCTATCTGCGCCTGATCCTTCATCTGCGACAGGATAATATCGTCCGTCTTCGGCTCAATTCCACCTGTGTCGATAAGCAGCAGGTTTTTGCCTCGCCACTCACACTCACCGAAAATTCTGTCGCGGGTAACGCCGGGTGTGTCCTCCACTATGGAGCGGCGCTCACCTATCAGCTTATTGAAAAGCGTGCTTTTGCCAACGTTGGGACGTCCAACTATGGCGATAACGGGTTTTGCCATCTATATCATTCCTTTCCTAACAGCTCTTTTATGAATTCCGCGCCGTCGTTTTTGCCCGCACGCACGGGGACACCAAGAATGTCGGACAGCTCGGAGGGTGTCATATCGTCGAGAAAGACGTCGCCGCCCGCGCGGAGGGTATTTTCGGGGAAAATAAGCTCGTTCCCAAGCTCGCGTCCCACAAGCTGCTCACACATATCCTTGCCCGTGAGCAAGCCCGCAACGGTAATACTCTCTCCGAAAAAGTGATTTCTTATCTCGTAGACGTTGACGGTCAAGCCCTCCACCACAGCTTCAAGTCGCGCCGCCATGGCTTTTATGGTGGGATACGCCGCAACGCCCGTCGCGACCGACACGCGCCTTGGCGGAGTGTAGCCGTCAAGGTACTCGTCAAGGAAAGCAAGCTCGCTGTCAAATTCGGACAAAAGCGACCTTATCATTCCCACTCCGTTTTCTATCTGCGCGTAATCCTCGTAGTAGCTCTCGGAGGGCAGCGGACGCTCGGCGCAGAGGTACAATTCGTCCGCACAATAGAACATTGACGTACCCAGCCGCTCGCGGCACTCGCTCGCAAATTTTTCAACGGTATCAATAATTTCCGCCGCTTCATCCTTCGTGTACTGCGACAGCGGATAAAGCTTGTCGCGGAATTTTGTAAGTCCCGCAGGGACGATGGATACGCTCTCCATTGCGGGCGCAAGCTCGGCAAGATCGCGCATGCTCCGAAGCAGCTCCGCGCCGTCGTTGATGCCCTTGCACAGCACTATCTGACCGCAAAGGCGTATGCCCGCGGCGGCAAGTCGCGGCAGATAGTCAAGCACCTCGCCTGCGTGCTTGTTGCGCATCATCTTCACGCGCAGCTCGGGATTTGTGGTATGCACGGACACGTTTACGGGCGAGATATGCATCTCGATTATGCGGTCTATATCCTTGGGAGCAAGGTTTGTCATGGTGATGAAATTGCCGTGAAGGAAGGACAGCCGTGAGTCGTCGTCCTTGAAATACAAGGTTTCCCTCATTCCCTTCGGCAGCTGATCTATAAAGCAGAAAATGCACCTGTTCTCACAGGAGTGCTTTTTATCCATCAAAGGCGTATCAAAGTCAAGCCCAATATCGTCATATTCCTTCTTGTGTATGATCTTTTCAAGCTCCTCGCCGTCGCGTAAGAGCTTCAGCGTGACCGCAGTATCAGCGAGGAAAAACCGATAGTCAAGCACGTCGTTTATCTCGCGGCCGTTGATGGATACCAGCTTATCTCCTGCGAGTATCCCGCACTTATCTGCGCGGCTACCGACGGCAACATCCTTTATTTCGACCATGGCTATCCCACCTTTCACTTTTGCGTCGCTTGCTCAAATCGTATTATTATAGCACATTTTTTACCTTCTGTCAAGGATTTTTCCCGTTTATGACCTCTTTCCCCGAATATTTTGAAAGGACGTAGATACCGTCACCGCTCCAAAGGCGGCCAAATAATCCCTTGGGCTTTTTGAGTCGAGCTATGAGCCGGTCAAGCTCCTCGCTCTCCCCATCAAGCAAAAATATCCTTTCAAAATAAGGCTCTTTTGCTTCATAGCGATTGATATTCCGATAGCCGCTGACCACCGCCACCTTGTCGTCAAGCAGGGCAGACAGAAGAGTTTTTATTTGACCTGCAGGCACCTCGTCACCGATACACACGCCGCCCAGCCAAAGGGCGCAGGCATCCCCGTCGGCTCTCACTGTCACCGATATATGTAATTTTTCGCCGTCGCCGTCAAAAATAAGCTCCGCACATTCCTCGCCGTCGTCGGTGCTGTCCTGAAGCACGCGAGGCGAGTATTGAGCAAACGCCGAGCGCAATTCAAGTGCAAATTTCATGCTTTTCATGACTACCTCTCCCGTATGTGACCTTCGCCCGCAAAAAATCAGCGATAAATTGGCATAATGCTCTTGAAATCGGGGCGAATATTTGGTATAATTACTGTGACTTATTTTATCGGCTTATATTATACACTATTTTTTTGCAAATTACAACAGCAGAGCTGCCGAAAAGTCAATATTTTCAGAATCGGAGCGTTTTTTATGGAGCAAATATATACTATACCCGTCAACGAAGCCTTTGAAGCGGGAATGGAAAACCGTGAGTGCGGCTGTCCCCTCTGCGCGCTTTACCGCAAGCTGGAGGAAAACGAGCTTGACCTCATTCTCGGCGCGTCCATGATGGAGCCTGACGTGAGGATAAAAACCAACGAGGAGGGCTTTTGCCGTCTGCATTACGACCAGATGTTCGTACGTAAGAACCGACTCGGTATGGCACTTACGCTGGAAAGCCACCTCAAGGAGCTTGCGGGTGACATCAAAAGCGGCGGGCTGGGCGCGCCAGGCGCAAAGCCTATGAAGCGTATCTCCGCCCTCGAAGCGGATTGCTACGTCTGCCGACGGATAGCGTTTAACTTTGAGCATATGGTCGAAACGGTGGTTTACCTTTGGGACGCAGACCCCGATTTCGTCCCCAAGCTGAAGGCACAGCCATATTTCTGCCTTCCCCACTACCGCCACCTTTTGCAGTACGGTCAGAAGCGGCTCTCCAAGAAAAAGCTGTCTGCCTTTGTTGACGATTGCGAAAGAATAGTTATGAATTATCTCTCCGAGCTTACGGATGACGTAAGCTGGTTTTGCAAAAAATTCGACTACCGCTACGACGAGGAGCCGTGGTACAACTCCAAGGACTCGGTTGAGCGCGCAATAAAATTCCTGCGCTCGGACATACACGTTAAATAAGTATTGCACTGAAAGGTTTTTTAGATATGATAGATCTGCTTGAGCTTCACAAATATTTCATCCGTCAGCACCTTCGTCCCGGCGACGTTGCGGTGGATTTTACCATGGGAAACGGACACGACACCGAATTTTTGTCCCGCGAGGTAGGCCCCGACGGCTTCGTTTTCGCGTTTGACATTCAGGAGCAGGCACTCGCCTCCACGCAGGAGAGGCTGGTCAGCTCTGGCTGTCCCGATAACTATCAGCTCATCCTGGACTCACACTCCAACGTCAAAAAGTACGTCGACGTACCGATAAAGGCAGGAATGTTCAATCTCGGCTGGCTGCCGGGCGGCGACAAATCCATCACCACCCTGCGCGAAACCACCCTCCCCGCCATACGCGACGCGATAAGTCTGCTTGACCGCGACGGAATTCTCAATATCGCCATCTACCCGGGTCACAAGGAGGGCGATGCAGAGGGAAAAATGGTGCTTGAATACCTTTCGGGCATCAGCCGCCACAAGGTGTGCGCTACCAAGATAAAAATTCTCAACTCCCCCACCTCCCCCTACTTTATCGTAGTGGAGACCAAGCCGTAAGGAGGGGCGAAATATGAATTGGTACAAAAAGATAATTTGCATTATCCTGTCTGCCGTTACCGCGGCGTCGATGTTCGCGTGCGGAGGCGACGGTGACACAAACGACGGCGGATGCGACGATAAATTGCACGATCCTTACCTTTTGCTTGCCAACAAGCAACACGCCCTTGACGAGAATTTTGTCCCGCCAAATCTCGTAGACGTTTCTGCATCCTACACCATGCGCGCGGACAACAAGGAGTACAGGCTGCAAGCGACGGCGGCTGAAGCAGTCGAAAAAATGCTTCGCGATATGCACGCGGCGGGATATAGCGGTGTGCTTGTCACCAGCGCATACCGCACCTACGCATACCAAAAAAGCCTTTTCAACTACTACATTTCGGCCGAGCGAGAGAGAAATCCCTCTTTCAGCGACGCACAGCTTGAAGCCAAGGTGCTGACCTATTCCGCGCGCCCCGGCACGAGTGAGCATCAGACGGGACTTTGCGTTGATCTGTTTGACGTTTCCTGCATGAAGGAGCTTGAAAACTATGGCTACGAAGGCACGAAGGACGACGTAGGCTTTGCCGAAACGGGTGCCTTTGTATGGCTCAAGGCACACGCTCACGAATACGGATTTATCCTTCGCTACCCGGAGGACAAGGTGAGTGTCACGGGATATCAGTACGAATCCTGGCATTACCGATACGTGGGCATTGAAGCCGCCAAAAATATACACCAAAGAGGTATAACGCTTGAGGAATACCTCGGTAAATAACAGAATTTCGGGAGGTGCGTATGACTTACGCAGTTGCAAATTTACACGGAAATTATCAGAAATACAGCGAGCTTTTACAGCTCATAAAATTCAACAATGACAGAGATATTCTGTACGTTCTCGGCGACATCGTGGATTACGGCACGGAATCCATGGAGCTTATCGGCGACATGAGCATCCGCCTCAACGTCTACCCTATTGCGGGTGAGCATGACTACAAGGCTGTAAAGATGCTGTCGGGCTTTGAAAAAATGCTTAAAAGCGGTGCCTCGCCCGATGCGGATTTCGTCACGGAAATGACCGAATGGGTAAAGGACGGCGGCGAGCCCACGCTTTCCGCGTACCGCGAGCTTGATGCGGATATGCGCGAGGGCGTTATCGACTATCTGTCGGATATGCCACTTTACGAGGAGGTCGAGGTGGGCGGCAAGACTTACCTGCTTTTGCACGCGGGAATTGCTGATTTTACCCCTGACGTTGACCTTGATTCCCTGTCCCCCGATGACTTTTTCTCTACTCCCATCGACCCGCAGAATAAATACTTTGACGATAAGATAATTATCGCAGGACACACCTCCACCGCCGAGGATAACGGCGGTGACGGTAAGATATTCCACGGCAACGGCACTATTATTATCGACTGCGGACTTGCCTTTGGCGGCGCTCTCGGCTGTATCCGCCTTGAGGACGGACGGGAATTTTATGTCCGTTAAAGGAAATGCGGACAAGCTCGGCCTTGTCGGAAAAGAATTTGTCGTGGATATCCGCGATCTCAATAACCTTGGCGCAGGTGTCGGCAGACTACCCGTTGTCGGTAACGGCGACGGGCTTGTGGTATTTGTAAGGGGCACTGTCAGCGGCGATGTGGCGCAGATTGAAATAATCAAGGAAACGTCCTCATTTTGCGTGGGACGGCTTATCCGTATCGTCACCCCCTCCCCCGTCCGCGATACCGAAAAATTTTGCTCCGCCCCGGAGGCGTGCGGCGGCTGTGTTTACAGACACGTGACCTACGCGCACGAGCTGGAATGTAAAAAGCAGCGCGTTATCCGCGCCTTCCGTGTGGCGGGAATTGCGGATGCAAACGTGCTTGACGTGCTGTCAACGGGCAAAACAAGGGGCTACCGCAACAAAGGCATGTATCCTGTCGCGCAAGGAAAAAATGGTATGTATTCGGGATTTTTTGCATCTAAATCGCACAAGCTCATTCCTGCCGAAAATTGCTCGCTCCAGCCCGAAATATTCAGTAATATCGTCCGTGCCGTTTGTGATTTCTGCAATAAAAACGCTGTAAAGGCTTACGACGAAATAAGCGGCAAGGGGCTTTTGCGGCATATCTATCTTCGCGCAACAGCGGCAGGCGAGGTCATGCTCTGCCTCGTTATCAACGCCGAGGATATCGGAAAAGCCTTACGCGGCAAGCTTATCGAATACATAACCGAGAGATTTCCGGCAGTGACGGGAATTCTGCTCAACGTCAACAAAAAAAGCACCAACGTGGTGCTTGGCGATAAATTTCTTACCGTTTGGGGACAGGCGTATATTGAGGATGTGCTGTGCGGAAAGATACTGCGGATCGCGCCCGAGTCCTTCTATCAGGTCAACCGCGATGCGGCAGAGCTGCTCTACAACACCGCCGCGGATATGGCAGATCTTACGGGTAAGGAGCATCTGCTCGACCTTTACTGCGGCGCTGGAAGCATTGGAATTTCTATGTCCGACAAGGTAAAAAGCATTACGGGAATTGAGATAGTCCCCGAGGCGGTGGAGTGCGCCAAGCTCAACGCGAGCCTCAACGGACTCTCCCCCGACCGCGCGAGATTTTTTGCGGGAGATGCCACGGATGCCGACCGACTTTTGTCGGCGGCGGAGGGCGGCGGCGCACCCAAAGCGGATATCGCCGTCATTGACCCGCCCCGCAAGGGCACGACACGGGAGCTTATCGAGGCGATAGCAAAGCGGAATATCAACCGCGTGGTCTATATTTCCTGCGAGCCCGAAACTCTCGCCCGTGACTGCGCGGTTTTCCGGGAGCTTGGTTATCAAATGAGCGACGTTCAACCCGTAGATTTGTTCCCGAGGACAGGACACGTCGAGAGTGTCGTGTGTCTGACACGACGACTCGACAACTAAGTTCGCCTACGGCGAGTGAAGTTGCTGCGCAGTGAAGTTTCGGCTACTGCCGAAGTGAAGTTTGCGCCACGAGTGGCGCAAGTGAGAAGTAACTTTGGGGTGAACTTAACTTCACTTTGCGACGAAGGAGCAAAACTTCACTGTGAACGAAGTGAACGACTTCACTTTTGCGTAGCAAAAACTTCACCAAAAGTCAGGGACAAATGTGAGTTTCGAGCAAAACTCGAAAATACAATTTACAGCAGTTTAGTATAACATATCGAAGTTTCTATAAAGGAGGTGTAAGGCCTATGACAAGTACCAAAAGAATTTTATTTGTTGTTTTCATACTGATATTTCTCACTGGGATTGCTATCGGTTTGGTAGGCAGATCAATGTGCACACGAGATAACGAAAACTATCAAAAAGTGCAGGTAGAACTGTTTGCCCCAGACGAAATTGCTACGGTTTTACATGATGAAGATCTACATCAAATTTATGTATGCTATAATGATGCCTCCTATGTAAATGTCTATTCTGAAGAAGGCCGATTTCTTTGGGCGGTATCGACGCCGTATTTAAGAAATGTGTACTTTGAGCTTTCCAATAATCAACTCATTGTATATAATTCTGCTGATGCTTACATTTATGATTCATCAAACGGAACTTTTGTTGAAAAGAAAAAATCAGATGATATTGATTTGAGTTACGATTGGGAAAACGAATATACGGACGAATTCCAAGACGGCGAATTTTATTTTGATACATATCAAGTCTACAAGGCGCAAGAAGATGGATCACTGGCTACAGTCGTTGCACGTTCGTGGTGGTACTGGGTATTTAATTTTGGTGTTTGCTGGTGCGTATCGTTTGTCGGTGCTATTGGAATGGGAACTATCATTTTTCTTGAAAAACGGAAAGAGTATCGAAAAACGCAGAAAGCTATACAGCCTTCAAAGCATTCAATCGTAATAGAAAATCGCAAAGCAAGGTTTATTCTGAAATACTTTCGGATTACCTCGATCATTCATGTGATTTATGCCATTTTAGATATTGTTTTTGGACTTTTGCTGAATGGCATTCTTTGCATAGGCATTTTGCCGCTTGCAATTCATTTTATTATATCCAACATCGTTATATGGAATATGCTTGATCATATTCGTCTCACAGAGGACGAACAAACGATAATCGATTATTGGAAGGTTTGTGAAACAGGTACTTTTATAATCGCATTCTTGTCTGTTATCGTCGCAGCAATGCTGGCATAAAATATACCTTTTGGCTTTACAACCCCCGTTTTTGGCATAAAAATATACCTTTTGGTCTTATGACCCCATCGAGAGTGTCGTTTGTCTGACACGGAAATAACCGCAAAACCCGTAGGGGCGATTCACGAATCGCCCGGCAGACCACAAAAAAATCAAAACGGGCGATTCATGAATCGCCCCTACGAAATCCGAATTCAAATTGCCCCAATTTTGCGTTGGGACTGTTGCTTTTGAGCAAAACCCAAATGTTCATTTACAGCAGTTTAGTATAACATATCGAAAGGAGCTGCCTTGATGAAAGCTAAAATGAAAATCAAATATCGAAAGCTTTGGCTATTTATGATCGGTGTTGCATTTTTGTTGACATTGCTCGTTTCAATGGCAGCAGCTTTTATTACTGAAGATCATAACTATGCTCTGGCGATTTTATGTTTATTGCTTGATGTTGTAATTCTTGTCGCTACTTATTTCCGTTTTAATTATGGAATAACGATCACTGAAAAACGTGTAGTAGCCATCGAGCAAGCAGGAATTAAAATACTGCGATATGACGATGTAAGCAGTATTCTTGTGGAATTTACCGACGAAAGTGTTGTTGCTTACATAAAAATGAAAAATCAGAAGCAATATACTTTTGTTTGGGACAGCGTATTCTTGGGAACAAACGTTATTCTGCCATCTCACAACAAAATTAAAGTATATGATGAATGGGTGGAGAAAAGCATCGCGAATCTATCCAAATGCCCAAAGGTAAAAATTCAAAACTTTTATACCACAAAATAAAATATACCTTTTGGAGTTTTTCCCCCCCCATTTTTGCCGATTTTTATACCTTTTGGAGTCTTGACCCAAGTGGAGAGTGTCCTGTGTCTTGCGAGAAAATCAGGAGGAAATCAATGAAAGCATTAAGAATTATTCAAAGCATCGGATATTTCGCTTTGTTTTTGGCATCGGTCTTTAATTTAGTAAATCAAATTGCAGAAAAACATATTTTTGGTCTTGCTATCACGCTACCGCTGTTTGTAATTGCGCTTGTAGGCATAATTTGCGGCATCATTCTTATAACCAAGAACAGAAAAAAGTGAGACCTTTTGGAGTTACCACCTCCGTTTTTAGTCTATTTTTATACCTTTTGGAGTCTTGACCCACGTCGAGAGTGTCGTGTGTCTGACACGACGACTCGACAACTAAGTTCGCCTACGGCGAGTGAAGTTGCAAGCAGTGAAGTTTCGGCTACTGCCGAAGTGAAGTTTGCGCCACGAGTGGCGCAAGTGAGAAGTAACTTTGGGGCGAACTTAACTTCACTTTGCGAGTGATGCGAGCAAAACTTCACTGTGAGCGAAGCGAACAACTTCACTTTTGCAAAGCAAAAACTTCACCAATAATCCCAAAGGAGAAAAGCTATGAAAGATTCAGAACTGCGAACAATAGCAAAAGCTCTTGCTCTACATATAATCGCCGTCTGCGATGAGATAGATACTCGCAAAGGCAGAGGTGTGCTCGTAAATCAAATTATCAGAAGTGCGACCTCTATAGGAGCAAATATTCACGAAGCGAATTATGCGGCAAGTAAAGCTGATTTTATAAACAAATTTCATATCGCACTCAAAGAATGTGGAGAAACCGAATATTGGGTTGAAATGCTCGTTGGCTCAAATGCAATAAGCGAACAAATCGCAAAAGAACTTTTGCAGGACTGTGGTGTCATTCGCCGTATGCTTGTAAAATCCATCACCACCGCAAAGGGAAACGCTAACGGGCAAACGTGATTTTCGAGCAAAACTCGAAGCTCTAATTTACAGTTGTTTAAAATAACTTATCAAAGGATGTGGCTGATATGGAAAAAATAATCACTTATGAAACCCTACGCAATTTTGCGTATTCAAACGACTCGCTCATCAAAGGTGCAATCAAAGGTATCGTACTGAATTTTTACGGCTTAGGTGGTATGACTATACATAACACCGATCCGGGTGATGCACTGGAATATGCGGAAAAAGGTATTATTTACGTTATTCCGTATTATAACCCTTGGTCTTGGATGAACAAACAGGCAGTTGCATATACGGACGAGATCATTTCTGTTCTGTGCGAAAAATACGGATTAGGTTCTTCGGTTAAAATCGTATCGACCGGAGGTTCTATGGGTGGGCTTTCCGCGCTTGTGTATTGCGCTTATGCTAAAATAACACCGTGCGCCTGTGTTGCGAACTGCCCCGTTTGCGATCTTCCGTATCACTTCACCGAACGCCCCGATCTTCCACGCACCTTATACAGTGCCTTCGGCGAATATGATGGAGATATGCAATCGGCTTTGCGTAGCTGCTCCCCTTTACATCTGGTTGAAAAAATGCCGAATATCAGCTACACGGTTTTTCATTGCACCAGCGATAAATCCGTTAATTTGGAACAGCATTCGAAACGCTTTGCGGAAGCAATGGGGGCTACCCATACTATTAATCTTAATATCGTGCCTTGGCGCGGGCATTGTGATCTTTCCGCAGAAGCAAGGGTTGATTACAACCAAACGATTCTTAAGGTATTCGAATAAAATATACCTTTTGCGGTTCCCTCCCATGTTGAAAATTTAGTTTGTTTGATGAAAAAGGAAAATAAATATGAAAGCTGTAATTGCGATAGATTCTTTTAAAGGCAGCCTTAATACTTTTCAGTCGGGAGCTGCGGTTACGGATGCGATACGCACCGTGTATCCCGATGCAGAAGTAAAAGTGTGTCCATTAGCAGACGGGGGAGAGGGTACGGTTTCAGCCGTTGTTTCTGCCCTTAATGGAGAAATATGCGAGGTTGAGGTTTGCGGTCCTCTCGGCGAAAGGGTTGTTGCGGAATACGGAGTTATATCCTCAAAAAAGCTTGCGGTTATTGAGATGAGTGCGGCGGCGGGTATTACACTCGTCCCCGACGAAAAAAGAAACCCCCTCAACACCACAACCTACGGTGTGGGCGAGCTTATACTTCACGCAATAGAAAAAATGGAGTGCCGACACTTTTTGATCGGCATCGGTGGCAGTGCGACAAACGACGGCGGCTTAGGTATGCTTTCCGCACTCGGCTTTGAATTTCTTGATAAAGACGGAAAGACCGTTTCCCATTTCGGCAAGGGGCTTCGAGACATTGTGAGAATAGACGCAAGCAGGTGCTTGCCTTCCCTTAAAAAATGCAGTTTCCAAATTGCCTGCGACGTTAACAATCCCCTTTGCGGAGAGGTTGGTTGTAGCAGAATTTACGGTCCGCAAAAGGGTGCAACCGAAGAAATAATATGCGACATGGATGCGTGGCTTTCAAACTATGCAGTCCTTACAAAGTCTGTGTTTAAAAACGCCGACGCAAGCTATCCCGGAGCAGGGGCTGCGGGTGGTCTCGGCTTTGCCTTTCTATCATATCTACATGCTTCTCTCACATCGGGAATAGAGCTTGTAATACGAGTTACAGAGCTTGAAAAACAAATACAGGACACCGATATAGTAATTACAGGCGAGGGTAGACTTGATGCACAGTCTTGCATGGGTAAGGCACCTGTCGGAGTAGCGAAGGCTGCAAAAAAATACGGGAAACCGGTCATCGCTTTTTCGGGTGCGGTTACAAAAGATGCAGGACTTTGCAATGAATACGGAATAGATGCGTTTTTTCCAATCGTCCGTACCCCCTGCTCACTAAAGGATGCCATGGATGTAGACAACGCTTATACCAACTTGAAAAATACTGCCGAACAAGCATTCAGGCTTATAAAAACATTCTCAAAAATCATGTAAACCGAGACTTTTTGCTTTCTCCCCCCCGTTTTTGGCACAAAAATATACCTTTTGTACTCCCCACCCACATCGAGAGTGTCGTGTGTCTCACACGCACTATTGGACGGATTTATCAGACGAATTATTTCCTAATGTTTTTACATAACAATTCGCCCGAGATCCTTTGCTACATCGCCCCACGTTGTCATTCTGGAGCGCAGCGAAAAATCTCGTGGGGCAACTCCGCTTAAGGATGACACGGGCGAAATAAACGCCGAAATACAATATTAAAAACAACAGATGTTACGGCCTTCTAAAAACATATTTTGACGTCATACTCACCATCCCTGCCAAGACTTAACTTCAAAATAAAGGAGTCTCACTATGAAGCTTCTCATCAGCGCACTTACAAAATTCATATTTGGCATTATCCTTGTGGGAATAATGCTTTTTCTGCCCGCATGGACGTTCTGTTACCCCGGCGCGTGGCTGTTTTTAGGCGTGCTTTTTATTCCTATGCTCATAGTTGGCGCGGTACTGTACGTCAAGTCCCCCGCCCTGCTTGAAAAGCGCCTTGACAACAAGGAAAAGGAGAAAACTCAACGCGGAGTGGTCGCGCTTTCGGGGCTGATGTTCCCCGTTGGATTTATATTGTCGGCGCTTGATTTCCGCTTTGACTGGTCGAGCGTTCCCGCGTGGCTGTCCATCGCGGCGGCAGCATTGTTCCTTGGCGGCTACGGCATGTACGCCGAGGTAATGCGCGAGAACGCCTACCTTTCGCGGACGGTTGAGGTGCAATCGGGACAAAAGGTTATCGACACGGGGCTTTACGGTATTGTGCGCCACCCTATGTATCTCGCAACGCTCTTCATGTTTCTCCCCATTCCGCTTATTCTCGGCTCGCTTTGGGGGCTTATTCCCTTTGCAATCTATCCCGTGGTTATAGTAATACGGATACTTAATGAAGAAAAGGTACTCACAGAGCAGCTCCTTGGCTACTCGGAATACAAAAAGAAAGTTAAATACAGACTCATTCCCTTTGTGTGGTAAAAATACATTATGAAAAGAACTTTGATTGATTCACTCCCTCTCGCCCTACCCCACGAATTTGACAAATTCATTGTCGGAGCAAAAATATTTGACAGCTCCTGCTCGCCCGAGGCGCGGGTTTACTATATTGAAAGTGACGGCGGCTACTACCTCAAGACCGCCCCGAAGGGTACGCTTTTGCGCGAGGCACAGATGACGGAATATTTTCACTCAATAGGGCTTGGGGCGGAGATTTTGGGCTACTGCTCGGGTGACGTTGATCTCTTGCTGACCTCCCGTATGCGGGGCGAGGACTGTACCCACGCCGACTATCTTGCGGACGGCAAGCGGCTCTGCGACACTATTGCCACCGAGCTGCGCCGACTCCACGAGCTTGATTTTTCAGACTGCCCCGTTCAGGACAGAATTTCCGAATACATAACCACAGTCGAAGCAAATTACCGCACGGGTAATTATGACACCTCCCACTTTCCCGACAGCTTCGGGTATACATCGGCAGAGGATGCTATGCTCGTTTTTAAGGACGGAAGCTCTCGGCTTCGCCGCGACGTTTTGCTTCACGGCGACTACTGTCTGCCAAACATCATGCTGGATAATTGGCGGCTTTCGGGATTTATAGACCTTGGAAACGGCGGTGTGGGAGACAGGCACATTGATATATTCTGGGGTGTGTGGACGCTTGGCTTCAATCTTAGAACCGACGCATACCGCGACAGATTTCTTGATGCCTACGGCAGAGATAAGGTGGACGAGGAAATGCTGAGAATCGTTGCCGCAGCAGAGGTTTTTGGATAAACGACCGTTAAACCGATCTCAGCGCGGACACTGTCTGACGCTCTATTCCCATACAAATAACTCACAAGGAAGGACAACATGCCAAAGGATATTTCATTCAAAGAGGTCAAAAGCCTTACAAATTACTATAAAGATCTGATGTCAAGATTGGGTCATGGGACTTCTGTAGGCGCGGGCTATTCGGCAGATCTAAAAAATCAGATCGACGAGCTTTTGCTGAGAGATTTCTTTTCCCGCACGGCAGAAAAGCTTTTGGGCGGAGAGGCTTTGGAGCTTTCATCCGTCCAGCTACGACTTTTCCTGTCGCAGATATATTATTCGATTTACGGAAATGACCTGTCTTCGGTGTGTCAACAGCTGAGCGATAATAATTCAAGCCATATTTTCGAGATGCTGAATGCGATGACGCCCGCTCTCAATCCTTTGTCGTGGATAATATCGTCGGGAAAGAAAAAGAGCGCCGCCACAGATGCCTACAAAAAATTATCGGCTATGCAGAGCGAATCCTTCGTGCGCTTGGCGGAGGATGCTCTCGCCAAATTAAACGACTTAAAGCGGACGGACGCGGACACTATAACCGACGATTTCCTTCGCCACACCTCCAATTACAAAAAAGCCGCAGGGCAAGCCAACGAAAAAGCCTTTGCGCTCAATCGCGATATTCCCTCCATTCAAAAATTCCGCAACGATTACGAGGCGCGTATTCAAAAATTCGAGCATATCAAAGCCGCCCTCGACAAAAGCGCGGAGGACGTCAAGGTCGCCGTTGAGCATTTCATGGCACAGGAGCTTGTCGCCGCTCTTGGCAATATGCCTGTTGAGGAGCTGGGACGAGCCCGTCAGAATTTAAAGATCAAATATCTGAAGGATGCCGGCTTTTCAACCCTTGCCGACGTTTTCGTCGCGTCAAGAGAGGAGGTCGCCTCCGCATACGGCATCAGCGAGGATGCCTCGCACGCTATAAAAGATATTTGTCAGAATTATGCCCAGCAGGTTCGCCGTGGGCTCAAGCTCAAGCTTTCAACGGACGATCAGACGAAGCACGCAACACAAGTCATCACGGCAATCTGCAATTATATAAAACAAAAGGAATACGTTACCCAAATAGATACCCTGAACGCCAAATGCGGTAGCTCGCTGGTAGAATCCTTTGAGTGTTTGTCCGAATGTAAAAATAACGCCGCTTGGATATTTTATTCCGAAGACGAGCTTGAGCAAATACGGGAAAATTATAAAAATATCAAGAATATCCTAACAAGCTATTTTCTCCACACCGCCGACGGCATTATAAAGGCTCACAAAAAGCTAAACGGAGCAGATGCGAAATCCGCATGGGAGGATTTCACACTCAACTCCATCAGCTATTACAACGTAATAGAGGAGCTCCTCCCCGGCGTTCTCGGCACGGATGATTCCATCTACGGTCTGCCCAAGGAATTAGCGCGACAAATTCAGGACGAGTGCCTTTTCCCCAATGGGTTGCTGTGTCAATTACGAAAATATCAGGAATGGGGCGTGAAATATATTCTTCATCAGGAGCGCGTGCTTTTGGGCGACGAGATGGGTCTTGGAAAGACCATTCAAGCAATCGCGACTATGGTGTCACTCAAAAACACCGGAGCAACTCACTTTTTGGTAATTTGCCCCGCTTCCGTTATTACCAACTGGTGCAGAGAGATCGTAAAGCACAGCAAATTGCGCGTGATAAAGATACATGGGACGGGCAAGCCCGCGGCTATCAAATCATGGATAAACACAGGCGGCGTTGCGGTCACGAATTACGAATCGACACCGTATTTTAAGCTTGAAGACGATTTCAAATTTGACCTTGTCGTGGTTGACGAGGCGCACTATATCAAAAACGAATTTGCAAGACGCAGTATAAACACGCGAAGCATTGCCTCGCACGCGGAGCGGCTTTTGTTTATGACGGGAACTGCCTTGGAAAACAAGGTGGACGAAATGATATCCCTCATCGACGTTTTAAACCCGTCAATAGGAAAAACCGTCAGGGATATGGCTTTTATGTCCTCCGCGCAGAATTTCAGAGAAACGATAGCGCCCGTTTATTACCGACGAAAGCGCGAGCAGGTACTCACCGAGCTTCCGGATAAGATCGAAACGCGGGAATGGTGTACCCTCAATCCCGAGGAGGAAAGCATATACGAGCAAGCAATTCTGGAGCATAAATTTCAGGAGGCACGTCGCGTTTCGTGGAATATAAACGATCTGAGCAAATCCTCCAAGGCTACCCGACTCAAGGAGCTGATCGAGGAAGCCAAAGCCGAGGGCAGAAAAATAATAGTTTTCTCCTTCTTTTTGGACACCATCAGAAAAATCCGCGCCTTTTTAAAGGATCAATGTCTTGATCCTATCACGGGCTCTGTCAGCGTAAATCGCAGGCAGGAAATTTTAGACGAGTTTGAAGCCGCTCCCGAGGGCACGGTTTTGTTGGCACAGATAACGTCAGGCGGAACGGGACTCAATATCCAATCCGCAAGCGTAGTTATTATCTGCGAGCCGCAGTTCAAGCCCTCGACGGAAAATCAAGCCATTTCAAGAGCTTATCGTATGGGACAGACGCGAAACGTTTTGGTATACCGCCTACTTTGCGAGGAAACCGTTGACGAAAGAATAACCAAGCTTCTTGAGGACAAGCAAGCCGTATTCGACACCTTTGCGGACAAATCCGTCGCCGCACAAAATATCGAGATCGACGACAAGGCGTTCAAGGATATCATCAAAGAGGAAATTGAGCGTATACGCAAAAAGAAAGGTCTGCCGCCCACGGCTTCAAATGAGGCTGATGGGGATGTTGATATTATGGATAAAGGAGCAAATACATGAACCTTCCCGAACAATGGATATGGCTGCCGAAGGAGCATTTTCCGAATGAGCAGACTACTAAATACAGCGCGTTTCTCGGAGGCGACTACCGTCAGGTGATCGCTGAATTCAAACGAGAATATTCCTTTTCCCAAAAGGTTATCCGCGCGCGTGTGCGCGTCAGCGGTGATACCTATTTCGAGCTTTATTTGAACGGCGAATTCGTTTGCACGGGTCCTGCGTGTGTAGGCGGCGACTTTATGTCCAACGAGCGCGTGCGTCCCAATTTCTACGCATGGGAGCTTGACCTTCACTCCGATTCCGACACGCTTGAATTTTTTGCCCGCGTGCGTATGCTTCCCCGCAAGATATCCGAATACTCCAAGGGACACGGCGGCTTTATGCTTGCCGCCGAGCTTGAATTTGACGACGGCACTACCACCGTCATATCCACAGATGAAAGCTGGAAGGCGCGGCAAAATCTCGCATTCACCTCCTCCACTCTTTACGATGGGCGCTTGGGCGTGAGTGCTTACTACCCTGCCGAGGTCATTACTGATCTGTGGAACGCGCAGACGGCACCTACGCCGCCCTGCATTGAGGAAACTTTTTTCGGCGAGGACATCACCGTCGCGCCCCACGAGAAAAAGGAGATAGTTCTCGATTACGACAGAATTCACACCGCCTACGTTGGCGTACACGCCGTGGCAAAGGGTGACGTAAGTGTCGAAACGCTCTGCCGCGAGCAGACAGAAAGCCCCATGGGAATGACCTTCATATTTGACCGCGACGGATACGCGCGCAGTCCTGTATTTTTCAGCGTGGGCAACATCACCGTAAAAATAAAAAACAGCGCGGACACGCCCGCAGTGGTACGAATTGACCTTATTTCCACTCACTACCCCGTGGACCGAGTGGCAATGACGGTAACGGACGACGGCGATATGAACGACGTGCTTGACATTTGCCGTCACACCCTCAAAATATGCAGACAGACGCACCACCTCGACAGTCCGCGACACAGCGAGCCGCTTGCCTGCACGGGTGATTACTACATTGACGCGCTTATGACGTCCTTTACCTTCGGGGATATGCGACTTGCGGAATTTGACGCGCTTCGCACGGCGGAATTGCTTCGCCACAACGACGGCAGACTCTTCCACACCACCTACAGCCTTATCTACGTTTCCATGCTGCTTGACATTTACAAATTCACGGGCAAGCTCTCCCTCTTGACCGACTGCAAGGACGCGCTCCTGCTTCTTTTGCGTCGCTTTGAAACGTATATCGGCGAGAACGGGCTTATCGAAACTCCGCCCGATTACATGTTTGTGGATTGGATATATATCGACGGCATATCCATGCATCATCCTCCCAAGGCTTTGGGACAGACCTGCCTTAATATGTTCTATTTCGGCGCTCTCGGTGCGGCGGCAGAAATCTTTGATGTACTTGGAGAATCAGCCGTTGCAAAGGATTGCATATCCAAGCGTGAGCTGCTCCGCACTGCCATAAACTCTATACTTTTTGACAGCGAGCACGGCGTTTACTTTGAGGGACTCAACACCCCCACCGAGGAACATCTGCTGGCGCAGTACATGCCGCAGAACACAAGCAAGCGCTACTACATGAAGCACTCAAACGTCCTCGCGGCGTACTATGGCGTTTGCGACGACCAGCTGTCGTGCGAGCTTATCCGCAAGGTAATGACGGACGAGTGCGAGGGCGAGATCCAGCCTTACTTTTTGCACTATCTGTTTGAAGCGATATTCAGGTGCGGTCTGCGCGAGCGCTACACCCGCGAGCTTGCCGAGCGTTGGAAGGAGCCCGTGCTGGCGTTCCGCAAAGGACTTGTGGAGGGCTTCGTTGCGCCTGAGCCGGGTTATCCCTTTGACCACAGCCACGCATGGGGCGGAAGTCCGCTTTATTCGTTGCCAAAGGCGTTCACGGGTCTTTTGATCAACAAAGCAGGCTACGACGAGATCACTCTCTCCCCCTCTCTGTGCGGCTACAAATCCGCCCGCGTGGAGATACCCACGCCTCACGGCGACGTTATCTGTCAGCTTGAAGAGGACAAAAATCCGACCGTCACCTGCCCCGCCGCAATAAAGCTGAACTGTGACGCTGACTGCATCGTAATAACCGTTTAAGCGGAATTTTTATCACAGCACTTTAAACGCAACAAGACGCGCGAGGCGGGGACGCAAAATTGACCGACACGCATAAATTTCATGCCTCCAAAGTATGATGAAATATCACACTTTCGGAGGTGGGTATGCGTGTCGGTGTTTTTTTGCGTTTTGCGGCTGGTTGCCTTATGCTTTCGGGGATTTTGATATTGCTCTGCTCGTCAGCGGCATGTGAGGATGCTCCGTCACCTACCGAATATATATATTCCGCGCTTGTTGCCTGCGAGGCGGAAATCGATGTTGCGGAGTACGCGCTCGATCGCGCGGCAGCGGTGGAAATTCTGCGCGACCTGCTGTGCAATTCGCCCGAGCTATTTTACGTTTCGGGAAAAATATCCTATTCTTACGGCTCGGACGGGCGACTGCTCACTCTCACTCCCGCTTATAAGGTGGCAGGAAAAGAGCTTGATGCGCAAAGAAAATTTTATACTGATACAGTTGTAAAAATGCTGTCGGAGGCAGACACGCTACAAGGTGAGGCAGAGCTTGCGCTATACATACACGACGCTATCGCATCCAAATTCGAATACGATACGGACCACAAAAATTACGACGCCTATTCCCTTTTTCGCGATGGCAGAGGCGTATGTCAGGCGTACTCCCTCGGCTTTATCGCACTTTGCCACGAGGCGGGACTCGAAGCCAAAACGGTAATCAGCGACGCGATGGACCACGCATGGAACGCGGTAAAAATTGACGGCGAGTGGTATCACATTGACGTCACCCGCGCTGATCCGATCAGCGACGAATCCCCATCAAAAGCCGTACTCCACAAGGCTTTTCTCCGCAGCGACGCCGCCATGGCAAGCCTCGGCTATCACGGCTACAACACGGATATTTCTTGTAAAAGCACAAGATTTGAAAAGGACGGACGCGGCATTTTAGAGGATATTTCCGAGGCGGTGATATTTCGGCAGAACGGTGCATTTGCCGCGCGCGGCACGTCCGTCGTCAGGGTCGATCTTGCAACGCCGCACCTTATTCCCCTGCCCTTCGGCGACATCGACGGCGACGGAGCGGCAGACGCCCGCGACATAGCTATCCTTCTTGTTGGGGACAGCGACAGCCTCTTGCCATTTACAATGACGGATACCGATAAATTAGGTGCTTTGATTTTAGAGGATATACTCAAAAAGTATACGTCCGACGGGAGTATTTCAGGCGCTGTCGGCGGTGGGTGAAATTTTATCAAAAAAAGAAAAAATTTTAAAAAACCTATTGACAAAACTATTTTGCCGTGGTATAATAGTCAAGTCTTGTGACGCATTTCACAATACACATGGCGGAATAGCTCAGTTGGCTAGAGCATTCGGTTCATACCCGACAGGTCGTTGGTTCAAGTCCGACTTCCGCTACCAAAAGGCCCGTTGGTCAAGAGGCCTAAGACACCGCCCTTTCACGGCGGTAACAGCAGTTCGAATCTGCTACGGGTCACCAAAACAGTTAAGCAACCCTGTGGGGTTGCTTAATTTTTTATCCAAGCCGCAGACTGTATGCCGTGTTCGGCGTGATTTTATACACTATCTCTCACAACGGAGTCAATCTATGAACACCAAAAGCTCTGTCCGCACGGGGATTTTTCTTGCAATCCTCGCCGCGGCGTTATACGCACTCAGCTCTCCCCTGTCAAAGCTGCTGCTCGACTACGTCCCGCCCACGCTCATGGCGGGGCTGTTGTACCTCGGCGCGGGGATTGGCATGGGCTGTATCGCTCTCGCCCGCAAGGTCGAAAAATCGCAAAAGCGCGAAGCCAAGCTGACACGTGCCGAGCTTCCGTACACGGTGGCTATGGTACTGTTGGATATAGCCGCGCCTATATGCCTGCTTATCGGTCTTAATTCCACGACGGCGGCAAGCGCATCCCTGCTCAACAATTTTGAGATAGTAGCAACAGCGATCATTGCCCTTATGGTATTCAAGGAAAAAATCAGCCCGCGGCTTTGGGTAGGTATACTTTTCGTCACGCTCTCCTGCGCTGTTTTGTCGGTGGAAAACCTTGCACTGCTTGAGTTTTCATACGGCTCTCTGTTCATTCTGCTTGCATGCGTATGCTGGGGCTTTGAAAACAACTGCACGCGCAAGATATCATCCAAGGATCCGCTTCAGATAGTGCTTCTCAAGGGCTTCTTTTCGGGACTCGGCTCGGTCATAATCGGTTTGTGTCTTGGTGAGCGCACGACGGCGGTATGGGGAATTTTTGCGGTGCTGTGCGTCGGATTTGTTGCATACGGACTCAGCATATTTTTCTACGTTCACGCTCAAAGACGGCTTGGCGCGGCACGCACAAGCGCTTACTACGCGATATCTCCCTTTATAGGAACGCTGTTGTCACTCCTACTCTTTGTTGAAATGCCTACCTACAATTTTTTGATCGCTCTCGGACTTATGGCGCTCGGCGCATGGCTCTGCTCGTCGGATAGGCCGATATTCAAAAAGAGATCAAATCCATAAAAACATACCCGCCGAGAGCGATTTTCGAAGTCGCCTCGGCGGTTTGATACATCAAGAAAGACTATGTTGAAATGAAACAAATCCCCAACGCGCCGCAGCGCATTTCACAAATTCCGAAAGGGATTTATTTCGTTGAAAAACCCCCCTTGCCACACAGCAAGGTTTTTTATATATTATTAAAAAAGCAAAAAGATCCTCTATCAAATTCCATTTTATAATATATATAATATATTCACCAGCGAACAAAGAAGGCTCACAAGAACAAGTATCCAATATCCATAGCCTTGAAGAATAGCCCATGTTTTTTGGCGCTTTGTAGGTTGGATTATCTTGTAATTCTCATTCGGCTCGAGCTTCTCAAAGGTGTCTTTATAAGGTATTCCTTTTTCTATAGATTCCAGACCGTGTCGTGCCAGCTCCGCCAAATTCAAATTGGGTGCTTCCTGCAGTATACTTTGAAAAATTTTCGCAGCCGTTTCGTTTTCGCCCTTATCAAGAGCAATCCGCGCCTCGCGGAAACGCAGCCTAACCTGTTGATATTTTGTTTTTGCAAACTGGAATTGGGAAATGTAGGATATATAATCGTAGCAGTCACTATAAGCCCTTTGAACAAATCTTTCATAAAACATAATAGAAGGTGTCTGACTACGAATCTTATTGGCTGTCTTGGCAGACTCGGCGACTAACTCAAGCTGGAAGCGTTTGCAAATTTCTCGCAGATTTTCTATATCTCCTATATCAAAATAAACGTGAGCCAAATACGCAAAATAAACATGTTTATGTTTTTTATCAGCTTTCGAATCTCTTAACTTTTGATGACACATACTGACGCAGTTAGAATAATTGTACGTAATATATTCACAAGTTAACTGACATAAGGACATAGGCCCTGTCATTTTGGTTTGTTTTACTATTTCCTTAAACAAATCAGCATTCAAATCATAATCAAGTGCGCGTGAAAGATATTTTTGCCCCAAGAAATGATAAATACGTCTATCCAAATTGCACCATACGATTCCCAGCATCGCACAAATCAAGGCATACACGAAAAATGTTTTCGTGTTTTTGACGTAATTTCCGAAAAAACAAAATACAACGGGTATTATAAAAGCGATAAATATAGGTATTCTGATTATTGCACTATAAATATTATATTTTCCTACTCTTACTTTGGTTTCTTCCTTAATGTTCATTTTCCGCTCCTTTCTACAACAATATTGTAACATCTACACACCATTTTGTCAAGTAAGATCGCTAAAAGTCTTGCACAGTAAAACCACACAAAGAAAAGTAAAACCCCTTGCTACAGCAAGGGGTTTTCTGTATGGGGTGAATAGTGGGATTCGAACTTTTTGCCATTCACCCAAATGTCGTTATTGTTCAATGACTTTATGCGTTATGTTTCGCGTTTTGTTTCGCATAACTCCTCTGAGGCGGCGCTCTTATCGCATTCTTCAAGCTTCAAAATATCCCTTATCTGCTCATACCGTTCCGCAATGCTTCGATAGATCTTTTTCTCTATAAACTCGACGTAAGCCTGCAGATAGCGTATTTTCGCCTGCAGATGTCGCACCTCTACGGTGTTGTACGCCTTCACGCCGTTTGTATATCCGGACGCCATTCTGAACAGCAGCGCCGTCAGCTTCAAGAACGTATAGATAACTCGTGCAAGCGTAATATCCTTCGTCATGGTGAGTGATATTCCGACTGTAAACACGGCAGTGAGAACGGATATTATAAGTCCTTTCCTGCCAAATTTCTTTTGCTCGACGTACTCGTCGCCGCCAACCGGAACACCGCCGCGACCGTACTTGTTCAGCCCGTCTGTAAGCAAAATTTCAGCCGTGAGATCTATCGGCTCCAAAGCGTTAATGGCGTGGATCTTGAGGGCAAGGTCAGGACGCAGTATTTGCTTCAGCTCATCAAGGGACTTGTTAGAATATTTTTCAAGGTATTCCTTGTAGTCCACACGCAGACGCCGACAGCGGATGCGCCGTGCCTGCTCAAGCTCGACGTCCGTCTGCCAATCGCAATAAGGATCGAGAAGCAGAGTGCCAATTCCCTTCACCCTTTCAACGAGCGCCTTATACACAGATCGCTCGTGAAAATACTCGTCATCCAGCTTGCCGCTCGTCGTGCCTATCTGAAGCATAGCGCGCTCACCGATAACGAACATCAGTACGGTAATGATACCGTCGGACAGCAGCCCCCAGCCGAATTTCGGAAGCGAGCTGTCCGTCCAGATAAGACCGATCAGCAGCACGGGGAGCATAAGGCAGACGTAAAGGGAGAGATTCTGCCCTATCATACGCGCCATCTGCTTGGTCTTATCGTTCCGCTCCTTTTCACGAGCAAGAGTCGCCTCGCGCTTGTTTTCCGGCAATTTGTCCATACTTATTCGCTCCTCCTCTCAATGACTCCGGCAGCAAAAACGAGGAAATACCCAATACCGCTACCCACAAGTCCCGCCATGCAGACGGTTGTCAGATCGTCTATGATAGTCGTTATCTTGCCCAGACCGACCATAGCAAAAAATCCGACGAGCCAAAAAACCACAGGAGGACACGTATTGAGTCCCAGCCTTTCCTTTATCCATGCAAATATGACCTTGCGAAAGGTTATCACAGCGACTGCAATAACAAGTATAGCGCCGCCTCCGATAGACACCGACACCCCCTCGCTTTTGCTCCACAGAGGGAATTTGTCTATTATTACCCATATCGGGCAGCCGGCGCTCACGGCAAAAGCCGCGAGCCGCAAAGCCGCACTCAAAAGATTACTGACCGTTTTCATCAGCCGTCACCTCATGCTCCTCGGCAGGGACAGACGTCTGGGAATTAAGTGCCCTCACTTCCTCAAGCCGAGCCTTGGCGTTGTTAAAGCAAATGGTGATCTCGTCCCGCTTCCACTGCGGCAGAGCTGAAAGCTGAAGCAGCTCGTTTACCACCGTAGCCATAAGCTCGACCGACTCGGAGTACGCCGTTTCGGTATTTTTAAGACGCTCCATCTCCAACGCCGTTTCAGTACGCAACGCCTCCGCCGCAGCGAGGATCTCTTTTACCTTCTCCGCCGCATCTCCCATATATTTTTTTGCCGCTTCCCCAAACTCCACCGTGTTGTTATTCATTACAGCTGCATCCTTGGAGGCGCTCTTGCGTGATATGCAGTTTCCTATAAAGAACACGATAAACGCAACGCCGGCAAATATCCATGCTATGGCATCAAGATTTGTGATAACGAATTCTTTGACCTTGTCCCAGCCCGTAATATTGTCACCATCTACCGACTCAAGCCCGAACAGTATGTAATCCTTGATAGCCTGTATCTGCTCAGGTGTCGCACGGTCAAGCAGCCCCTCGATGTCACCTGCGCTGACCTCTGTAGTGAGCGCCTCGCTCTGTGCCGCAGTAACCGCCGCCGTCATTTCGGACGTTGCTTCTGTAATAGCTTGGGCGTCAGCAGTCCCCTCCGCGAAAACGCTTATCGCCGAGAAAGCGATAACGATAACGGTAAACAGTATGCCAAAAAGTCTTTTCATTTTTATTCCTCCTCATTATTTATAATGAATCCAAGTGCGTCGTGACGAATAGAGCCGATGAGCCGCCTCAGCTCCTCAGCGGTGTTCTCAAGCTTTATCTCAAGCTGTGAAATATACATCCGCGCTTCAATGTATCCCGCGAAGGGATCAACGCGGCTGACGGGTATGCCGTTCTCAAGGTGCGGCGATACTACGTTATATCTGATGCCGTCCGCCGTGGTAAAGGTGGCGTGAACACGCCCCACCGCCTCTATGCGCGGCGTAGGCGTGTCCGCGCTGCCGACGGTAAACGCCTGCCCGTCTATCGACAGAATACCGATATTTTTAGGAGTTACCGTTATGTACTCCTTGTTATCGTTCACGAGGATAGCCTCGTGATTGTTGAGTAAGTAGATTATCATAATACGCTCCTTTCGCTAATTACTCGGCATTGTACTTTACGAAGATATCCGAATCCTCCAAGTCTGCATATAGTGTGGTGCAAGGATACAAACTCGTCACACCTTCCACAGTGCCATCTGCGGCGGCCGGATATTCAATAGGCTCTATATAAGGCTCATACTCGGTGGCAGTTTCGCCAAGCTCTATCTGATATTGGTAGCTCGTCAATCTGGACTTAGCTATATCTAATCCAGAATTAACAGCATCCACTATATAAATTACATCACCCTCTTTTATGTCATAATAAAAAGTAAAGGTGGTAGTCTGAGTAACTATATAGTGATCCGTTTTTTGCGCTCCCCCTACTAAGTGCAAAGCATCACTGCGACAATTACCATCTTTATCATTAACGTAAGTGTAAATATAGCAGTCTGCGCTTGTGTCGGTTTTGTAAGGATTCAAAAAATACTTTCCAGCTGGTAAGCGTATCTCATAGCCACATCTTGTGTGCACTGCGCCATCCACATTAGCCGTATAAGTAACCTCTTTTACTTGCGAGGCTGCGCTATTAAATAAATTCTTGCCCAGCTTTATAACCTTGACATCGCTGAAACCGGACTGACTCCGATGGTCAATCTTTATATCAAGCGTGTGTGATTCGGGAGAAATATCCTTCAGGGATACGATCCTTCCTTGCGCGGCAGCGTTAAAGGCTTCCGAAACACTTATTGATATATCGTAGAGCATTTTCTTCTTGGCACATTCCACCGTGGCAGTCTTGCCCGCGGGCACATTTGTGCTGACGCCGTTATAAGTAACGTTCCCTTTTAAATCAAAAGCTATCTTGATATTTTTAGCCGCAACCTTGTCCGCGCAATGAATGGTCGCGCTTTTTCCTCCGTCAAGAGAGGCAAGCAAAGAATCACCGTATTTAATTGAAGTCGCCATGCATCCTCCTTACGATATAGTCACAGTACCGTCGAATATTTCAAGCTGTTCGAGGGTGGTTATTCTTGCCTTAAGCGCATCTACTTCCGCCGCCCCACAACCGATTTTTTCGCAATAAACATTTCCATAGTCGGGGTGAATACTTGAAATAGTAAGAATTGTACCTTCCGTGTCAATAATAATGTCGCCCGTTCTTGCCTTTGCTACGTCAAAATTTTCTATGTTGGCAAATAGGCATACCGGGTTGCCCTCGTCGTGCGTGGTGTCGTTGCATCTCCACACGTTCGCGCCCGCCGCGCCACCTCCACCATAGATATCGGTAAATAGAGCCACTTCCGGCTTTAACGGATCGCCTTGCCAGCCGGTCACAACGGCATAATGACCTTTCGAGTCAAAAATGTAGTCCCCTATTTTGACGATTTTTCCGTCTTGCGCGACCAATAAGCTACTGGACATTGAATATGATTGGATGCTTTCATACCAAGTAGCACTTGACAACGCAATCGTCGACTGCCATATTGTCGTGCCGTCTGTGCCATCTTTGCTGTTGATTTCATAAATCGTACTGAGATAAAAGCCGGCGGGGTCAGCAGGGTCGCCAATGGTATTGTTGACAATACCATAGCAACCACAGGAGTCAAAGAGATAATCCCCCGCCTTGATGATCTTACCATCAATGGGATCAATCTCCGAAATGTAGATGTAACCATCCGCATCTTTCGCTATGCAGTTGAGAGAAGTCGAGGTGTGCCATATTGTCGCTCCGTCCTTGCCATCCGCTCCGTCCTTGCCATCCGCTCCGGTGCTGACGATCTCATAAATCGTGCTGAGCAAAGCTTGTATAGGGTCAGCGGGATCTCCTGTGGTATTTTGGACGATACCATAACAGCCGTCCGAGTCGAAAAGATAATCTCCTGCCTTGATAACCTTGCCCTCAATAGGGTCGATATCACTGACGTTGATATAACCGTCTACGTCCTCAGTCAAGCAGTTGAGAGAAGTCGAGGTGTGCCATATTGTCGCTCCGTCCTTGCCATCCGCTCCGTCCTTGCCCATCGGGCCTCGAAGCGAAGAGAGATACAAATAGCCAAAGGTTGTATCCGACACCGCGGTTATCAGCGCCATACGTCCATTCGTATCAATGGCAAGATCCCCCGCCTGTACCGTTTTGTCAACCACCTTGGCAAGAGGACCGATGGAAGCCGTCGCCGAGCCCTCCTCAAATGCTCCGTCAAAGTACCACGTGGACGCTCCATCCCTCAGCATCGCCTTTTTCTCGTTGAATTCAGCTATCAGAGCATTCAGGGCAGAATACTGACTCGATGACGTCACCCCGCTGATATCAAAGGGACTCTCGTATATTATCATACAGATATGCGGCGAGCACAGAAAAGCCCCGTCAATACCGAAAACGTGTATCTGACAGTCCATAGCGCCGCTCACAGCCGCCGTCTGCTCGTTAAAATCGTAGATAATGACGTCGTCCTTGATAACGCAGTCGTCGTACAGCTGCGTAGTATCGGGCTTGGTGGCGGCAAATATCGCATAACAGCCGTAAGGCAACGCAAACGGCTTCCCGTTCTCCACCAACCGAATACAAAGCCTGCGGTTCGTTTCGCCCTGACGCGCCGATACAGACACCTGTATGTCCTGACGGTGCAAGTCAAGCGTAAGATTATATACCGATCTGTTCATTTAACTTTCCTTTCCGCTCGGGCGGTATCCGCCCGAGCCTGATATTATTTACTTGTCTTTTTACTGTCACGGTAGTCCTCAAACCACTTTTCCGTGACCTTAAGCACGTCGTTTGAATCGCCGTAAAGCCCCGAGCGAGTGAGCAAGGAGCGAATGCGCTTAAGCTCAGCAGCATCCTTCGCCTCCCGCGCCGCGAGATATTTCTTTTTCCAATAGGACGTTACCGACGAGCGCACAGCGCTCCGCGCCGCCTTCTCCGTCTTGCCGATAGCAACCCTTGACGCCACAAGATCGTCGAGTATGACCTTTGCCTCCTTGAAGTCACCTCGGTCAAGCTCCGAATTCAGCATTGAGGAATTGTAAATAGAGGACGCTACCTGCGTTGACTCCTCATCCTTGTTGTCCTCAGCGCCGCTCTCGATATCCTTCATAATATCGTTGTACTCCGCATTGACGGCAGCCTTGACCGTTTTCTCGTCAAAGAATCCCTCCGCCATTACCTCGCGCACAAGCTTGGAATAGGTGCTGATATCGCCGTCCACTCTCGCCTGAGCCGCGTCGCGGATGCGCTCATCATTATCGCGCAGAGCCGTGCGTAAAGCGTTGTTAAGCTTCACTTCGCTGTCAAAACGCTTCAGTACACGGTTGTAATGCGCCTTGTCGCCGCTGATGATAGCATTGTAAAGCTGCTGACCGTTGGAGATATCAGCATCAACGCCAAAGAACTTTTTCAAAGGAACAATACCGGCAGCTCCCGTAGCAAAAGCGTATTTGTAGCCAACAGCCGTATTTCCATCACCGTCAGCATTGGTAAGTACATTATATATACCTCGTGCATCTCGATACAAATTACGGGTTGGCAGACCAAAGAACGTACCTACATTAGCGCCAAGATTCATTGATTTTTGCGCCCATGTTTTTTCACTTGAGCTCATATCCTGTACCGACTGAATAAGATCTGCAAAAACAGCGATATCCGTGCGTTCCACGTCGTAACCTTGCGCCAACGACCAAATATCCTTGACATAAGGCAATACTGTCAGCGGATTGAACGCATCCGTTATTTCCGACGTTAGCGATTCGAGGTATTTTTCACCGTAGTTTTTCTCCTCGTCATCATCACGTGCCGCGTATACTAATGAAGCAAGTATAGCATTAAGAATAAGGGATCCCGCTATACATCCCACCGATCGGCGGAAGGTCTTGACGTCGCCGCGTTGAAGCTTTACAGAAGCGCCCACAAGCATATTAACCATAGTAGTAGGCTCAGCCATAAAGGACATTGCCATTTTCCAGCCCGTATCTTTAGAGCGCATCATCTCGCTGCGGGACAGCGTAGAATCGTATACCTGAGTCCGAACAACAGCCTCTGTAAACCTCTCGCCGGCTAATGTAAGAAGCTCCTCAGAATCGGGAGAAAGCTCCTTGTGAAGATCGGTCTGCTCCTTTTTGCACGCTTCCCAAAGTCCGAGCCAAGCAAGCTGGTCAGCCTTGGCAGCACCGTATCCAAATACGCGATCACGGTAGTTCTTGTCCTTGATAAACGCCATAGGCTTTTCCTTCAGACTGTATTCCCGCTCCATGATATAATCGCCGGTAGCTTGTCCCACGCCCGTGTCAAAGCCGCCCATCTCCTTGACAATAGCCACGGGAGCATATTCCTTCAATTCCTCCCACAGCTCGCGGCTCTTTTGAGGGTTATATCCCGTGTTGACAAAATACTTAGCGTCGATCAGCTCCCAAGCGCGGCAGATAGACGTCGGCTGCTGGATGATCGTCGACCACGACGCCATCACTGCGGATTTTTTGAAAAGACTTATACCCTTGTCAATGGCATTCGTAGGCGTTCCGCTACGCACACCGCCGTTAAGATCTCGCAGGAGCTGTTCTATGTATTTTATCGCCTCCGGACCGTATTCCTTGTTTATACTGTCCTTGAAGGAGTAGGACGGCAGATCATCCTTGTAAGGCGTACCGCTCCATTCTCCCGTATCCTTGTTCAGCTCCGCAGAACGTCGGTAGTTAAGTATTTTGCTTAGATTCTCCGTAGCTAACGCCATTCCGTGGTATAGACTCATATCGTTTACGTGCCGTGTCCATACCTCCATAAAATCGCGGAGTACGAGCGTATTAGTGGCTCTTTCCTCGGGATCAATGGCGATCTGCTTAGTCATACTCTTGTTGGTGATCTTGCTGTCCCCGGTGCGCCCCGTTTGACTATTGACTTGGGTATCAAGCACCTCCATCGGGAAATAGTGCTTGTCCCCGAACAGCGCGGCACCGTATAATTGCACGGAAACCTCGTTACCCTTCTCGCCCATAACAACCGACAAGTATTCGATCATATCATCCGCAAAGGCGCGTTGCTCGTCACTCAGCGCACGCGTGATCTCCTCGGCAGTCTTATCGTCCAGCCGATAGCGTTCAAAATCGTTTTTGACTCTTTCCTCTCCCCATTTGCCCTTTTCCACCGTTTCGGAATGGAAAGCAAAGCCACCGTTTGTCAAATGGTGATACGCAGGGGGACGGTTGATAAGAGCATAGAGCGAAAGAATCTCTCCAAGCGTGAGCTTTACTTTTTTACCGTTAGCGACCTCGAATTCACGTTTGGACTCGAAATCCCAATCCCAGTAGTGATGCTTTTCGGCAACCGATTTGAATTTCTTTTCGGCATCCGCGCAGTCTTTTGCCCACACACCTTCGCCGCGTTGCAAGCTCCAGAATATACTCATCATAGAGTCCGAGCCAAAGATCTCAAAGGCATATACGGGCTTGAGCGCCTTCCAAATGTATTTGCGCACGGAGGATAGCACTCCCACCTCGTTAGGCTTTGGCTTCATAAATGCAGGCTTTTTTGATTTCTCGACTTCCTCTATAGTATCCTCTACGAAAGCGTCAAGCTCTGCCTGCTTGCCGTCAAGGAATAATTGATTTGCGGTGCCCACGCGGGTAAGAATTGCATTGTAAAACTCCTTCGCCGACCTCAGCTGTACAAGTGTCATATCGGCGATAGGCGTATCTCCCACCACTCTGCGATGCTCTGATAGCATACCGCTTATTTCCTCGTCGAACATACCCTGTACCGTATCGCTGCCCGAGGCTGTTATCTGCGCATACAACTGCGAAAGGAAGGTCATCTGCTCCTGTATGCCGGCAGCTTTCCTTTCCCACTTTTCTCTCTTTTCAAGCTGTTCATTAAGAGCCTTGCTGACATCCGCGCCCTTGTTTGCACGTTGTGTAAGCCGCTCAATTTCCGCATTGATCTTAGCAATATTCTGCACGCCCACCGTATCCATATTGGTGGAGGATAAAGCCTCGGCAACGGCTCTTTGCATTTCAGGCGGAATATGCCATTTTTTATTGGGCACGAACAGCATACTGTTCAAACGGTCGATTTCCTTCCTCAAGGAGTTTCGCGCTGCTGTGGTGTCCTTTCCAAGCTGACGGTCATCATACATTTTCTTGTACTTTGCCTTAGCTTTATATACCCTTCTCTCCTCTCGCTCCTTGACTTTGAAAAGCCTTTTTTCATACGATTCCTTTGTCCTTTGCAGCTTTTCTGCGTCTCTTTGACGAGTCTTATTTGCAGCTTGCTTTTTGGCGTGCTGAATTAGCTCGCGGATAGGCTTTGTCGCCTGAAGCTTTAACAGCTTTTTATCCTGCTCGGTAATCATACTGTCAGCATCATCTATCTGACGTTTGATTTCGTCCTTTGCTTTTTTCAGCTCCACTATCTCCGCGTCTATCCAACTGTCCGACTCAGCCTCTGTTGTAACCATGTCCGTTCCGTTTGCATCAGGGCTTGGTTCCTCGAACATTCGTTTTTTGATACCCTTAAGCTCGTTTATCCGCTTTACGACCTCAGCATGTGCCTTTTTTAATGTCTTGCGTTTTTCAACCACGGCGTCAAGCTCCGTCAACTGCTCACGGTACTCCTTGAGCGCATTGTATTCGCCCTTCGACCGCACCGCTCCTTCTAAAGCTCCTGACAAAATTTCTCTGTCTGTCGCAGGCTTTTCGGGTAAGATCTCACCTTCCACAGCATACTCATCCATACTTGTAAAGGGTTCAATGCCGGTGTTAGCATCATCTACTGAAAATTTTTTTGATGGGGTATTGACTTTTGAGTCAGAATATGTTACAATATCTTTCGCAAGGTCGACAATGCGTGACACCTCGGAAGGTTGGATTCCTATGGTGGCGAGCATTTGTTCGGCCTTATTTTTGTTTATTATAACAAGCATGCCTTGTTCTGCCGCTTTTACTAGCCGATCGGCAAAATCATCCCACGGATATGCACTTTTAATTTGGTTGACTATATCATTCTCCATATTCTGTTTTTTGTGAACCCCAACTATGACATAAGATGCTTTGCCGTTGGTATCGTTCATTGGATACGAAGTAATAACAGTCGCCTTTTCTGCGCCATCTATAATCATAGGGGCGCTATCCAAAAGTTTTGGCAACTTCGCAAAGAAATCATAAGGAACAGCGTGCGCAGAATAATTTTTATTATTTCCTGCTGTTCGCCTTGGCTTTCTATAGTCGGACTGATTCATAGCAAACGGCAAATTGGAAAACATTTGTGATAGTGAGATAATCTCCCCTATATATAACGAGTTACTGCCGTTTATACTTTTTTGTTCGACCGCTTGCAGCTGTTTGTCCCAATCTATTTTTTGGGTTTGTTTAATGCTATATCTTATGCCCGTTACATCAGCATCCTTCCCGCTCCGTCGTGCATCTCCCGCCTCCGTCACCGCTTCATAGAACAGCTGCTTGATATTATCAAGACTGTCCATCGTGTCGGAAAGCACCTGCGCCGTCTTTGACGTACCGCTCAAGGTTGCATAAGCCGCCTTCACGAGGTCAACGACGCGAAGGACAACGTCCTTTATCTTCTCCCACAAGGTCTTGTCCCGAGCTGCAAGCTTGCCCAGCACCTCGCCGTCCGCAAGTATAAGCTCCATGCCGTCGCATACGACCTCCTCACGCGCAAGCTCCCGCGCCTGCACCTCCGTCGCACCCTTGGGTAAAAGCCCCGCCGCTCGCAGCGCCTCAACCTTTGCATCAATCAAGGATTCTACTGTAGGGACAGGCGTCCTCGACTGTCCGTCTGCGAGCCGCTCAAAAACAAACTCCGCGAGCGCCGCGTACTTCTCCCCCGACCACGCCTTGACATAATGCGTCACCTCGTGGGAAAGCGTGTAAAGAGCAATATGCTCGCCGTCCCGCATGGCGTTGATGTTGACGTGGATCTGTCCCGTTTTCTCGTCAAAATAACCGTTTACGGCTTTGCCGTTCTTGGTCTGCCCGAGATCCGCGTGGATAACGATATCCGTGCCCAGCGCCCGCGCCATGATCTCCGCCGCCTTGTACGCCGAGTACTGACGGTCGCTGAGCTTTTGCATATTCACGCCCTCCGCGCGGATAACTCTGCCCTCCCGCGAAGAACGTCGAAAACTTTTTTCGTCCGAGGTGTTGACAGAACCGTCCGTGTGTGGTATACTGTTAATGGTAGCAATGCCGTCACGAAGCGTCTTGGACGTAGGCTGTGGGCGATCCTCGGATTGCATATTCAGCACTTGACCGTTGCTACCTTTTTCTATACGTGCGCTTACTATGTATATTCTCTTGGCGCTGCTGTCAGGAACACATTCCACGACAATCATTTTGGAATCTCCGATTTCCTTTTCCAACATTACCTTGGGCGAAGGGCTTTGGTCGGAATTCTTGTACTGCGTATCATAATCTACGGAGCCGTCATCCTCGCGTGCAATATGAGCAGACTCTGCGTTATTCGCCGCCCATCCTATACGAGCAACGTCCCTGGGATCCTTCATAGATTGGTCGGCATCGCCATTCTTGCCATGTCTGTCTTCAATATGCTGTATCGCGCCGCCGTCAATATAAAGATCGTATCCGGAAACGTCTATCGTTTTGCCGGTTTCTTTTTTTATGACCTTTTCTATCAGACGTGCGTGCTTTTCTGATATCCTTCCAAGCTTCTTTTTGCGCTTCGACAAAATAGACTTGTTCTCCATTGACAAAACACTGCGATAAAATTCCAAAAGCTCGTCATCGACAGCCTCATCATACGAATACTTCTTTCCACCCTCGGCATCCGCCGAGGCTTTTTTATTCTCCGCCTCCGCGCCGCTCTTTTGCTTCTGCCCCAGCGAATACGCCGCATCAACTACCTTTTGTGGCAGGCGGGAAACGTAGTTATCCTTGTAAGCGTACGCCTTGTCCGCCCCGCTCCGCCCGTATATCGTGGCAATAGCAAACGCCGTGGCGTAATCCTCGGCTCTCATTCCCTTAACGGGATAGTAGGTACTGATAACGGTGTCCTTTATGTCCTCGGACAGCTTCGTACCGTTCAGAGCACGCCGCAGAGTGGCAAGGTCAGCGGCTTTATTTTCCCATTTTTGCTCGTTTCTCTGCTCTGCGGTCAAATTCCCGTCCGTACCCGCCTTCGCGCCCTGTGCGGCATTCTCGCCCGTCTGTGTGCCCTTCACAGCGCGTCGGATATCCTTCGCCACCTGCTTGCCTTCTTTATAAGCTCCTACGCGCGCCGTGTTCTTTTGGCGCGCCGTTCTCATGTCCTCGCTTACCTTCTCGGCAACGAGCAAGCCCGCCGCCTGAGAAAGCATACCGTCGCGGTCAGCGCGCAGATCCTCGACACTGTATTCCTTGCCCGTCTGCTCGCGCACGTACTCCGCGATCTTGGTAAGCTGTGCGTCATCCGCCGAAAGCTCGGATACCTTTGCTTCAATCTCCGCATTTATCTGCGCGTACAGCATGTTGATCTGCATCTCGCCAAGCACCGCGTGGCCCGCACTGCTCGATCTTTGCGCCTCGCTCATGCCGTCCCACGCCGCAATGTTAGCCGCAAGCGCCTCTGCAAACTGCGCCGAGCGCTTGGCGTCCTTTTTCATCTGATGACGGGCGCGGGCTTGGAATATAGCATTCTCGTTCGCGAATTCCTTCGCCGTTGTTTCCGCCTCTGTCTGTATGCCGGAGAGATAGGAGGCAACGCCGCGCGCCGAGCTTACCACTCTGTCGGTCTTGCCCGCGCGCTCAATGCTCGCGCCGCGCCGCTCGTTGGTCTTGTAGTTTACCGCCGCACCGGGCGCGCTCATAAGTCCGCCCGACACAGCACCCACAGCGCCGCTGTAAAATATATCGCCGAAAGACGCTGCCTCTGCCTCCGGGTCAACGCCACTGATGCGCTGAAGGAGAGGATCGATAGCAGTGGATGTCGCCTCCTCGGCAAATTCGCCCGCCGCTCCCTTTCCTATCTCCTTGAGCGTGGTCTTAACAAGCCCCTTCGCGCCCGTCTTTGCCACAGCCTCCGACGTTTCCTTGACGGCAGTCTTGCCAAGCAGCTTGGAAAGACTCTTGACAGCAGTGCCGCCAACGCCGCCCGTCACAGCCTCAAGACCGAATTCCACGCCGCCCGAAGCCGCGCCGTATAGGAGCTCATTCCAGCCCACCTTACCCGTTTTCGCTGCCGCAGAGCTGATACCCTGCCCCACAACGCCCGTGGCAAACAGCGGAACTCCCGCGTAAGGTATGAGCAAGACGGAGGAATCACCGATACCGCCGCCAACGTCGCCCATAAATTGCATAAAGCCGTCGGGGTTGTACCATTCATCAAGCCCCTGCGACAGCTGCGCCGTCTTGTTGTCAAGGAATCGGTACTGCGCCATGTCCGTGTTCCCCGTTACAAGGTCACCCGTGGCTGCAAGGATGTCACCCACACCCTCGAATATTCCCATAGCGCCAAGCACCGTTTTTCCGCCGACGTAGCCCACGCCCTCAAACAGTCCGCCCGTGTTCTTTTCTTTTTCAATAAGGCTGACCTTCCGATTTCTCGCCTTTACCGACTCCGCGTACAGCTTGGAGGGACGGTTGGGGTTAAAATATTTGATACCGCTCATTCCTTGCCCTCCGAAACTTTTTTCGTAAAGTTCGCCAACTGAGTTTTTATCTCATCATTCCACAGGAATTCATGTATATAGCGTGGAGCCATAAGCCCGTCACTGCTGCTGTAGTACTCCGCCGTCCATCTCTCGTACCATCCCTCGGGAAGCGAATCGGCAATTCTATTTGTTAAAAGTCTAAGCTGTTCGTCGCCAAGAGCACCGGAATCATAATAGTCCATCAGCATAGAAAATACACCTGCCGTAGCTTTCATTTGATCGACATCCGACTCTCCCGCATTACTCATTTCGTGCCTTACTCCCGGCAAAAGCACTTGAAGCATGTCTCCCTGATGTATAACCCCCTCACTCACCATCTCCGCCGCGGCGTTATAGATAAGCTCCTTTTGTGCCCAAGGCTTACCGGCATACTCCTCCCAAGTCTCCTTCTTGATTCCGAGTCTTTCCAAATCCTCATCCGTCATATTGCCCGTGTTGTCCGCCGCGTGCTTGTAGGTAGCTACCACACCGTCACCGAGCGCGCCGTAAAATTCCTGCCACGCATCCTCCGAAATAGCACCGGTGTCGTGAAGCTTCTTATACGTTGTATACGCTTCGGTAATATCGGTCATTTTGATATTTTCGGGGTCTGCCTCCATGCGCTCAAGCTCGCCAACGGCGTCATAGACCGTTTGGTCAATTACGTACTGCGCCTCCGCAAAGATCTGCTCTATCTGCGCGTCTGTGTATCCCTGCTGGCGGAGCTTCGCCGTCTGCGACTGCTTCTGCGAGCCGTCGTAGGTGAGCTGAAGCTTGCCGTCCTCGTCCTCGGTGTAAAGAATACTGTTAAGGCCTGTCTGTATTTTCTCGTTCAGCGTACCGCCCGGCACGTATTCTCCGCCCTCGCTGTACGTGCCCGCATCAGCCGTGCTTGTCAGGCGCGATACCGCCGCCGTAGCCTCCGCCTCGCTGTAGCCGTTAGCCATAAGTGCCGCTCGGATGGACTGTGCACTGTAGCCCTCCTCCGCAAGACCGTATGCCGTGCCGTAAGCCGCACTCGCACGGCTCTTTGCATTCTCCTCGGCTGCCGCTTGAGTCTCGACCTCCGCGTCAAGGCTGTCCTGCCTGTCGGCAAGCAGACCGTATTTGGTGTAAAGGTCGGATTTTCTTTCGCTCTCCGCCGTCCTGTGACGGCTGTAAGCGTATTCGTAAAGCTCGGGGATGATATCGTCTGCATCGTCCATCTGCTCGCTGTACGCCTGCTGTGAGGCGACGGCGGCAAAGGAATTGCCAAAGCCGCCCGAGCCCGCCACAGCCCGCGCATACGTGTCCTCTGCGGCGTTCTTTGCATTTTTGGAGTAGCTCTCCATGTATTTCTGATAAATAGGATCGGCGTCCTTGTCGTATTCAAACGGCTTAGCCTCGTAATTCATCATTTGCTCAAACACCGCATCAAGGTCTGCGCGGTTGCTCGCGGCGGCATCCGTCGCTGAAGGTGTTGGCGTAGTCGCCACGGGAGACATCGCTTTAGGCGTTGTCGTGGGAATGATCGAGGGAATGACCTCAGCTTTTTTCTCTGTCGAAACGTAGGTCTGCGCCGTCGGCTTTGGCGTCACCGCTGCAGGCTTGCCCGCGAACTCGTTGTTATACAAGTCCTCCTCGTATTTGAGCCTGTCGCGCAGGTATTCGGATATTTTAGCCATTTTTCCTCTCCACCTCTCTTATCTTTTTTTCAACCGCCGAGAAAGTTATCTCTACCTCGCGCACAAGGGCGGCAAGGTATCGCCTCAGCTCGTCAAGCTGCTGCTGCGTCGTGCCCTTCGGCACGGGTGGCTGTTTAAAGCTTCTTGCCATCAGATATCACTTCCTTCCTCTAAGGTCTTGCTTATCGAAAATATTTTTACATCCCCCTCACCCTCTATCCTCAGCCGCATGTGATCGTGTCGGCGGAGGGGTACGGGGATGGTAAAAGTCTTAAACGTCTGGGATTCTGTGCCGTAAAGTCGGATAAAGTCGCCCATAGAGTCGTACTGCACAGAGATCACGACCCGCGCACCCGACGCGAGCGACATGCGCACGGCAATTTTGGAAATATACTTGCGATCGGGCGAGTCAAGTCCGATAATACCGCTCTCGGCATACCAGCGCACCCGCTCGTCCGAGCTGTCGGGAGTAAGACAAACGATCTGTCCGTCCGCAACGGCGTAAAGCCTGCCCTTGGCCGTGGCAAAGGATTCGGCGTGCATACCGTCCTCTCTGTGCCAGAGCCCATATCGCGTGTCGTATACGAAAAGGTGATAAGCGCCGTTTGTATCCTTCATGCTGACGTAGTATTTGCCGTTGTGCACGACCGCAGTAGCGTCCGAATATCTCTCATTTCCAAGTGAATCAGATATATGCTGTGTAGACGTACCGTTAAAGGCGATAATACCAGCACGCGACTTGTAATATAAAAGTCCGTTCAACACCGCAGCGGTTTTGTCGCTTCCCTTTTCTATACCCGACTCTACAAGCTCATAAAGCGTGAACTCCGTCGTATCACTCCCGTATACCGTAAAAATACGGTTTTCCTTGAAAAAGTACGGTCGCCCGTCATACACGACTGCCCCCGTGAATTCACCCGGCATACCGACACTTGCCGCCCAGGAGTTATCCGCAGTCGAGCCGTCAGCGTAGGTGTGCCAGCGGCGAATGTCACCAAGCTTTGTGGCGTAGATCTCATTTACCACCTTTTTCTCGGTATTAAGACCGTACCGACATCCCCAAAGACGATTCCCGCAGGAAATAACGTAGTCGAGATTTGGAACTATCAGAGTGACGGTGGGCAATTCTTTTTCGGGATCAAGTGACATATAGCACACATTGTCACCTTCTGTTTGACCGCCGACTATGCCGGAAATGATAAACGCACCGTCGTCCGTCACTTTTTTAATATGATGTCTGCCATTTATCCAAGGAATAAAAAACACTGAATCGCCCTCGTTCCATGTGTCTTGAAATCCCTCAAATTCAACATAATCACCCGAAAGAAAATCTCCGCACCACGCCCTCTGTGCGGCACGCGGATCAGCTGTAGCAGCGTCGAGCTGAACACTTACAAAAGTATCTGTAATCTGAATCCATTGATCGTTCCCCTCATCTACACGTGCATATTTATAAAGACACGGAGGACTCAATATATCCAGCGGAGTTCCGTCTGCCGCCTTCTCTAATTTTGGCGCTTCAAGCTTGTAGTCGCCCAGGCTTGGATTATCCACATCCTCAGCATATTTGATAATAGTGCCATCACGCTCACAGTTGCGAAAGATAATGAGCAGGTCCTCTTTGTTTTCAAAAACAGGCTTTCTTACGATCTCAAGCGAACCGTACTCCTCGTCGCCTGCAATGTCGTAGTATTTCATTTCTGGAAATACTATCGCGTAAGCACCGTGGGTGACTATAAAGTGTTTCCCGACATTATCCTTTGAGAGTCCTACGTCGTGCGTTTCAAAATAATTATCCGGAACGCCGCGGCAAAGCTCGGCTGTGGCACTATTTATCCACCAAAGCTGGTTAAAATCGGGCTCGTGCGTAAGTGCCTCGGCATTTTCGACATTATATATGATTCTCCCGCTTCTCGGAGAGAGCAGCGGATACCGGTCGGATGACATATTCTCCATTTGGGAGAACTCGCCCTCCCCGATAACGGGGTTATGATTATAGCCGCGAAAGACGGAGAGCATCTGTCGGACGGAGCTTTCATTCTCTATTTGAGGGTAATACATTCGGGAGCGCCTCCTTAAAATACTCTTTTTCTCGCCTGCCGCGGCATGTGTACTGAATTATAATATTGCTTGAAGCCGGAGAGAGCGCTGTTATAAAGCGCCGCCGCGGCGTTGTACTTTTTCAGCTCGCCCTGCACGTAGCTTATCTGCATCGAGAGCCAGTGAATGTATATATCGTCGTGCGGGAACGGCACAAGCAGCACAGCGTCCGTATTGTCCTGTGTGTACGGTCGGAAGCCAACCTCTCCGCCGCCCTCGTGGGTGTCGATCACCTCCAGCTTTATTCTGCCGTCAAGCTCAGACAGCCAACGGAGCTTTTCGTCAAGCGATATATCGTTTGGCTTCAGCGTGTCCACCCGCGCAATAGCCTCGGATACTGTCATTTTTTTGTCCTTTCCGCCGCCCGTCGGCGGCAATATAAATCTCGTGTGCGGGAGGCAGATCGCCTCCCGCTTTTGTTTGTAGCTTATTTTTTCAGCGATTCAAGATGTCTGTCGTACTCCGCGAGCCTTTTGTCGCGGTATGCAAGAAGCTTTGCGACGCACTCGGGAACCTCGACATCCACGCCCTTCTGTATCATAAAGTTACGCTCGCCAACCGACACAAAAAGGTGTGTCTGAGTATCGTCGCGCTCCTTATGTATCCTGACAGTTACCATCTTTTCACCCTTTTTTACGGGGATGGTGGATGCACTTGAATTAATCTGACTCATATTCATACCTCCTGTCAGTTAGCCTGCGCGTCGGGCGCGTAGGCCATAAGATCAATGATAGCCTCGTTTGAGAGGATCTCGGCGGTGATGTTGGTTTTCCAGCCCGCAGTGCCGCGCTGGTTGAGAGGATCGGCAGTGCCGGCGCTTCCGAGCTGCTTGACGATAGTCTCGACACCGCCCTCACCCGCCTCGGTAACGCCGTAAGCGCCAAGACCGATAACGAAGGTGTGAGCAACCATACCGCCCGCTTCCTCTGTCACAAGAGCCTCGGTAGACTCAACGAAGCGACAGCCGTCTATCTTGCCAATCTCGCCCGTAAAGAGCTTGTTAGCATCCGTGTACTTATGCCACTCAACGAAGGTGGGATCCTTGGTCTTGAGATAGAACGCAGTCCACGGGTGAATGATAGCAACGTAGCAGCCGCCGTCCAGAGGCTGAATGTTGTTAGCCTTCATCTTGGTGACCGCGCGCATGATATCCTTCACCTTCAGCTCGCAGCCCGCCACGATATTATCAATATCGTCAATGGCAGTCTCCGAGCCGTCAGCCGCCACCTTGGTCGCAAAGGAGGCGTTAGTGGTAGTCGCCAGCACGTTGCGCACGACGGTATCGCGGGAAAGTCCCGCCTGATCGCCCTGAAGCTTTACAGTCTCGGCAAGCAGAGGATCAATGGCGGTGAGCTGCACGAAGTCGGACAGCTCCACGTAATCGCCGTACTGCTGAACGGTCGCAGTAAGAGTCGTGACCTTCAGCGAGCTGCCGCCGGGAGTAACGCCCTCGCGCAGAGGCTCGGTCACCTTGGGCAGACGCTCAAAGCGACGGAACTCCACCGTCTTGCCGTTGCCCTTCGGGATGGGCTTTTTCTGACCGAACTGCTCGTGCACGAGTCGCGGCTTTGCGGACTCAAGCAGCGCCTTGTCGTAAAATACCTTCATTTCGGGCGACAGATCCGCCGTCGCCGTAGTCATAGTGTTGTCTGCAAAAAGCTGCAGATTAAGGATGATATCATCCCTGAGTCGAATGTTAAACATAATTTTTCTTTTCCTTTCTCTTGTTTCTTTTGAAATTCATCGAGAGAAGATCAGGCGCAGCAATATGCAAGATCGGTGATTTTCGCCGCATCGAAAATCCTCCTCACTTTTTCACTATTACTTCTTACCTCTCACCTCGATCACGTAAACGTGATCTGCTCCCCTCGCTCTGCTCTGCGGATGTATTCATTGATCTGCTCCATGGACAGCTTGGAGGGATCTACCTTTACGCTGGACGGTACATTCGCCCTTGCTCCGCTCTCTGACGGACGCATGCCGTTTTGACGCACACGGTTTGCCACCGCGTCCTCGCCCTTCTTGGATGCGTACTTCATAGCCGCGGGAACAAGAGTGTCCCTATGTGCGATCTCGTAGGCGTCGCGCATGCTGTAGCCGATATCAAGCAGATTTTTAAACCGCTCACCCTCAAGCTCGGTGCGCAAGTCGAAATTCTTGTAGATCGCCTTGACGCTCTTTGCTTCCTCCAGAAGCGCCGCATACTCTGCCGCCGCCGTCGCCTCCGCCTCGGCGCGCTCGCGCGCGGCCGCCTGCGTTCTGAGCGACTCCATTTCATTTATGGTTTCAAGAGGAACGCCCGTCTCGTCAGCGCGCGCTTGGTTGTAGGTATTATCGGCATTAAAAGCCTTCAGAAGTGCCTCCGTATCCCCGGCCTTGACGCCGTAGCGCGTCGCAAGCTTGTCAAGGATGGGAAGCGCCGCTTCGTAGGATTTTGCCTTTTGCCCGAGGGTACGGGTGCGCCCCGTTACCGCCTTTTTCACACGCGCGTCATAAAGGTCCTTGTAATCGCCCTTGATAAGCCGCTCAAACTCCGCCTCACGGTCGGGAGTCCCGGCTTGTCCGGCTTCAGCGTCAGCACCGACGTTATCGGTACCGCTGTCCGTGTTGTTTGTCAGCCCGGCGTCGGCTGCCTCTGCCCCCGCAGGAGCATTTCCGCCCGTTGCACCGCCAGCGACCGCCGCTCCATCCGCAAAGAACTGGAGGCCGAGCCTGACGGGCATTTTAAAAGTAGTATCGAACATTTACGTTCCTTTCTTTCCCCGTCCTCAGACGGAGAAGCAGCCCGTTACGTGGGCGAGCCGTATTTTTTATAAGCACCGAGTATTCCTCGGGACTATACGTAAAGTAAAAAGTAATAGTGAAAAGTGAATAGGTGATGTGGATTTCCGCCACGGCGGAAATCCACCTGCACACGCTTCGCGTGGTGCGACTCTCAACTCTCAACTCTCAACTACCAACTATCAACTCTCAGCTACCAACTATCAACTACCAACTATCAACTCTCAACTACCAACTCTCAACTCTCAACTTGACATGCTCCGCCACGTCCCGCGCCAGCACCGAGTACCCCGTCATTATCACCTCAGCATATTCCGTAAGCCTGTGCCACGCCACACCGTCCAAGGCAACCGCTCGCAGGTGCGCCTCCCCGTCCTGAATGTGATACTGCACCTTCACGCCGTAGCCGCAGTCATCAAGCGCCGCAAAGCTCTGTGCCGCCGTGTAAAACAAGGTGGAAATGCCGGCACACACAATGTCAGAGCCTAAATTTGCAAAGCCCGCGTGACCGAATATGTCGATCGTAAATATCATTCGCGCATCGTCTGCGCGTATCTCAATATTCGTCATACGTTATACCGGAGACGTGGTCGCCGCACTCCTCTCCCGCGCCTTTCTCGTCACGTGTGATTCGCCCTCCGCCCCGTCTGCTGTAGGGACAGGCGTCCTCGACTGTCCGTCTGTGACAGGCGTCCTCTGTCCGCTTATCCTTCCCGCGCCGCCGCTCGCCGCCAGCTCGGGTGCTATCTGCGCCACCATAGCGGAGTAATTCGTACCGCTCGACGCATCAACCGTCTGCGCCAGAGCAAACGCCATCTGCTGAAGCTGTATCAGCTTTTGATAAAGCGTGCCGTTTCGCATGATCTTCTGCATCACCATGTCCTTGCGGTCAAAGTCCATCATATCAAGGCAGGCAAGAGATGCGTCCGCATTCTGCGGGTTGAAAAATCCCGCGTTCAGGAATTGAAGCGCCATTTCATTCTGCGCGAGCCGGCTGTACGGGCTCTGCTTTTCGGCAGAGATCTCAATATCAAATACGGGAGAACGGTATACAGGCTGACCGTCCGAGTCAATACCCGCAGGCTGCGGCTTTATTTTCTCGTTGGAATAGCGGATAAAGGTCTCCGCTCCGCCATCCCCTACCACGCGGAAATAATGCGGAGTGTCGTAGAACTGACGTATCAGCTCGATAACCAGCTCTACAATGCGGCGGAAAGCGCGATAAGTGCCCTTGTTTGAGTCACGTGACCGTTTGCCGCCCGCCTCCTGCATGGCGGCAATACCGGACGCCGTGGTAACTCCGGAGGTAGTGCCGCCGTTGGATACGTCGCGGTTACCCGTGACCTCCTTGAGCTCCTCAACCTTGCCCGTAAGCACGTTTAAGTAAATTGCTGACAGCGGCTTTGTCTGAAGCGGCTGTATCGCGTTTGGATCTCCCGTGTAATGCACGACCTTCTTTTTTCGGTCAAGCAGCTCACCCTCGTTGATGCCCGCCGCCTCGCTTCCGAAATATCGGGAGGATGAGCCGTCAAGCATGTTTTCCATAACTGCCTGCGAGCCGCGGTCTATGTATTCCTGAGGACTCTTGCCGATATCTATATAACCAAAACCTGCAGGCGTACCCTCACAGGGAATGAGAATGTCCAAAACGAAGGGATACTTACCGTGATCGTATAGTCCCCTCTCTGCCGCTTGAGGATCGTTTTCCGTCGCATATAAAACCTCCGTGTTGATAAATTTGCAAAAGTGAAGTACGGTTTTGCCACCAACCGTCTTTTTGTAATACCAGTCGATAACGGCGCTCTTTTCAGCGGTATTTATACTGTCGTCGTGGATGTATTCGCCGACAGCCACGTTTCTGCCGCCAAGCTTGCCGCGAAGCTGCGGATACATTCCCTCCAGCAGCTTGTTGTCGTAAAGAGTAACAAGAAATATGTTTTGCGAGTCCTGAATATCCGTGATACTCGGCTCCCAGAACAGATTGAGCACGTCAACGTCCTTAACCGTTATCTCGCCAAGCCCACCCGCAGCTGTCGCGTCCCAGAACACACCGTACACACTCGTGCCGTGCTTGAGCTTGGGATAGAGCGCGCGTGAATAGATTTCCTCAAACCCTATGTGATCGAATATAACGGGCACGATTGAGGAAAGGATCTTGGCTTCACTCACGTCCCCCTCCTCTCGCGGTACGATATTCGGTCGAGGATAGTTATCCATGCCGTCCGCGTGCTTACTCAGAATGGAATCGAGCAGCCATGCAGAGGTAGGCTCTACCTCCTCAGGAATGTCGTTGCCGTTCTCGTCCTTTCTGTTTTTCCGCAAAGCTGCCCAGTGGCGCAAGCGGAACCACTCCTCATCCTCAATTATGCGCGCGTCAAGGTTAGCCTTGCCCGCCTTGTATTTTTGGAAAAGCTCCATAGCATCGCGGAGCTGTACCTCCCCTATAGGTAATTCCCGCGCCGCCCCCTCGACCTGCATATCCGCCCCCTGCTGCTCCGCTCTCAATATTTCATCTGCAAAATCCATATTTATAAATTCTCCTTTCAACTTTCAATTTTCAATTCACTTTCAACTCTCAACTATCAACTCTCAACTCCGCATTATCTCCACCCTCGCTCTGCCCGGAGGCGTTGTGAGATCCTCGCGCCTGATGTTCAGCGCGTCGAATATCCTTCCCTCAAGGGGACCGCGTCGCGCCGCATTCATCCTGGGCGCTATCGGTCGCATCATGCAGAAATACCGTGCTTCGTCGGCACAGTTATGCGCGACCACGCCGCCCTGTATGACAAAATCATGTGTATCCGCTACTTCCATGTTGTATACGTCACGCTCTCCAACGTAGCTTACCGACTTAACTTTCATTCAGCTCCTCCTTTATCCTGTTGCGGCGAAACGAAGCACGGCAGTTCTGATGACAAAAACGGTTCGCGCCTTCAACGTATACATGCCGTGTTTGAAACGACTTTCCGCAAAAGGTGCATACATATTCACGTAGCGGAGCCTTTTCCCAATATTCTTTTGCGTGCGCTCCATGCCACGCCGCACCCTCTACGCTCCCATGCCACGCAGAAGCATATTTGAGTGCCTTTTTAATGTCACGTCGGCTTTGTTCAACACGTTCGGGGGATTTCATATGTTTTCGCTGATGCTCTTTACCTTGCATCATGCACAGATTAGATATGGAATTGTTATGCCTATCGCCGTCTATATGGTGGATATCAAATCCCTTTGGAATACTGCCATTGTGGTATTCCCACACCGCTCGATGCAGTCTTTTGCCTTTGCGTTGAAAATAAGCTCCGCACAGGTAAAACATTTCTCCGTTAAATTCCTGTTTGGTATTGCTTATCACGTTTACCTGCATATCCGCACCTCCGTTTTGTTGGGTAGCATATCTTTTATTCGTACCCACGTTCCGTCCTCTCTCATTATCCGGTGATCTTCTGTGCCCTCAAAAACTGTTCCATCCTCAAGCTCTACACGATATACCTTGGCTTTTCTTCTCGTCATACGAACGTCAGAAAAACGGTGATATTCGCCATCATGCGATAATACCAATCCTTCCTTCCCCACCAAGCGTTCAATCGGTACATAGCCTTCATCAGTACGAATGAGCGTATCCCCAACAAGACAGTGGTCCTCGCCCGAGGAATCCACGTCCTCCACACGCACGTCGTCAAACTGAAGCGCGGGCAGGGTGCGGATGAAGTCGCGGCAGTTATTGAATACGTACATCTGCGCAAAGCCCTCCTCGTCAAAGCTGAGGCGGTAATGCAGCTGCATCCAGCCGGGTATGCGCTCGTGATCTCCCTTGTTAAAGTAAACGCGCCGAGACGCGGCAACCTCCGCTATTGACGGGCCGCCGTTCTGCGCCCAGATAGCGGGATCGGCAACACCGATTATCTGTTTACCCTTTAGCCACCTGTGTTCCCTCTCGGTACGCGCTATCTCCTCAAATATCCGTTCGTTGTTCCACTTAACACCCGTGTCGGGACTGCTCTCCTTGCAACCGTAAAGCTCAAGGATGCGGTACGCCACACCCTGATAATCCACAGCCCACCAGCCACAGGAGAAGGGCTTGGCATATCCCCAGTCGAAGCTACGGTATATGTTCCAACCGTCCGGAATATCGAAAGGCTTGATAACGTGCGTCCACCGTCTGTCCTCGTAGTGGGCGGGATCGTTTTTCCATTCTGCGAATACCTGCCCCGTGTAGCTGTCCCAATTTCCGTAAAGCAGAGCCTCGCGCTCTGCCTCGGGCATTGACGCAAGCCTTGTAATGTACTCGGGATTTGCATCAAGCAACGCCTTGTTGTCAAATACGCTGGCAGGGATAAATATGCGGGAGAGCCGTCCAACCACTCGCTTGCCCTCGGGGGTAACGTACTCGTGATCCGTCCACATTGTAGTCATTGGCGGCGCGGGAGTAATGAATCTGTCCTTTACCCATCCGTGACCGACTCCTCCGGGGTTTGCGGATGCGCGGATATAGCACCGCGTGCCGGGACCGTTTGGACGGTTACGGGATATCAGATAGATGTATTCCTCAAGTGTAAAATGTGTCAGCTCGTCAAAGGCGATATAGTCGTAAGCGCGACCTTGGTATTTGAGCTTGTCCTGAGTGCGGTGCAGATCTCCGAAAATGACCTTCGCACCGCTCGGAAAGGTCCACGAATGCTTTGCCTCGTTGTACTTTGCCTTCGGATATATCAGCGGATAGTAGTTCTGACTTTTGCCGATAAGCTCCTCAAGCTCAGGGTACGTCTTACGGAGAAGCAGCCCCTTGTAGTGCGGTATGTCTACCTGACGGAGGGCTTCAAGCACCAAAGCCTCCGACTTTCCGCCCCCCGCCGCTCCGCCGTAAAGCGCTTCATATTCCGCCCGCGCCATAAATGCCGCCTGCCTCGGCTGCGGCGACCAAACCACGTTCTTACCCATGCATTCCTCCTTAATGAATAATTGACGTGGATTTCCGCCACAGCGGAAATCGTCCTTCACTATTCACTTTTCACTCTTCACTCTTCACTTTTTTCGTCTATCATTTCCGCCAACGGCAGCATCACAGTTCCACCCTGCACCGCATCAACAGATACCTCGACCTTGTCGCGCCAGCGCTCGGGGTTGCGGTTGTTCAGCCAATATTTCTGCGCGCGGAAATCCGCAGGGAGAACTACCACCTTGTCCTCGACAAGCTCCTTTATCTCACCGTTCTTGTCAAGCACCTGCTTGTGAAGCTTGACGACCTGTGTGCGATCAAAGCAACACTTGTATATCTCCTTTTCCACCGCCTCGCACTTTTCGCGGTCGTAGAGTACGGAGCGAATAACGTCGCTCTTTTTGCACCAACGGTTAAGTGTTGTGCGGGTAATTCCTATACGTCTGGCAATTTCGCCGAGATCCAGCGTAGCCCACTGACGTAACCGCTCAAGACCTTCACCGCCGGTATATTCCTCAATGCTGACTCCGCGAGCCATCCGCTCACCTCCTCTTTTTTGCTTTCTGCCTGCATTATAGCAGAAAATAAAAAATAATGTCACACCACCCCTTGACATAGAAAAAAGGCAAGCCCCACAAGGGAAAACTTGCCTTTTTAAAAAAATAATATATTTTGGCGCCACAAGTTGGGAATGCCTTATCTAAAGCCTCTCCCCACGGGAGAGGTGGCGGCGTAGCCGACGGAGAGGGCGCCTCACCCTTCGGGAGAAGTATAGGAAGTAGGGGCGATTCACGAATCGCCCGCCGTTAATCACCAGGATACTTCTCCTTGAGCGCCCAAAATAGCCCGCAGTCCCAATACCGCGCGCAACAATACGTCCGCGTAAACCGTTCTAACTCCGCGCGCGACGAAAAGACGAGGTGGGTAGAGCATTTTTCGCACACTCCCTCGCATTTTAACTTTTTTTCCTTCGGCAAAGCCTTCTTGTAGAACGGACAGCGCACGTCGGCATCAATGTAATTACTCATCACACCACCTCCGCGTACCGCTCGCGCATCCGCCTCAGCTCCGCTGCCTCCGACCGGCGGCGCTTTGCCTCCCGCCGCCCGGGATCGGTGTCGCGGCGGTATAGCTTGATATGTATAACCCACTCACGGAATTGCTCAATGTAGATCGCCTCCGCCTCGGACATATAATATCCTGGATAGCGGGACTCCACGGGCGCATATCGCTCCTCTGTGGTCTCTACTCCCTTTCCAACTCCCGCATTGATATCCTCAATAGCACGCGCCAGCTCATCCGTCGCCTCGGCGGAAATACCGGCGTTAAGCTCAGCATACCCGGTGCGCTCCAAATTGCGCGAGCCATACCAGCGATGCTCACCGTTAATGCGCCCCTGCTTTGTAAGATAAGCGGAAAGCGCCTCAAATCCGTTGCTGCTTGCCTGAAGCGTGCGCACGTTAACAATATCAGCCATCCCCCACAGCTCGCGGATGCGGGACTCCGAGAGCCCGCCCGTCATAAGAAGGTGAGGATGCATTCGCTTACCGTCGCCACCTTCGATAACGTAGAGATATTTGAACTCGCGCACCGCCTCAAATGCATTGTTGGAAAGAATATTGAGGGCAACGTGCGCCCTCTTTACACGTCGAAGGAAATTGCGCATCAGAAGGCGCACCTCCGCTCTGGTGGCGGGATAGTGTGCCTCATCAAAGGTAAGCGTTATGTATAAGTCGCGTCCGTCCTCAAAATTCGCGTTGACGATACGGTTCAGATTCATAATGGCGTTGCGCTCATTCACGCGCGCCTGTGCCTCACTCGTAGCCTTACCGAGAGCGCGGGGCTGACGTCGCTTGCCCTTTACTCGGTAAAGCAACGTGTCGCAGAACCCAAGCCCCATATTGTACGACGTCTCCCGTGTATATCTTATATCACCGTTTGCCATATTTTCTCCTCTTTTTTATTTTCCGCGCAGGCGGATATATGGGGCGCCGCCCCACACCCCGCAAGCCTTTCTTTCGAGAAAGGCTTGACCGAAAGAACTTGCCCGCAAATTATTTTTGTCTAAATTTGTTTACGATGGTTACAACCGCAACCATCTCTATAACCCCCGTGGGACCCTCTCCCACCGGGCTATTTAATTTTCAATTTTCAATTCGCATAATATGTATCGCGTGTGCGCGCACCGCCGCCCGCGCCCGCCGCTCTGCACGTTTGTAACATTCCCACCGACCGCGCGTCAAAGGAATATATCGTCTATCCCCGCCTGCTCGTCACACTCCAGCTCGAACACCGAATTGTAAAGCATTGATCGCACGTATATCTTTTTGCAGGTGTCACCGCATCCGCGAGCGTGTATGATATCAATAACGTGTTGAATATGATCCGCACGGATCTCGGCGAATACCTCCTTGACAAGCACCGCATCAAGCATCTCGCCGCTTATCTTGATCTGCCCCGCGGGGCGCATCTTTATCACCTCCGCAATAATTCGGCAAAGCGCCTCCGCAAGCCGATACTCAGAGCAACGCTTACCCATCGGAGGACGTGCAAAGCTTTCAAGTTCTATCTGCTGCCTTGCAAGCTCTACCGCCTCCCCGAAAGTGATCCCGCGTTCCTCGATGACCGCCCACTGCGTGGGCTGACAGACCGCGCCTGCGGCGCCTGACGTGTTGTTCCGTTCTGCACTGAAATTGATTGCCTTGTTCTCCATTCCTGCTCTCCTTTCTTTCTCCCCGTCTGAAACGGTTCTTCTTTTAATACAGCAATACCAGCCGAATTTGAGGAAGCGACCCTCAAAATTTACGCTGTTATTATATTGTTTGGGAGCCTGTACGGACTTGAACCGTAAATATCGCCCATGCGCAGGCCCGTATATTATATAAATGTATCGTTTCGGGGAGGAGACGATTTGACGTCCCCTCCACACACTTTTAAATTCAGATCCTCATTTGCTCCGTCCGTCTCGCCTTCTCATCGGCGAGAGCCAGCGCCGCCGCATTGTAGATAGCGCCGACAGTTTCTACAAACTTGTCATCCGCGGGCGCATATACGTACACAATACCGCGCAATATGCATCCGATCTTGACGGCAACGTACTCCACACCGTTTGCATCGCGCCGGCGGTAGAGTTCAAGCTCCTTCAGCTTTTCAAAAGGAGTCAGATACTTGCGCTGAATGCAGATAAGCTTGTCCGCTTCGTCCTTCAGGAGCAGCAGCTCCGCACCGTTGACGGTGATCTTGATGTCGTAAGGCTCAAGCAGAACGTCCTCGTCCGACAGATCCGCAAAGCAAACGCTCTCCGGAAGCTGCGCCTCGTGATGAAAGACGATCTTCTCCCGCTTCTTCGCGTCAATGTCAAACATCACAAGTACACCCTCCTCCGTCAGCATCGGAAGCCCGTCCAGCGGATAGAACGCGCGTCCGTCGCCCATCCATTGACGTGCAACGGTGACAGACTCCTCGCCCTCCACCCGCTCGTCCAGCAGAGCTATGTACCCCTCTGCCTTCACCAGCCGTTCAATAGCCTTAAATTTCATCCAGATCCACTCCTTCTATTACCGCCCTTATCTCCAACACGTGGAGATAACGTCCCATAGCCGATTGCTGATCACGGAGCAGTGCCAAAGGGCAGTCGTGCTTTGGCATTTCGATGGTCGCATTCCCATCGAGCTGGGCGCACTCCGCCGCTTCGATCTTGTTGCAGAACGCCTTCAGCTTTTCATATCTGATCTTGGTCTGGTGATACTCCGCCTTGAATCTCTCCTTGTAGTCCGTGCTTTGCATCCCCTCGATAGTGTCCTTGAGTTCCATTTTTCTTGCCTTCCCTTCATTTTTATTTGCTTCTTGAGCACCTTTTGTATTTTTGTAAAGTCCGCTTATACCCGTAGGCATTGATTATTACTCCTTTTCTCTTTTCAAAAGCTGATCTATTTTCTTGTTCGTGGGCTCAACGAATTTTTCCACAATACCCTGCTCCTCGTTCAGCCGCTGCCATTCCCGCTCCCGCTTCCAGAACGGCGCCCGATCGACAGTATGGCAAGTCTTAATGCAAACAGACACCGTAGCAGCACTCCACATCCCGTCACAGGCGCGCTCATTACACCACTTTTTAAATTGTCTGTAGGTCATACAGTGTCCTCCGTATATTTCTTTTCAAGCTTTGCAAAATCGGCAGGATCTATGCACCAAAACGGCTCTTTTTCAATTTCAACCATTCCTTCGCGTACAACGGGAAAAACGTGCATTTTTGCGAGATCCTTAAGCTCCTCGAAAATTCGTTCCGCGACATTGGTCTGCTTGCGGTAGCCCAACTGCGTTATAATATACCGTGCGATACTCGTTTCTTCATCTTCGTATGCATTTCCTGACAAACGGCTTAATACATCAAACCCTATTTTCTCGTTGTCAAGTTTTCTAATTCGCAGGGAGTGCGCCATTTCTTCGATTTCTTCTTCCGTAATTTTCAATTTGGGCACCACGCTTGGCGTGGTGCGATTTTCAATTTTCACTTCTCCTCACCTCTTTTGCCTAATACCTTAACCATCAATTTTATGGCATCTCGGCAACCGTTTATCTTTGCAATACTTGAATTCGCTGTACACTTGCCTTTGTGATTTGACAAGGGACAAAAATCGCATTTACACATCACCCCTCACCGCCTTTCAACGCCTCGTAGGTTTTTTCAAATATATCGGGCTTGCAAGGATAAAATTCACCTTTGACACCTTTGATGATATAATCTCCGATTGAAGCAAGATGTTCACCCTCAAGAGTTTTTATAATTAAACCGCCTTTTATTTTATCGTGGTCAATATAAAAATTTTCTCCCGAACTTGACATAAACTCATTTGTTAATTCATAGTTAGTTAAAAAATCAAACATTTCTCGATGATTTTCACCATTCCATTGAATAGCATCAATCACAACAGGTTTCTTTCTGTATTTCATTCCTCCGCACCGCCTTTCTCGGTTGGGAGGTCAGTCCAATCAAGAGCCTGTCCGCATCTGCAATGATGGTCATTAGGAAATAAACTTCTATGGCAAGTCGGACAATGCTCTTTTTCGTAAACACCGTTGTCATTGTCAAGATACGGCTTTTTTGAAATCTGTTTTTCAAGCGCCTCAACAGCCATATCTAATGCTTCGCACAAAATTATGTATCCGCTTGTAGGTTTGTTACACTTTATTGCGTTGATAGCTTCCGCTTCCGTAATTTTCAATTTGGGCACCACGCTTGGCGTGGTGCGATTTTCCATTTTCATTTCTTAACCCCCTTCAGCCCAAGCACCACGTACCCCTCCTTGCAGTATTCGCGGTTGTCCAGCACGTAGCTTACCTTCTTTTTAACCTCTCGCCCGGTGTAGGAGCCTCGGTCGTACTCTCTGAGGTTGAGGATATCCCCAACCTCAAAATTACGGTCGTTGTACCGTACCTCAAAGGGCTTTTTGCCGTTCTTTACGTCATCAAAATACACCGATGAGATCTTCAGATCGTGTGTTTTTGCCATATTTTATCCTTCCCGATGGAGATTTCCGCCGCACAGGCGGAAATCATCCACCACTTTTCACTTTTCACTATTAACTATTAACTCTCTCTCATATCTGCCAGCCCGCATCGTTAACGATACGGAGGAGTGTTGACTCGCAGCGGGCGCGGAGCTTCTGACCGCTGCCGCTCTCTGCGGCGTCCATAGCCTTAATTTCTGCATTTATATCCGCAATGGCGCGGCGTATAGCTTCAAGGCTATAGGATACCTTCGCCGCGTGAGGATCGGCGGCAAGCGTCGCCTGACGGAGCTTCAAGGCGGCGGTGCGCTCCTGCTCTGCCATCTGCTCGCGGAGCTTGTCAAGCTCCCCTGCCGACTCCTTCTGCGCCTTTTGAAGTGCCTTGGCGTGCTTTTCGTTGAGCTTGTCCACCTCGGCACGGTGAGAAGCCGCAAGCGCCTCCTCCGCCTCTGCGCGTATGGCGTTGATCTGCTCGTCGGAGGGCTGATTTACTACCACCGTAACCTCCTGCGGCGCGGCGGCGGGCAGAGCACGAAGCTGCTCCAGCTCGTAATAGCTATCCTGCGCAGCCTTTTTAGCACAAGCCAGCTCGCGGTCGCGCTCCTCAAGCTGCTCCTTAAGATATTTACGATCCTCCGCCACGTCCTGCAAAGCGTCAAGCTCCTCACGTTGGGACTTGATAAGCTCGCGCATATCGCGGATGGACATATCCCCGCTCTCAAGCTGTTCACGGTGCTCCTCTACAAACTCCGCGCGTTGCGGCTTGGGGAGTGCAAAAAGCTCCACAAGCTGGGACTGCGAGAGTCCCTCAAAGATTTCCGCATCCGATCTGCCCGTCAGCATATCTATCTGCTCCGAGCCGTACTCTCTGTATATTCGCATAAGATTTCCCGCAGTGCTCTCGGAATACTCGAAGTTATCCTCAAGCCAAGTGCCCCACTCACCGTGAGGCACAAGCGCCTTTGCCTCCTCCAGCCGTTTTCCTATCTCAAAGCATGAGCGCTTTGCCATCGAAAAAGCGGCATTCAGTATTCCCGCCGTCTGAGATCTTATGGCGTTTATCTCCTCCACAATAACTATTGGTGTCCTTGTAATTTTATTGTCCGTGACTATTATACCTCTTTTCTGTTTGAAATTTGTCAGACCGCCGCCTGCTCATTGTATTCCTTAAAGTCCGCCTCAAGGATCTCCACGAGCAAGCGTCCCGCAAACCGACCGTTGCGGATGATATTTCCGTTACGGCGCAGTTCCTCGAATTCCGCAATACGCCGCTCGCGACTGACCTCTGCCGCTTCAAGCTCTCGCTCGCCATCGCTATTTGATTTGAGCCGCTTAAATATCTCCTTTTGCCAACGTCCGAGCGCCTCCTTCGCCTCCGGACGGTCAGATCCCTCATCATCACCAAAGGTGCGGAGCTGACGTACCTTGCCGCCCGGCTCCACCTCCATGGTGTACCACGGCGCGTCCGCATCCGAGCACTTGCGGAGAAACATTATGTAAGACTCCCCCTCGGCAATACGGTCAAAATATCTGTCCGTGCTGCCCACACAATGACGGAGCAGCCGTCCCTCGCGGATGATATCCGCAGCCCCCGCAGGCACGATAACACGGTATTTTTCATCCGTCCACTCGTAAAGAGGACGTATGCGATCACACACGCCAACCACCGCAGGATACTGCGCCTCGATGCGCTCGCGCTCCAGCTCGTCCGCCTTGGCGCTGATGATCTCCGCAAGCTCGTCGTGGCGCGCTTTTAAGTGCTTCGGGCGGAATATCATATCCTTCTTCGTGTCAAGCTTCAGCCGCTTGGCCATACCGAGATAATCCTTCCAGGACTCAATAACGCTGCTTGTCTTGCGCTTGTATTCCTTGACCTGCGCGCGCAGATAGTTTCCCACCTTAACAGCACTCATTCGCTCAAGTGCAAAATTCAGATCCGACGGCTTTTCTATATTGTCCCCAAGCCAGCACAAAAGCTCCTCGGGGATCTTCTCCTCCGTTTCTGCCTCGTAACGAAGCCAGCGCAAATATCCAATACCCCCGTCAGCCCGACGGAGTCGCGCTACACGCTGACCGTCAAGCATCAACGTCTCTTTAACGTCGCGCCCCACCTCGCAGATGCATCCTGCATAAAGCCCAACGTGACAACGGTCGGAGATCTCACCTACAAGACGCTCAAAGCCGCCCTTTATCAGATACTCAGTCTGTCCGTAACGCCAAGCCATCATAAGACGGTTGTAGGATAACCGCCAGCCCCGAGCCGCCGCCACGTCAAGTCCAAGGTGCTCGTAGACCGTGTTTGCAAGAGCATCCTTTACAGTGTAAGGGTAACAGTACTCACGCCGCGGCGTATAGTTTGCCTTGTTGCGATCGTCCCACCAAGTGCCGCCGAAAAAGCCGCCGCATAGGTGGTAATACCATTTGTAAGCAGAAGTGCGCCCATCCTTCGGCAGCACCACTACCATGTTGTCACCCCAATTAGAGCGCATCCCATCCTTTGCAGACCAGTCAAACCATACGGAAATATGCCGTGCCACTGCCTCCTTGCCGTCCGGCATACTCTGAAGCAGCATTACCGTCTCGTGTCTTTCCACCAATTCCCTGCTCTTTTCCACCTTCACACGCGCGCCCGTGATCGGACACTCGGTGCGCTGTCTGTCCTTGAGTCCCTTGATAATGTGCTTTGAGCCGCAGGACGTGCAAAAATATACGTCCTCCCCTGCCTTGCCGAACATATAGTGCATACCACCCATAACCACCTCATGACACCATTTTTCAAAGTCCTCCGGCTCATCGGGAATAGTATCAATGTAATTTTGTATTCGACGCATCTTGCGCTCCGCTGCCGACGTTCTGCGGTTCTCGTTGTACTGTGACTCTATTTCTCGCAATCGGCGGATAATGTTGGGCTTGCAGCTTACGTACCGATTATGCTCATCAAGCAGCTCCTCACCTGTTCGCTCGTCCTCAGCCGTGGCCCAGCGTATCTTCTTGTCCGCGTGTGCCTCCGCCTGATACCAATATGTACTCCACTCAAATATACTGTAAATGCCACCGGAGCACCATACGCTACCCTCGCGCCGCGAGCAGTACCGCCCGTCGGGATTAAGCACGTAAACGCCCATTTGTTTTTTGTCCTTGTATACGCCGAGGATAAGCCGCCCGTCATTCTCAAGCGCGCGGAATACCATACCGCCGCGCCGAGGAATCGGACAGCCCGCGTACCACTCGTCAATCTGTGCCCGAGTCAATCGTTTCGTGCTCACCGACCTTTACCTCCTCGCCGTTAAAGTTGTACCATTTTCCTTTTCTTACTGTGTCCTCGCAAAGTATAGACAAGCCCCACGGCTCGCCCTCCTTCCCCTTTTTTACAAGACAAAGGATATCCCCGTCGCGCTCCGCCTGCGCCTTCGGATCATAGCCCACCACAACGGCAAAACCGTTTGAGCTTGACCGCCCGTGATTTTTGAAAACACAGGATGCAAGCGGACGCAAAGGGTGCTCGACAATGTACCTGCCAGCCTCATAAACAAACGCAAGCTTTCCCAGACGTCTGAGAATTTCAAGGCGGGTGCAGGATATTTTGGAGTCCGTTCCGTCCTCGTGGATGTCACCGTCTGCATAGCAGAGCCAACATTCGCTTGAGTCAAAGTCGGGATAATACGAAAGACAGTCAAGCGGATTTTCCACCGCGTGAAAGCCCTCGCGCACGCAGGTGGCGTGCTCGCATTCATTTACTCCTACCTTGAATTGATAATCACGGCACACAAGCCCGGGCTTGAACATTTTAAAAACGTACATTCCCATAGCTTACGCTTTCTCCGCCCCAAAAAGGTCAAGAATAATGGCACCGCCCGAGGGCTCTGCTAAACTGTCAGGCTCGCTAAGACAAAGCAGATCGTCGTCCCTCTCCTCGGGCAGCTCCACGCGGAAGCTTGCCTGCACCCGCGCCGCGGGAAGATAAAACTTCACCGCCATTATGTAAGCCTCAAGATCGGATATCATAGGACTGTCCTTTGTCTCCTTTTTGAGGATGCCGTCAAGGCACTCGTAAAGAGTCCCCTTAGAGCTTATAACCCCTTGGGCAAATTCCTCGTTCTGATAGCAAAAGCGTGTCAGCATTGCCGCTATAGGCTCCGCAAGACAGCGCATAGCTATATCCGTAAAGGACGTGCCCTTGCGCTTGTCCAGCACCGCCTGTTTCTCTGCCGCCAGCTTGTCCGCTGCGCGGTCGCTTACGTTGATCTCGTCTAATGTTCCCATAGTTCCCTCTCCTTTATATAAAATTATTTAATTCCTTTCTTTACGTCTCTGAATACAACGTACTTGCACTTTGGAAGCTTGTAGTCACTGTATCGAGCGATCTTGTGCAGATACACCCAAAATACCTCTTTTCTATAATCGGGATATCCCTTCATATAACACTGCAATATTCCGTCGACATAATACGCGAGTATGTAATATCCGTTCTCGTACCCCTGCTCAACCCACTTAATAACCGGCTGTGCCATATATCCGCTCCTCAACCGCGACCATAGCGTATTTCTTGCTGATAAGGTCGGAGAGCTTCACGTTAAATAAGCACGCCGCCCGCGTCAGATCCTCAAGAGTAAAATTCTCCGGATGAGCAAGACGGGCGTAATAGGTCGCAGGGCTCATCCCCAAGTATTTCGCCACGTCCCGCACCTTCTTGTTGCGCTGAACGGTCAGCTGCCTTATGTTGTCCGCCACGCGGACGTAGTTTTCCTGTACCTTCGACTTTGCCATCCTTGCCATAAGCCGCACTCCTTTCCTCACTTATTACTTCTTTCCTCTTATTTCTTTCCTTGAATGATCCCGTCCGCTTCTGCTTCGCGCGCGATCGCTCCAACGCCCGTGAATATAAACACAAGCCAATCCGTGAGCCTTGTAAAAAACGTCCTACTTTTTTTCATGTATGTACCTCCGTTACTTTAAGAGCTCCTGCTCCGTCGCAGCCCTGAGTGATATCGCCTCAAACTCCGGCTTTCCGCTCGCCGCCATGCATTCAAAGGTGTCAGGACACTCCATTGTGCCGCGTTTTTTGCAAATACGGCAGGCGCGCTCGTAAACCAAGCGCCGATATCTTTTCCTTTTCTGCCGCGTCGTTATTCCGTCAATCAGCAACGCCACCGCTCCCAGCACCGCAAAAGCAGCCGCTATGTAAATAAGCTCAGGCAACATTACCTTCCCCTTCCTCACATTCCGATTTTTTTCGTAATAGGATTATAGAATCCCACAAACTCACCGTCCGAGAATATAGCGATACGGTTGTCCGCAGGCAGTACCACCTGTATCTTGCCCCACAGACCGCTATCCGAGATCTCCCGCTCCACCGCCGCGCGCTGACCGTTAAGCAGTCTCAACGTGTACTCGTCGATCTTACCGCGTAATACGGTGGCTGCCGTGCCCTTGTTAAGGGGATTGAGCGCCGTCGAAAGCTGCGTCGCGCTGCATCCAATCCCCGCCGCTACCTCAGCACTTGAAAGCCCCAGCGCCGCAATTCTGATGTTGTACTCCTGTTTTGTCATTTTTTGTCTCCTTTCTTGACAAACCTATATTTTTGTGTTAGAATAAATTAAATAACCTAAATTTCGATTTTCTCCGCACCCTGCGGGGCTTTTTCCGCGCCTAATCGGAAATAACTTTTTGCGGGATTTCCTTCCCTTTCCCTACATTAAATATTTTTGGAGTTTTAAAATGACCGATTTAAAATACACTATCCTCGAGAAATTTTACAATACCGAGTCTCGCGCCATCAATTACTACGAGTTGATCAATCAATTTATCGGTCAAACAACTATCGCGACGTATGCCGTGGAAGAACTGAAAAATAACCGACTCATTCGCCAAAGCAATATTGCCGATAAATTGGAGTTAACGCCCGTCGGCGCCGAGCTATACGAAGCGGTGAAAGAAGAACGCCAAAAAGCAGCAAACGCAGATAAGCAGCGAGAGCGGGAATACAAAATCGCGAAGTTTGCCCTTTTGGTTGCTCTCATCCCGGCTATAATAGGAGTTTTTGATTTCATTCTCAAGGTGATTGATTTTTTCTGTTAATGTTTCGAGTATTTGTCTTTCCTTAAATCCGTCATACCAATCCTCAAATTGTTGCTCCGTCCACCCTTGTTGTAGATGTTCACGGCGTGACAAGGCTTTAAAACCTATCTTTTGCCTTATGTGACTCAGTACACTGCACTCGGCTTCAAACCTCTGTCTGTCCGTCATGCTCTCCCAGCCATCGGGGGCTTCAAGCATCTCCTCCGGCCACGGAGTATCCGGCAAATTAAGTCTGTCGTATAGCTCCGGTAATTTTTCATACGGCAGCTGGTCTACCTTCTCGAAGGTATGTATCACAGCCCATTCCTGTTCGGGCGTCAGCGTTTGTTTTCCCATTTTCTCTCCCTTTCCCTACATTAAATTTTCGGAGGTGTCTCAATCAATTATGAATTCCAATGTTGACAACGCCTATGTAATAGCCGCAATAGCACTGCTTTCCACTATTATCGGACCTATACTCACCGCAACTATAACAGCCATACATGAATCAATGATGTACAAGAAACGTTTCCATATTGAGCACAAGTTTGAAGCTATCGAGCGTTATTTACATGCCGCCGGAAGATACGCATTTTGTTTAGATTATGACGACTTAAAAGATTGGGGCGATGCGGTCTCCGAAATCTTTATGTATACACCTCCGGAATTTTGGGAAGATATACAAAATTTAAACACGCTCATAAACGCAAAATCGAACGCAACTACTTATGCCTCAAAGGAAGAGTACACTCCTCAGATCCGCGAGGCTTATCTTGATTTGTGTGAAAGGCTCGCAGACCTTAACCGATCAGGCCAAAAACACAATAAGCGTAAATGCCAAAAGCCAAATAAACGAGTAGATAACAACAACGCAGAATGAAAACCAGTCCCCGCAATAATCGTCCGCCCAATACTTGGCGATAGCAAATATTACCGATAGCATGATTGTAACAATAAATATAAACGCATTCCCAATCAGCACCGTCCACAGAGTAGTTTCCGCAAGTAGCTGTGCAAACACCGCCGCTCCGATAAATCCCATTGTCGGCATTACAGTAGCCAACACAGTCGCTCCGTAGCTCCTTTGTTCTTGATACTGCCAAACGCAGAGCCACATATACCCTACTAAAGCCCAGCACCCTGTCGCTGCAAGCATAAAATATAATATCAGGTAGAGCATTCTATCTTCCTCATTCAAAGAACCTTTGCCGCTCCGACATACTATCCCAGCCGTCAGGTGCTTCAAGCATCTCCTCCGGCCACGGAGTATCCGGCGAATTCAGTCTGTCGTATAGCTCCGGTAATATTTCATACGGCAGCTTGTCTACCTTCTCGAAGGTATGTATCACAGCCCATTCCTGATCCGGCGTCAGCGTTTGTTTTCCCATTTTCTCTCCCTTTCCCTACATTAAATATAGCAACAACTTTTTCCCGCCTTGGCGTAACTCCAACCGCGCGCGGTAGTGCAAAACCGGGCGCGGTGGGAGAGAAACCAGCCAAGGGCAGTTATACGGGGAAAACGGCTCGGCGGGAGCGAGCCGCAGGCGATCATCGCGCTGCAGTCCTCCGCGCACCCGCGCGGCAAGCCCTCTCAGTGCTCTCGTGTACAATGCACTCGGACCTCGCTCGGTGGGTACGTATACATTGTAAATCTAAAAATAGATTTTGTCAATAGAAAAAATCTATTTTTAGAGTTTTCTACCTTTTGCCTAAAATCTAAATTTAGAATTTGTTAAAAACAAACAAGGAGGTTTTTATGTTTTACACCAACCTGCAAAAAATATGCAAAGAGCGCGGCACAACGCCAACAGCCGTGGCCAAAGCCATAGGTATCAGCACATCTATGACTGCCAATTGGAAGAAAGGCGGTATGCCGCGTGGCGACACCCTGCAAAAGCTCGCCTCTTATTTCGGCGTAACCACCGACTACCTACTCGGTTCCGAGTTGACAACCATTGCTTTTGCAGAACCTAATGAACTTAACGGATACACTATGTTCAAACAAAATTTCATTCGACTGTGTAATCAAAAAGGCGAATCCCCTTCGGCTGTATGCATTAAGGTAGGCATAACCCCTGCCACTTTTTCCTGCTGGACGGACGAGTCCGTTCCGCGTAAAGCAACCCTTATGAGAATAGCCGACTATTTCGGCGTATCTGTTAACTACCTGCTCGGCACCGAAAAAGAAAACGCGCCCGGCATAAAACCGAACGCAATATTTTTGGAGGAAAAGAATGTCCACCTCATCCCCGTGTACGAAACTGTGTCCGCAGGCTTCGGTGCTTTGGCGGATAACAGCATAATTGATTATACCCCCCTCTATTTCACAAGCGCGGCAGAGGCGGCGGAGACCATCTGCATAAAGGTCAAGGGAGACAGCATGTACCCCAAGATCGAGGAAGGCGACGTAATACAGGTGCATAAAACGGATAGCGTTGACAGCGGCACTATTGCCGTCGTGCTGCTTGACGGCGACGAGGGACTTGTCAAGCGCGTGGAGTACGGCGAAAGCTTTATCGAGCTGCAGTCCATAAATCCTATGTACCCGCCCATGCGCTTTGAGGGAGCCGATACGCTCCGCATCCGCATCCTCGGCGCGGTAAAGAAAATTATCAAGAGTATCTAATCAGGGAGATCAACTATGCCTGCACTCATTATATACGTTATCACGGTTGCCATACTGGGCATATATATATTGATTTTACGCGGAGATAGGGAATCCTTGCAAAGTAGCAAGGAATGGGACAAAAAATATTACCAAGATCTTTTGTCCCAAGAGGAACGAAAGCAAGCACAAAAATATAAAAAACTTTATGACGAACAATCCGGAATTCTCCAAGCAGAGCGCCTTCGCTTGGAAGATGAAGAAAAAGATTTAAAAGCACAATACGAAAAGATGTGTGCCGAACAATCAAATATTCTCCAAGCAGAGCGCCTTCGCTTGGAAGATGAAGAAAAAGATTTAAAAGCACAATACGAAAAGATGTGTGCCGAACAATCAAATATTCTCCAAGCAGAGCGCCTTCGTCTACAGTACGAAAGAAAGAAATCAAAAGAACAATACGATAAGCTTTGCGCCGAGACCGAGGATCTAAAATCGCGGTATGAGCTTATGCACCGTGAATTCGATCAATACATAAAGGATAAATGTCAAGCATACCCCCATCTTGCAGCAATCCAAGCCGATTTGATGACGGCTCACTATGCTCGCTCTGCCTTTTATCTCCGCAATAAAAAAAGTCCGGCTTTGGTGGAAGCGCAGCGAATAGACGAATTAAAAAAAGAAACCAAGAAAATTTGTGAAGAAAAAAAGCTTATCGAGTACAAGCTGGCGTATATTGAGGAATGCTTCCCCAATATAAATGATATCTTTGATGACGGTTTTAATGAAGAATCCGATTTTGAATTAGAAACCTCGGAAAACACTGACCGAGTAAAATTTTATCTTTCTGCAGAAGAATATCGTTCATTGTCAACTACTCGTAAAAACCAACTGGCTCTTGACCGCTATCTTCTAGGCAGAAAAAGCAAGTGGCAGATTGGCAGAGATTATGAAATGTATATAGGCTACCTCTATGAAAATCAAGGATTTAATGTTCAGTACACGGGAATTATTGAGAACTTTGAAGATATGGGACGCGACTTGATCGTGACGCGGCAGGGCAAAACATATATCATACAATGTAAAAATTGGTCCAAGGAAAAGACTATTCACGAAAAGCATATTTTTCAGTTGTTCGGAACGGTAACTCTATATAACATCGATCACGCAACTGCTCCGGCGTGCGGTGTTTTTGTCACCACTACTGAGCTATCATCCAAAGCAAAACTTATCGCAGACTATCTCGGCATTAAAGTATCCCACATAAATCTCGGCGATTTCCCACGCATTAAATGTAATATTAACCGCACGACCGGAGAAAAAATATATCATCTTCCTTTTGATCAGCAATATGACCGCGTGGTCGTAGAGAAAAATCACGGCGAAAGTTACGAGTTTACTGTAAAGGATGCGGAGTCCAAAGGATTTCGACGTGCTTTTAAGCATTTTGCATAACCGACAAGAACCATCCCACACCCCTCGCACACCGCGAACCGTAATTCCACAGAAAGGACACCCAATGGCAAAATCACGAAACACGGGACTGCCTAAAATAAATCAGCTCCCAAGCGGCGCCTACCACGCCAAGGCATACGATTATACCGATGAAACGGGTAAGCGAATATACCGCTCATTTTCAAATTATGACTATAATAAGCTGCTGCTTGAGCTGGCACAGTTCAAGCAAGCTAAGAGCGACGATAAGCTTGCCCGCGCCACAGGCAACCGCTCGCTCACGCTCGGCGACGCCATAGATAGCTATATCAAATCCAAAAGCGCAGTGCTGTCCCCTACCACGATGAACAGCTACCGCTCCCTGAGGCGCAATAATTTGCAATATTTAATGGATATCCCGGTGGATAAAATCACCCAGGAGAACGTCCAGCAGGAGATCAACCGGGAGGCAATGACACACGCGCCAAAGACCGTCCGCAATATCCACGGACTCCTGACAGCAGTATTGCAGGTCTACCGCCCCGATCTAACCTTGCACACTCGCCTCCCGCAAAAGGTCAAAAATGAAATTGCAATTCCTACCGAGGAAGAAGTGCAGAAGCTCATCAAGCTCTCCAAGGATACCGATATGGAGCTCCCGATCCTGCTGGCAGCCTGCTGCGGTATGCGAAGAAGTGAGATAGCCGCGCTTAAATGGTCGGACATAAACTTTAAGAATAATACTATAACCATAAAGCACGCGCTGGTTATAAACGGGGATAATCAATTTGTGGAGAAAACCACAAAAACCACCGCAGGCACGCGCACCATCAGAATGTTCCCAATCGTTTCAAATGCATTGAAAAGCTATAAAAACGAAAATAAAAAGGGCGACGGCGAATATATCACCATCAACCCCGACGCCATAAGCCGCGCATTTGCCAGACTCGAAAAGAAAGCAGAGATCCCCCATTACCGTTTCCACGACCTGCGACACTACACCGTGTCGGTAATGCTCTCGCTGAATATCCCGAAGAACTATATCGCCGACTACGTGGGCCACGAGACCGAAAATATGATAGACCAAGTGTACGGTCATATAATGAAAAACAAAAAGACCGCCGTTGAGGATATAATGCAGGACTATTTTTCAAAGATATTCACGGAATAATTTCGCCGCATTTCCCCGCCGTATTTGCTTCGCATTCCTCCGTCATTTTGTTTCGCATTTCGTTTCGCATAAGATTTTATTTTGCCGATTTTTTGTTTAATTTTCTGAACATTTTTCCGAATACGCAAACACATTTAAAGCCTTGCCACATAAAGAAAAATTAAAACCCCTTGCTACAGCAAGGGGTTTTCTGTATGGGGTGAATAGTGGGATTCGAACCCATGACCTCCAGGGCCACAACCTGGCGCTCTAACCAACTGAGCTATATCCACCGTAAATTGGCGTGCCTTGAGGGATTCGAACCCCCGACCTACTGCTTAGAAGGCAGTTGCTCTATCCAACTGAGCTAAAGGCACATACTTCGGCGCACCCTTTTGCAGATGCGCCGACGTGCTTATGGAGCGAGTGATGGGAATCGAACCCACGCGGCCAGCTTGGAAGGCTGGAATTCTACCATTGAACTACACTCGCAAATTATCTCGCGACTTGCATATTATACCACTATCACGCCCGTTTGTCAATACCTTTTTTTGATTTTTCTCGTATTTTTTTATTTTTGACTTTTAAAAATCATTTGCTTCCAAAAATCGCACGTCAAAAAACGCTTTTCCCTCCTATCAAAATCTTTTTTTCGACTACGCTCCTCCCCGCGCTCCCGACATTTCTGTCCTCGGCGACACGGAGCGACTGAAAAAACATATTTTTCCTTCACATTCTCACGTCACGCTCCGACAAATTGTCCGCTTCAAAAGCGCTATAATATACATACCGATCAGTATATGCAGATTTTTTTATTATATGTGCGCATCAAGGCAAATTTTAAGAAAGGCGCTCACGTGGAGCGGATATTGAATATGACGGAGAAAACAAACACTATTAAAGCAAACAAGCGGGCAAGGATAAGCGATGGGGCTCGCGCGGACAGGCAGGCGCTGTTTCGGGAAATACTTTTCGGAATTACATACCTTGGAATAGCATTTCTTTTGGGACGGTGCGAGCTTTTATTCTCCACCCTGCCGCTGGGACTTGCGCTTTTGTGCGCATCCTCGGCGCACTCCTGGTACATATTGGCAGGACTTTTACTGTCCGCTGTGACGCTTGGCGGCGAGCGACCGCTATGGATTGCGATAACGGTATACTCACTCTGTATCCTTTTGCGCATAGGCGCATTGTATCTTGTGGATACGGGTAACGACGAAAAGGGCAAAAACAGCTCTGCCGACAGGCGGGACAAGCTATCCGTCAAGCGGGACGTGCGCTATTTGCACCGCTGCTGGGATTCCTTTAAAGATATGTTTTCGAGCAAGGAAAAAAGGTTTGAGCGGGACGAGATCCGCGAGGATTACTATCCCGGCTCTATGTTTGCAAAGGATCCGCCCGCGCCTCGCGAGGACGACGGCACGGATAAGGACGAAGGGCGTCCGCTTTTGTTCTGCGAGAACATATTTCTGAGGATGCTGTCGGGCGTTATATGTGCCTTCGCTTGGGGATTTGCCGACATGGTGCGCGGCGGCTTTCAATTCTACGACCTTTTCGGCACGCTGTTTCTGCTGCTTGTAACCCCGCTGACAATATTTCTGTTTTCCCCCACGTTCAGCCGAGAGGGAGAACGGCTTTTATTCATTCTCAAAAGCCCGCCGCACTCCAAGGAGGGCTCGGTAAAGTTCACGGCATTCTCTACCGTTTCCGCCGCGCTGCTGCTGTTTGTGACGCTGTATGCGGCTCGCGGATATGAGATAGGGCTTGGTATTCCGTTACTCACCGTTTACTTATCCCCCCTGCTCGCGCTACTGCTTACGTTGCTGTTTTCGGAGCGGCTCGGCTTTATTGCAGGGATAGTAAGTGCAGTGCTGGCGGGACTTGCCGCAGGACCTATGCTTACCCCCATACTGATACTCGCATCCGCCATATTCACACTGCTCTCGCCGCTATCCCGCCGCGCATCCGCCATAGGTGCGGTATCCTCGGCACTCGTGTTCACCTATTTTTACGGCGGCGTTGAGCAGCTGATATATCTTTTCCCATCGATATTATTATCCATGCCGCTGTTTTTAGCCTGCGAAAAAATATCCGAGTATCTCCCCGCTGCCGAGCCGACGGTTGAGGAAATGAACGACTTTACCGCCGCCGTCACCTACGAGATACGCGCGGCGGCGAACAAGGCGAGAATAGAGTCGCTGTCTGCCGCCCTTACCTCTCTGTCCTGTCTGTTTTACAGCCTGTCCGACAGGCTCAAAAAGCCTCGCTCGGCTGATGTTGAGGAGATATGCGAGCGGGCATTCGCCAAAAAATGCAAGGGCTGTCCGCGCAAGAATAGCTGTGAGCTGGCGGCGCGCTTCAAAGAGCAGATACCCCGCATGCTTGACGCTCGCGGCGGCATTGACACGGATGCTCTCGCCCCAGAAATACGCGAGGATTGTCCACATGCGGCAGAGATATCCGAGGAGATCAGCCGCGAATACGCCGACATATCCCGCTCCTTATACCGTAGTGAAAAAACGGAGGTGTGCGCTGACGATTATTCAGCTATATCAACGCTTTTGGAGGATATGATGCGAGCTGACGCCCACGAGCTTTCCATCAACCGCGAGGCGGCTGACAGGATATACGACTACCTGAGCGAGCTTGGTATCAATGTGCGCGGTGTGGCGGTGTGTGGCAAACGAATATGCCACGTGACCGTCCGCGGCGCGCGATTTGAAAGAGTTGCGCAAAAGGCGGACGAAATACGTGCCGAGCTTGAAAAAATATGCGGAACTCGTCTGTCCCCTCCCACCTTTGAGCGCGACGGCGACGTGATGCTGATGAGGACAAGCTCCATCCCGTCGATCGATACCGTATATTCGGGCAGTACCGTATGCGCGACGGGCGGCGAGCGCAGCGTATTATACCGTCCGCTGACAAATGAATTTGAAAGCAAGCAAACTTACGTTCCGCCCGCCGAATGCGGTGATCATATTGCCATATTCAAGGCGAATGCCGCCTCGGATCGCGACGGATACTTCTACGCCATTATAAGCGACGGTATGGGCTCGGGCGAGGCTGCCGCCTTTACGTCGGGAATATGCACTGTGTTCCTTGAAAAAATGCTTTGCGCGGGCAGCAGTACGGATACGGCACTCCGCATGCTCAACGGTATCATCCGCACCAAAAACGACTCGCTCGGCGACGAATGCTCCGCCACGGTCGATCTTCTTGAGCTTGACCTTATCAGCGGACACGCCGTGTTCGCAAAAAACGGGGCAGCTCCCACTTACGTAGTGCGCGGCGGCACTGTATACAAGCTCTGCTCACGCACCGTTCCTATCGGAATACTCAAGGATACCGTCCCTCAGCTATTAAAATTCCGCATGCGCCCGGGTGACGTGATAGTTATGGTCAGCGATGGCGTTACCCTCGGCAACGACGAATGCCCCTGGCTTATAGACCTGCTCTCCGATACCCTCCCCACCTCCATGGACTCTCTCCGCCTTGATATCCTCCGCCGCGCTATCGCCGCAGGCAGCGACGACGACCTTTCCGCCATCGCCGTCCGAGTGGATGAAGCGAAGGAGGAGTGATTAATATTATATATGGGGTTTCACCCCACACCCCACCAAACTTTCTTGAAAGAAAGTTTGGATCAAAGAACTTTACTGCAAAAATTTCTTGTTTAGATTTGTTAAGATGGTTGCAACCGAAGCCATCTCTATAATTTATTCGGTAGCGGGAGGAGCAAGCCCCTCCCCTACGGCGAGATAACTAAAATGAAGCTTTTCGCAAAGCGAAAAGCAACGATAATTTTCAATTTTTGCACACGCGAAGCGTGATGCAATTCTCAATTTTCAACTGCAAAAGGAGCAGATTCACACGAATCTGCTCCTAAAATTTTATTGTCGGAAACGCGCAAGGCTGTTGCGCGGACAGTACCCGACCCTCTGTTTTGCAATTACTCGCATATTTAAAGTCGGATTCGCCACTGCCGTGGCGGAGAGGCATCCGCCGAAAATCTCGATACTCCTCTCTCCTCGTTAACCGACACGCACCGCACGTCGGTCTGGCGCTATATTTTTTTCTTTGGAACTACGACTCCGCCGCTCTTATAAATGCTATCCGACGGAACTGCTCCGCGGACGCTTGATAGCGGATAGATATTCGAATTCCTACCGACAACAGTTCCCGGATTCAGCACGCTGTTACAGCCCACCTCAACGAAGTCACCAAGAGCCGCGCCCATCTTTTTAAGTCCTATGTCGTAGACGGTGCCGTCTGACGTTCTGACCTTGATAAGGCTTTTGTCGCTCTTGACGTTTGACGTGATCGAGCCTGCACCCATGTGCGATTTATATCCGAGAATGGAATCACCCACATAATTATAGTGGGGAACCTGAACGCTGTCAAACAAAATGCAGTTTTTCAGCTCTACCGAATTGCCCACCACGCAATCGTCACCGATAAGCGCCGAGCCTCGGATAAAGGCACAGTGCCTCACCTCGGTGCGCTCGCCGATAATACACGGCGCGCCTATATACGCGCTCTCTGCGACCTTCGCGCTTTTGGCGATCCAGATGCCCTCTCCACGCTTATCGTACAGCTCAGGAGAAAGCGTTTCGCCTATTTTCAGTATTAGCTCCTTGATTTTCGGAAGCACACCCATGGGTACTC
>SVQX01000039.1 GCA_015065065.1 Oscillospiraceae bacterium
ATATGGCAATGTCTATGAGTATCAATAATTATGATCTCATTTGGAATACCTTTAACTATAAAGAAAATGACGTATTGGTAAGTAGTGAGATCGTCGGTTATAGTCGTGAGAGCTTGGAAAAACTAAAAGATTCTGTTATTGATGGCGAGATTAACATTGGCAAAATAATGTCGGGAGAAGAGGTCATTCTCCGTGTTCCCGCATACAAAATAACGGAGCAAAATTTCGGGGGAACGATTTTAAGGGGCATTATTCCTACGGAGTACGACGACCCGGACGCGATCAATATGACACAGTTTAAGGTCGGTGATGAAATTACACTTTCGGGATTGCTTACGGACGAGCCTCTAAACGGCGGCGTTGCGGAATCGGATATATCCTTATTTTACCGAAAGGACGTAACCGTAAAAGTCGGTGCAATTATCCGCGGGACAGACGGTCAGCTTATATCAAGCAGAATAGGAGCCGCTTGCTCGGTGCTTACTGCAAATGAAGCATTGGACGAGTTGGGAATCCCCGCCACGTACAGCGTGGTTAGCATTTATACCGATATTGACGCAGATAATACGGTGATCGCAAATGTGCTTCAAGAATTGGGGCTTGATTATCCGAATATGACGTTTGAAAATTGGTCAAGTGATGTCAGAACGTATAAGGTTTACAATCTGCTTGTATCAATCTTTTCTGTAACATTTATAGCTATACTGATTTTCGTAACATTTACTATGCTGTTGATTCAGCTTTTCATCAAAACAAGATTAAGTCTTTCGACATATACGCTTTACCGTATCAATGGATTGACATTCGGAAAACTGATAAGATCACTTATTTTGCAGTTGCTTATGGTTTATTCTGTCGGCGTTGTTTTGTCGGTGCCTATGACGTGGCTATTGATTAAAAACGGATTCAATATTCTAAACTCAATAACCTATTATTTTTCGCCGCTTAACTTCTTATCGGTTATATTGAGCGTGTTTGTTCTTATGCTTGTTTCGTTTATTCCGAGCTTAATATTGCTGTATAAGCGAAAGAATAATATCCTTTTAGAGTAAATCAAAGTGAAAAATTTGCCCGACGGGTAAAAAATCATAAGCTGCTCTTGAGGATTACATTATTACTCATATCGTCCTCAATAACACCAGTGATGAAACGGCAGGAGAAGTAAACGAAAAAAAACTATTGCCCTCGTGCCATTCTTGGCACGAGGGCGTTTTCGTATATTATCTTACTATATCCTCCATAACTGTGAGCATAAGTTTCGCGCCAAGTTTGAACGCATACGCGAAGATCTCGCGCTCATTAATGTCGATCAACTCGTTATAGCAATCATCGAACTTTTCAAGTATCTCTTTCTGCTGCTCGTTCAACGTGGAAAGCAAATTGTCGTGATGATCGGCTATATAACCCATCAACTGCTTCGTTTCTTTATCGCGGCTTCTGCAATCGGTGTTGGGAGAGATGTTGCCATAGAACAATTCTTCAAGGATAGATCTCATTTGTAGATGACCTCCTTGAGAATGATTTCTTCCGCGCTTGACTTGATGTTGTTCATTTCGGCTACCCAACGTAGCATATCGCGAGCTTTCAAATTCTCGTCAATACCTCTTTCAGCGGCGAGTCGGGATATGATGCTTTCAAGCATCGTTTTTGCTTCAAGGTCGATTTCGTGCAACCGAGCGTTTAACATCCCATCGGTCAAAAGCGTGGTGTACCTTCCGCGACGGTGTTGTTTGATATAGTTAAGATAAAACAGCCCGTACTTGCCAATCTGATAATTGGTTTGTTCGGGCAGTTCAAGTTCGGGAACGAGACGCCCATTTTCTTCACGATAGGTTCCACCAAGTGTTTCATACAATGTTTTCATTACAGTATCTCCATTCATATTATTATTTGCGATATACTGTATCGATTGTCTTTACCACTTGTTTTTGAAACCTTCGTTATCGGAGCTTATCTTAAAGCAGGTACGCCAAACTTTTATTCGCAAACTCAACCTATGGTTGCATTACGGTCGAAAAACAAGTTATTGTATTAGATTTGGGTGTATGCTATAATAAATACAGAATCCGGATTCAATAATTTTTACGAGGTGATTTTATGACAATTGGTGAAAGAATTAAACAACTAAGGAAAAAGAATGATTTAACACAAGAAAAACTCGCTGATTATCTTTGCGTATCCTATCAAGCGGTTTCAAAATGGGAATGTGGGTTGTCAAGCCCTGATCTTGCTTTGATTGTTCCTTTGGCTAAGCTTTTGAATGTTACCACCGACGAGTTACTTGGGGCCATTCCCGAAAACAATGATATGCGTTATGGGGAATTGAAAGCGGATTATGACAAAACCTTTAAAAGCGGTGATATGCTTACGCGATTGAATGTGTGTGAAACCGCAGTAAAAGAATATCCCGGCGATATGGAGTGGCTAAATAACTATGCGTGGACTATTTGGTGCCGCGCCATAGGAGAACTCAAAGGTGAATCCTACGAACAGGAGCGAGAAAGAGCAATTAAGTTATTTGATACCGTTATTGAAAATACAGACAAGGACGAACTCAAAGTAAATTCAATTACGGGAATTGTACAATGCTTGTGCAACAAAGGGTCTAAAAAAGAAGCAAAAAAGTATGTTGATCTATTTCCTGAAGCCAAAATTATTCCTTCCGCTAAAGACAAATTGCTCGGAATGTGTTTGGAAGGAGAAGAACAAGTTAAACACAAGCAGCATTATTTGGGAGACTATTTGCAGGTTTTGGTTAACGCACTCTTGTGGGACGGAGTTGCTGAAAACAAATACACTTGTATAACTGCAGAAAAAATCATTGAAGCTATGATACCTGATGAAAACTACTGCTGCTTTCATTATGAGATGGCTCATATTCAATTCCGCAAGGCTGAAATAGAAGCAAAAGCAAACCGCACTCATGAAGCCTTAAATCTACTAAAAAAGGCAATCCATCATGCGAAACAGTATGATTTATTAGATAGCATATCTCCCGGCGAATACGCTTATACTGCGCCTCTTTTTAACAAAGTGACAATTGATACTCGCGAATGGAATCACACGGGAAACGCTACTCTTTCAGACGATATTAAAGAACTGTGCAACAGAAAAATTTTTGACACAATTCGTAATGACAAAGAATATACAAAGCTTTTTGCAGAATAAAATTATGCCCCGCATCGCGCGGGGCTTCGCTTTTGTATCCTCAAAAGCAGTGCTTGTCAGGAAAATCAGACGGACTTTCGGAGCGCACAAATCAAAGGCTCCCTCCGGGAGGGAGCTGGGCAGCGAAGCTGACTGAGGGAGAGTGCGTTACAATGAATTTTAATCTGAATTTTAAGTCACGCGGGCTCCTTCCGTCACGCTTCGCGGCAGCTTGCTGCGGACACCATTCCTCCCGGGGGAAGGCTATTTACCACCCGATAGTTCACCTAAAAGGTGTAACACACTATATCTTGCAGGGCAAGGCGTGTGAAAAGGAGTACGAACAAAATGTCCGTACTCCGTTTGTTTGGCGGCAGGTAAACCTGCTGTATGGAAGGCACCGTTTGTGACCGTTTTTTAGTATATTCAATGATGAGAGCAAGGCTCCTTGAAAAAGTCGGTAAGTGACATTTCGTATACGCCGTCGGAATTTTTTTTGAATCCGATGGCGTGTATTATTTTCTCGTCAGTAAAGTCCTCTGCAGTATAGTAGGCGGTGTGGACTCCGCACAGATCTATAAAATTCAAGGTCGCGCGTCCAAGCACGAACAGTGCTTCAAACTCCTCGCGGGATGTGAATTTGTCGCGTACAAGTCCCATTGATCGTATAAAACCGCCGTCCGAATTCATAGTGAACTGACAAACTCCGATAAGCTCGCCGCCCCATTTCGCATGGTATGCCATAAGCTCGGGAACAAACTTCACTCCGCAGCGCTCGCAGAATTCGCGTTGATTTTCCTTTGTCTGTATAGGTAATACTTCAAGCATATTCAATATCCTTTCTTTAACCCTTCAGCTTCTTGATTTCAGCCGCGGTAAGCTTTCTCCACTTGCCAAGCGGGAGATTTCCGAGAGTAAGACTGCCCTCCGCCGTGCGGGTAAGGCTTTTTACCTTCAAGCCCTCGCGTGCGCATAGCTTGCGCACCTGATGCCGTCGCCCGTCGTGGATAGTTACCTCAATGGCGGTAAGCTGACCGTCCGAGCCTATCTTTTTTATCCGAGCGGGGGAGGTGGTTTTTCCGTCAATTTCAATGGGGCGAGTCATACCCTCAAGCTGAGCGGTTGTGACATTGCCGGCAACCACCGCAACGTAGACCTTGTCGACGCGGTGACTTGGATGGGATAGATAATTCGCAAGCTCGCCGTCGTTGGTGAGAAGCAAAAGTCCGTCCGAATCCATGTCCAGCCTGCCAATAGGGTAAAGTCTTACGCCTGCATCGGCGCAAAGCTCGGCGACGGTGCGTCTGCCTTTTTCGTCTGACATGGTGGTAACGTAACCGCGCGGCTTGTTAAGCATGATGCATATTTTTTCGCCGCGGTCAGTACTCGGCTTTACGACCTTGCCCTTGTATTTTACAATATCGCGCGTGGGATCTATTTTTTGCCCAAGCTCGGCGACATTTCCGTTAACGGTAACAAGTCCGTCAGCCACAGCCGCATCAGCGGCGCGGCGGGACATAATACCGCAATCGGTGAAATATTTTGATACTCTGACAAGCTCCATATTTTAAAAATCCTTTGTTATGAATGAATTTATCTGAAAAGATCTATGATTTTCTCCCAGAGCGAGAGCTTTGGGACGTTGTTTTCAACAGAATAAGAAACAATAAGCGGTACATTTCCGAGCGTTATCCATTCGCCGCCGCTGTAAAGGGAATATATAAGCCTGCCTACTGTGTCTCCCTCGCGTACGGGGGCAAATTCAAATCGCGGCATTTCAACCGTCATGCGTATTTCCCCGCAGTTTTTGGGCAAAACGCAGGAAAGCTCGCCTTGATTTTTCACTATAACGTATTCAGCCTCGCCGCCCACAAGCCAAAGCGGTGCAGTAAATTGACCGTCGGCGCAGATAGTCAGCGATTCGTAGGATGCAAAGCCGTAATCAAGCATGAGGGTGTGGTCATGCCAATCGTCGGGTGCGCCAATAGTAACGGCGATCAGCGTAAGACCGTCGCGCTCGGCGGCAGAAACAAGACACCTTCCGCTTTTTTTGGTAAAGCCTGTTTTGACACCGATAGCACCCTCGTAGGAGCGGAGCATTTTGTTGTGGTTGATAAGCACTCGCGTGCCCTCGCCGCCTCGCATAGGGATAGTTTTTTTCTTGGTGGATACTACCTCTCTGAAAAAGTCGTTTTCCAGTGCTGCGGCAGTGATTTTTGCAAGCTCGTAAGCCGTGGTGTAGTGACCTTCCTCGTCAAGTCCGTGCGGATTTGTAAAATGTGTGTTTACAAGCCCCAGCTCCTCAGCTTTTTTGTTCATCAGCGCGGCAAACTCGTCAATTCCGCCTGCGACCGCGTATGCAATAGCAGCCGCGGCGTCGTTTGCGGATTCAAGCATAAGAGCATAGAGAAGCTGATCAAGTGTCAGCTCCTCGCCCTCGTAGAGATATACGGACGAGCCCTCAATTCCCACAGCCTCTCGCACAACTGTGACTACCGTATCAAGCGGCAGCTTCTCGATAGCCACGAGTGCGGTCATGATCTTGGTAGTCGAAGCCATAGGCAATGGCTTGTTTGGATTGTGCGAATAAATTATACGTCCCTCGGATGCTTCGATAAGCACAGCCGAGTTTGCGGATAAGCCGTTCTCAGATAGTGCAAGCGCGCTGTCCGTTATAGACGCGGCAAGCACGGACGCAGGAAAAGAAAGGATCAAAATGCACGCGAGCAGCGCGCAGATAATCCCGTGAAATAATTTAGACCGCGATATGTAAAGTAGCATTTACCCGTTCCTCCGTAAAGTGTTTTGGTACACTATACGGGGAAACGGGACAAATTATGCGGACAAATTGTATTACTCTTCGCTCGAATCCTTTTTGAAGATAGCCTTGATCTTGGTAATGATCTCGGGGGAGCGCTCGATAAGGTCGGAGAGCTGCTCGATAGGATCGGTGGGATTCTTAACGCCAACGTTGATCATTTCAACGTCGCCCTCTGCGTCGACGACGAGGAAGCCGAGGGGCTGAATGGAGAGTCCTGTACCGCCGCCGGCACCGAAATTCTGCGCCTTCACAGCCGCCTCCTCGCCCTTGCCGTGGTAGTCAAGACCGCCGGTGGCAAAGCCCATGGATACCTTGGAAACGGGAATGATGGTAGTACCCGAGGGAGTGTTGATGGGATTGCCGATAATAGCGTTTGTGTCGATCATAGAATTGATGTTTTGCAGGGAAGTCTGGATGATCTCTTGAAGCTTGTTTTCGTTTGCCATGATTTTATTTCCTTTCAGTTATAAATTACTTGGATTTATTTTCCTCGGTGACGTCCTCACCGTTGGATTCTTGTTTTACAGTCGGCTTTTCCTTACCGAAGGGGGAAGGCGGCAGTGGGGGAGCCGGAGGCAGAGGAATTCCACCTGACTTTTCAGCATTTTGAGCGTCGGGGTTGGGTTTTATCTTGGCATATCCAAACAGGAATTTAAATCCTGCCTTGACAACCGCGCCCAGAACACCGCCAAGGTTTACGCTGAAGGTTATTTTGAGATCAACGGTGGTCTGCTCGCCGAGATAGTCGGGGGTAATGAGCATATCCGCCTTTTTGAGTCCCTTGACCTTGGATATTTTTTCAAGTCCTGATAAAAGCAGGTGTGACGAAGGGTAAAGCGCACCGTACATAACAGCGGTAGTGGCGGCATCACCGGTGGCTATGTTAATGCGCAGGCGTGCCACCTTGATGTGTAGCTTGCCGAAAAACCTTGAGAAAAACAGTCGCGCTACCCGTAATGATAGGGGAACTATATCGCTAACCTTGGGTCGCTCAGCTTTTTTCTTTTTCTTTTCTGCCTTGCGCTGCGCCTTGGTCAACGATTCACGGCGCTTTTTCTCGTCAGCCTTGCGTTTTGCCTTTTCCGCCGCTCGCTTTTGCTTTGCGGCATTGGACTTTGCTTGCTTTTTAGCTTCCTTTGCCTCGCGGCGACGTATTTTTTTGAGAGTGTAGTTGCTGAATTTATATTTCTTTTGCTTTTTGGGGAGGATGCTTATCTTAATGCCGAATATCCTTATAGACAAGGCAAAATCGTCCTTGTATTCGATTGTAATGTGTGCGCGCACAGTGAATAACAGAACGAAAAGCAAAATGATACATCCTAAGATTATAAGCGCAGGCAAAAGCTCCGTACCTCCTTTCCCACGTAATCAAAAAGGGAATTTATCTGTCAGTTGCCTCTGTATCGGATATCTCCGCATTCTTTGCCTCGCCCTCAACTGCATCAAGATTAGCAGCAGCGGTATTTAGTCCGTCGGTTTCGGGAAGCTCGGACAGAGAATTGAGTCCGAAAACGCGAAGAAATTTGTCAGTGGTAACGTAAAGCATGGGGCGGCCCGGAGCATCCAGTCTGCCACAAGCCTCAATAAGCCCCTTGTCAAGCAGAGAAGTGACGGCGTATGAGCTGTCAACTCCGCGTACCGTGTCAATGAAGGCGCGCGTTACGGGCTGATTGTAAGCCACGATTGCGAGAACCTCAAGCGAGGAATTTGATAAATTTCCGCCACGGCGTATACCAAGTGCCTCGCGTATGTAGGGAGCGAAATCCTCCTTGGTGGAAAGCTGGCAGGTATCGGGATACATCAAAAGCGAGATGCCGCGACCGCCGTAATTCTTTGCCATGTTAGAGATGATCTGTTTGATATCCGATTTTGAAAGTCCAATGACCTCAGCGAGCTTTTCGTAGGTTACGGGATATCCGGCGGCGAAAAGTATCGCCTCCACTGCCATCTCAATATCCTTGACGGTTTCAAACACAGAGCCGCTTTCGGTCTGTGCGATATTTGATTCACTGTTCTGCGACATATGCGGTATCCTCCTCATTCAAATTGTCCTCGTCGGGCATATCCTCGCCCATAACAAATACAGTATCCTCACCCAGAACTCCCACATATTCATCCCCGTCCTCAACGATACGTATTTTTCTAACCTTGATAAGCTCAAGCACACCAAGGAAAATAGCGATCATGTCGGGAAGAGATACCGAGTCTGTCAAAAGCTCGCCGAGGGTAGCCTTGGACTTTCTTTCAATGTGGTGAATAATTCCCACGATCTTCGCCTCAACGGGAACGATAGGCTTGCTTATCATGGGGGTAAAGGTGACCTTTTCGTCGGGGCGGTTTGCGGCTTCCTCGCGGTAGGAGATTATGCGACGCACCGCCGCGATAATAGCAAGCACCGAGTGGTCTGCCACAAAGCTTTTGTCGATAGAAATTTCATCCGTATCCTTTACCATACGTCCCGAAAATTGGGGATAACGCTTGGAGAGAATTGCCGCCGCCGCCTTCGCCTGACTGTATTTTAACAGGGCATCGGCAAGGCTCGTTCTTGGGTCTTCCTCGTCTGTCTTTTCCTTCGGGAGCAGCATTTTACTCTTGATGAGCATCAGCTCGCTCGCCATAACGATAAACTCGGACGCAAGCTCCAGATCCATGAGCTGTGCCTCGCGGATATATTCCATATACTGATCGCACAACAGCGCGATCGGGATATTTTGTATGTCAATTTTATTTTTCTGGATAAGCGTCAGCAAAAGGTCAAGAGGACCGTCATAGCTTTCCAGATGATACGTCAGTTGTTGTTCCAAGACCTAATGCTTCCTTTCGTAAATTCGTTAGCCAATAGCAAAGCTGCCAAGCACGCTGTAAACGTGGCTGTGCATGAGCGAATACGTGAGAAGCTCACTGTCTCCCATGCCAACAAGTGAGAAAAGTCCGTTTGTTATAAAGCTGAATGCGTAATTCAACGGGGTATCGAACACGCCGATAAACAGAAGCACCATAAGCACTATCATAATATATCGCTCGTACTGCATTACTTTGAAGTACAATCTCTCGGGCAGGAACACGTAAAAGATGCGTGAGCCGTCAAACGGCGGGAATGGGAGTAGATTGAAGATTGCAAGGCTAATATTAAGCGTGACTCCAAGATTGAGGATATAGACGAGCAAGCTCATAGCGGTGTAGGCTGTGGAAGCGGTAGCCGTTCCTATTGCGACAGCCATAGCTTCGTCTAAAAAGCTATTTGAAATAAATATCAAGGACACGCGCAGAATAACAAGGAATACTATTGCAAGCAAGAAGTTTGATACAGGTCCTGCCGCGCCGGTTATCGCCATATCGCGCTTAGGCTTTTTGAAATAGCGCGAGTTAACGGGAACGGGCTTTGCCCAACCGATATGGAACAAAAGCATACTTATAAATCCGAAAATATCGATATGCTTAACAGGATTTAGGGTAAGCCGTCCAAGGTTTTTAGCCGTAGAGTCGCCAAGCTTGCAGGCAATGAAGCCGTGAGCCGTTTCGTGTACCGAAAGCGCCAGCAGTATGATGGGCAGGCTCAAAAGATACAGCGGCAGATTTTGGACGAAATCTGTAATAATTGACATTATAGCTCCTTTCGAATGGGGGATCAGAGGACGTCGTTTTTGATTATGTCCTCATAGGTTTCGCGTCGGATAAGCACTCGTGCCTTACCGTCCTTAACAAGAATAACGGGCGGTCGGGGAATACGGTTGTAGTTTGACGCCATAGAATAATTGTATGCGCCAGTCACCAGCACTGCCAGAATATCGCCGCGCTGTGCCTTTTGAATTTCCATATTCTCGCCGATAAGGTCACCCGATTCACAGCAGCGACCCGCAACGGTCGCGCGGTAGTCGTCGGGCTCACCTGCGCGGTTAGCGATCATGGCAGTGTACTGCGACTGATACAGCGCGTAGCGAGGGTTGTCGGGCATACCGCCGTCAACCGAGATGTAGTTTTTAAAGCCGGGTATCTCCTTGACGGAGCCAACTGTGTAAAGCGTGATTCCCGATGCCGCAACGAGAGAACGACCGGGCTCAAGGATAACGCGGGGCATACGGATGCCGTTGTCGCGGCAAAAGCCCGTAACCACAGCCGCTATATCGCGGATAGCCTGGGCGTAATCCACGGTGCGGTCGTGCTTGGTGTAAGGCACTCCAAGACCGCCACCAAGATTCAGCTCGTCAATTTCATAGCCGCATTCGCGCTTGATATCGGCAATAAATCGAACCATAATGTCAGCTGCGTCCGAGAATGGCTCAACATCGAATATTTGCGAGCCGATGTGGCAGTGCAGTCCGGCGAGACGGACGTTTTGAAGCGAGATCGCAAGCTTGACTATCTCCATAGCCTGTCCCGTTTCAATAGCCGAGCCGAATTTACTGTCCACGCTTCCCGTAACGACAGCCTTATGCGTATGAGGGTCGATACCGGGACTTATGCGCAGCAAAATTCTTTGTTTGATATTCTTTTCTGCGGCAATAGAGTTGACTGCGTAAAGCTCGTCCATATTGTCCACCACGAGGGTACCCACGCCCATATCCATAGCGTCACGGATATCTCTGTCTGTCTTGTTGTTTCCGTGAAAATAAATTTTGTCAGCGGGGAAGCCTGCGACCTTAGCCGTATAAAGCTCACCGCCCGATACGCAGTCGATCCCCATACCCTCCTCGGCGGCGATCCTGTAAATGCCTACACAAGAAAAAGCCTTTGATGCATAAAGTGGAAGGGCATCCGCACCAAAATGTTTTCTCGCTGCATCAATATAGGTGCGACAGGTGCAGCGGATATAATCTTCGTCCATGATATACGCGGGAGTACCGTAGGCTTTTGCAAGCTCTACGGTATCCATGCCGCCGATGGTTAGATGTCCCTCGGCGTTTACGGACAAATGAGTGTAATAATCGAAAATATTCATATAGGAAGCTCCGAAAGTTTATTTTCCGAAAACTCGGATGTCACAAAGGTCGCCAATAACGTTCCAGACCGCCTCGCGTCCCTCACCCTTCAATGCGGAATAGGGGATAATCTGTGTACCTTCACGAAGCAGAGAGTGAGCGGCTATCTTTTCAAGGTTCTTTTTGCGTTCTGTGACGTTCAGCTTATCCACCTTTGTAGCGATCACAAAATAGGGAATATTCATATGGTTGAGCCACTCCACCATCGACTCGTCGTCCTTTGTAAGTCCTATGCGGCTGTCAACGAGCTGTGCCGCGCCCGCCAGACGGTCAACGTTGGGATTTTTGGTAAAGTAGCCGTCGGTAAGGGATGACCATTTCACCTGCTCCTCGCGGCTGCGCTTTGCAAAGCCGTAACCGGGCAGGTCAACGAGAAACAGCTTTTTATCTACCTCGTAAAAGTTAACGGTAATAGTCTTTCCGGGGGAGGAGCTGACTCTCGCCAAGCTCTTTCTGCCGAGAAGCGAGTTGATAAGCAAGCTTTTGCCTACGTTTGAGCGACCGCAAAGAGCAATCTGCGGTATAGGATCGGCAGGAAACTGCCGTATCTCGCCCGCTGTCATGCGCAGGTCGGAATTTTGAATGTTAAGCATAAATTATTCTCCAAGCCGCCGCATGCGGCGGTCAGTCAGATTTTATTTGCACCGTCTGGATGCGGGAACGCCGTTGTCATGCTTGATGATATTGGGAATATGCAAGGAGCTGTCCGCATCATTCGTATTTAACGATTCTTCAACGGTTATTCTGCAATCACCCTCGCGAAGATGCTCGGTGCGCGCAAGAGCGACGGCAAGCACGTCGTCGGCGGTTTTGCAGGGCATAAATGTAATGGATTCTCTGACAAGCGGATCGATCTCGTCAAGGTCGGAAAGATTATCGTGAGGGATAAGCACGGTCTTGACTCCTGCGGAATAAGCTGCCATGGTCTTTTCTTTAAGTCCGCCAATGGCGAGCACACGTCCGCGAAGGGTTATCTCACCCGTCATAGCCACGTCGCGGCGGACGGGAATGCCCGAGAGCGCGCTGATAAGCGCCGTCATCATGGTCACACCTGCGGAGGGTCCGTCCTTCGGAACTGCACCCTCTGGAACGTGAACGTGTATATCCTTTTTCTGATAGAAATCGGAGGGGATGGCGTATTTTGACGCGATACTGCGAGCGTAGGTTAGAGCCGCATGCGCGGATTCCTTCATAACGTCGCCAAGCGAGCCCGTAAGCTCCAGCTTGCCCGTTCCGTCAAGCACAGCCACCTCAACGCGAAGCATATCACCGCCCGCTTCGGTGTATGCAAGTCCGTTCACAACGCCCACCTCGTCGGTATCAAACACCTTGTCGGGGAATCGCTTTCTTGCTCCAAGAAGGTCCTTGATATTGCGCTCTGTAACCGTAAGCTGCTTTTTGTCCGGGTTTTCTATAAGGAATTTAGCCGACTTTCTGCAAAGCGCGGCAATATTGCGCTCAAGATTACGCACGCCCGCCTCACGGGTGTAGTAGTCGATGATCTCGTAGATTGCGTCCTCACTGATCTTGAGTCTGCGGCGGTTTAAACCGTGCTTTTTCATCTGCTTGGGGATTAAGTGATTGACGGCAATAGAATACTTCTCGCGCCGAGTGTAGGAATTCAGCTCAATGATCTCCATGCGGTCAATGAGCGGGCGAGGAATGGTATCAAGCGAGTTTGCCGTCGCGATAAACAGACACTCTGAAAGATCAAAGGGCATCTCCACATAGTGATCGCGGAAGAACTTGTTCTGCTCAGGGTCAAGCACCTCCAAAAGAGCGGAGGAGGGGTCTCCGTGAGCGTCGCGTGTGAGCTTGTCGATCTCATCAAGCAAAATAAGCGGATTTGATACCTTTGCCTGCGTCAGCGCGGTGATTATACGCCCGGGCATAGCGCCGATATAGGTCTTTCTGTGGCCTCGGATATCTGACTCGTCGCGAACGCCACCAAGTGAAACACGCACGTACTTGCGCTTGAGCGCACGGGCAATAGAGGACGCGATAGACGTCTTACCCACACCCGGAGGGCCTACAAGGCAGATTATCTGATTTTTAAGCTCGGGGGAGAGCTGCTTTACTGCGAGAAATTCAAGAATACGCTCCTTGACCTTTTCAAGTCCGTCATGGTCGTCGTCCAGTATCTTTTTCGCCGACGCTATATCCACTCGGTCGCGGGTAGACTTGCTCCACGGAATATCAAGGCAGGTGTCGAGATATGCAGTAATTACGGAGGATTCAGCCGAGCCGAAGGGCAGACGGCTGAGCTTTTCGTTTTCCTTCATCAGCTTTTGCTCGACATCGGTTGGCAGATCGGCTTTGAGTATGCGCTTTGCATACTCGTCGGTGTCGGCACCCTCGCCAAGCTCATCCTGAATGACCTTCATCTCCTCGCGCAGATAATAGTCGCGCTGGTTTTTGTTCATTCGGTCGCGCACACGCTTGTGTATCTCGCTCTCGCAGCCGAGTATCTCCGCCTCGTGATTCATAATGAGAATGAGGGTATCAATTCGTGCCATAGGCTCAAAGCAGGCGAGAATAGATTGCTTGTCCTCGTATTTCGTGAGTATGTTTGCAGCCACAAAATCTGCGTACTGACCGGGGTTTTTGATGGTGCGCGCGTGAGTCATGATATCGTCCGCAACTGCGGGGATGTGGCGCACTATTCTTTGAAGCGACATATTAGCCTCGCGTAGATATGCTTCACCCGTAATACCGCCGTTGTCATCTGACACAACCGTCTTTGCGATAGCGTCGGCAACGGTGTATTTTTCAAGTGGGGTTACGGAGATAAGTGAAGCACGGCACTGTCCTTCGGCGATAAGCCTTGTAGAGCCGTCCGGTGTGCGGATAAGCTGTTTTATTTTTGCAACGGTCGCAACAGGATAGAGCTTTGTGACGTTAGGCGCGTCAGTGTCCGGCTCTGCGATGTCGTAAAATGAGGCGAGAAGCACAAGCTCACCCGAGGATGCCGCAGACTGTGCCGCTGCAGGGGAGTTGAAGCTATCCTTTTCCACCTCGCAATTTACCGTGATCCCGGGAAAAGCAACGATCCCGCGGAGCGCGATCACGGGCAGAGTTATCTGTTCTGCTTTTTCTATGTATCTTGACATTGATTATCCTTTCATAGCGCAAAATTGCGCGAAAATGCATATTGATATTACATTATACCACACTTTTAAGAAAATTTCCATACCCAAATATAAATATTTACAAATTTTATTATATTTAACATACGTTTTAACGCGAAAAATCCCCCGACAGCGCGCCGTCGGGGGATAAAACGCATTTTAAAGATCAAAAACATTGTCCTTTGCAAAAAATTCGGCTTCCTCGCGGTCGTGCGTCACGAGAATAACGGTCTTGCCGTCAAGAGCTTTGCGTACCTTTTGCATAACGTCCGCGCGTGTTTGCCCGTCAAGGCCGCGAAACGGCTCGTCAAGCAGCACAAGCTCCGCATCATAGGCGAGTGTCCGCGCGAGCGATACGCGCTGTGCCATACCGCCCGACAGGCTGTCGGGATACTGATCGGCAACGTCTGCAAGCCCGAAAAGCTCAAGCAGATCAAGACTTTTTTGCCTAAGCTCGGCAGATGTAAGAGGTTTATTTTTTGACTCCAGAACCACAGCGATATTTTCGGCTACGGTCAGCCAAGGAAATAGCCTCGGCTCTTGGAACTGATACGCGATTATGGCGCCACCTGTGTCCACGACGCCCTTGAAATTTTTGTCGGGTACAAGCCCCGCTGCAAGACGCAAAAGGGAGGTCTTTCCTATCCCCGACGCGCCCATAATTGCCGAAAAACGACCGACGGGAAGTGTGAGCGAAAAGTTGTCAAGCACGACCTTTTTACCGTATTTCAAGGTGACGTTTTGAAATTTCAAAGCCTTTGCAGTCATACCGACACCGTCCTTTCTCGGCGTGCTATCCTTCTCTTGATGAAGGAGTAGCCGCGCGGCACGCCCTGAATGAAAGCAAGCTCCAAAAGCAGGCTCAAAATTATAACCGTCAGAGTCCACGCAAACAGATCGGTGGTTTCAAGATACGTCTTGGCATCACTCAGCATTTTGCCTATGGATATGGGCGTGTGAGTAAGTATCTCTGCCGCTATTCCCGCCTTCCACGCAAGACCGATGGATGTCTTGAGAGCGGCGGAAAAATATGGAACGATGTGTGGCAGATATAGGCGTTTTATTTTCTTGACAGGCGAAAAATCATACACCCTTGCGACCTCCAAAAGCTGAGCATCCACGGTATTTATACCCTCGTACATATTGCCCCAGACTATCGGCACAACCATCAGTGCCGAGATAAAGGTGGGGAGCGAATCTCTGCCTATCCATATTATTGCAAGAATAATAAACGACGCAACGGGAGTCGCGCGAATAACAGTGAGCAGTGGGCGAAAAAGCTTGTAGAGAAATGGAATTGCAACGGTTATGAACCCCATTACGACTCCAAGTGCAACGCCAAGCAGAATACCGTATATTATGCGCAAAAGGCTCTCGGAGGTTATCCGCCAGAATTCGGATGTTGTAACGAGCTGTCCCATTCGCTCGGCAACGGTTAGCGGCGATGGGAGCAGCAGCTCCTCTCCCGTCGCCTGTGCTGCCAAAAACCATACTGCAAGCCAGAACACAGCTACAAAGGTATATTCAAAAGCGGTAAAGAGAGATTTTTTTTGCTTTTCCTTATACTGAAAGATCATTTTCCTACGTAGTAGAAGCCCTCACCGGGAACAGCGTTTCCGACGGATGCGGGAGCAACGCCGTGGAGGATGGTAAAGAACTCGTCGAGAAGGGGCTTCATGTCAGCACCCGAAATAAAGCATATATTGCAATTAGGGAGAGCTTTTCCAGCCACTGTGCCGTTAGCAAAAACGCCGTGAGTCTGTATCATTGTACCCGCCTCTATGGGGTTTGCCTTAACGTAATTGATGGAAGCCTCATACTCTGCAAGGAAGGTCTTGACCTCTGCGGGATGAGCCTCGGCGAATTCCTTGCGCACGACTACACAGCCCTGCGCCAGCGAGCCTGCGGGTGCGACCTTATCCCATTCTGCGGTGAGGTCAAGCGCGACCTTGAGATTAGTATTCGCGCTCTTTGCGATGGTTACCATAGGCTCGGGAAGAACTGCAATATCCACCTTGCCTGCGACGAGTGCGGTGCGAAGATCGGCAGGCTGGGTATAAGTGTTGTCGATGGTTATGTTCTCACCGTCAACAAGTCCGTTTTCTTCACAAAGATACTTGAAAATAAACGTAGGATTCTGTGCGGGGCAGTAAACGGTCTTGCCCTCAAGATCCTCGAAGGACTCAACAGCAACACCGTCGCCTGTCATAAGATAAAGCACACCAAGCGTATTAACGGCAAGCATTTGGACAGAGCCACCCTTCTTATTGAAAAGGTTAGCGGCGGCATTGGTGGGGAGAGCGGCGATATCAGCCGTGCCGTTTAGAAGCGCGGCGGTGATATTGGAAGCGTCGCTGTCAACGGTAAAATTGTAGTTGAGCAGAGAAGTACCGTTTGCATTATTATCCATCAGCTTTGCCATACCAAAGCCGGTCGTGCCGTTTAGCACCATTACGTTTACGTTAAGATTGCCGTCTATTTCTACAGACTCACCTGTAGTCGCGGCGGTGGTAGTTTCAGCGACAGTCGTGTCACCATCCGTCTGTGCTTGGGTGGATTCTGTCGCGGTGGCGTCGGTCGTAGTTGCCGTAGATCCCACGGTGGATTCTGCACCTGTGGTATCGGAATTCTGATCGGCAGGGTTGCAGGATGCAAGACCAAGCGTCAGGATCATAAGAATCGAAAGTGTAAGTGCGATAAGTTTTTTCATGAGTTTTGCCTTTCTTGAAAATTGGATTTATATATTCTGCAAGGAATATCAGGATAGGTTACAGACAGAGATCATCGCCCGTCTGTCTGTAAAGGTGACAAGCTCCTTTTCGCGGCGGATAAATCCGCTGTCGGTAAGGTAGTCAAACGCGCGGTACAGCGAGGCTCTGCCAAGCCCCAGCGCAGTTGCAAGTGCGCTCATGGATATGGGAATTTTGAATTCAATCTGCTCGCGCGGACAGGAGGAGTCAAGCCAAGCCGCAAGCCGACGCTCGGCACTTCCCGCACTCAAAACGGCAATGCGTCTGTTTAGAAAGCGGATTCTGTCAGAAAGAAACAAAATGTATTTCATGGAAACTGTTGAGTCGCATTGTATAAGTAGCCTTACGGCGTCAACCGACACGGTAAGCATCCTGACCTCGGAGAGCGAAATGACGCGGCTGACGAAAGGCTCCTCAACAAAGAGATTCGCTACGCCGAGGGTATCACCGCCCGTAACGGTGCGGAGCAGAAAATCACGGTTTTCGTCGCGTGTGTAAACCGCGGCATTACCCGACAGCAAGATATAAAGGCAGTGCTTTTTTGAGTCGTCGGTTATAATCTCACCCGCCGAGCAAACGGCAAAGGCGCATTTGTCCTTGATCGACTCTAAAAGCTCGTGCGAGCATTCCGAAAAGAGAAAATGCTCGGACAGTATTTCAACGGTTGATTGCAGCTCTTTCCTTTCTTTCATATCGTATCATCCTCCGAGTGTCTTATTTGGGACACTTAATTATACTACATTACAAATCGCTTGTCAATAGATTTTCCGCGCAATTATCAAAGATTTCTTTACTTTTTTATTCCGCGGGAGGAAAATGTTAAAATAGTGTAAATAAAAGCCAAAATGTGTTGTGGAAAAAGGAAAAATATGCTATAATGCAAAGGAAATAAAACTCTGAGGAGGAAAAAATCATGACTCTTGTAATTCTTGCGGCGGGCATGGGCTCCCGTTACGGCGGTCTCAAGCAGCTTGACCCTATCACCGAGCACGGCAATTTTATTATCGATTTTTCTATTTACGACGCTATCAAGGCAGGCTTTGACGAGGTCGTATTTATCATTAAGAAGGAAAACTACGAGCTTTTCCACGAAACTGTCGGTAAGCGCGTGGAAAAGAAGATCAACGTTAAGTATGCTTTCCAGGATATCAACGATATTCCCGAAGGCTTTTGCGTTCCCGAGGGCAGAGTCAAGCCTTGGGGTACTACCCACGCTATCCTTGCCACCCGTGATGTTGTAAAGGGTGATTACGGTGTTATTAATGCAGACGACTTCTACGGCAGAAACACCTTTGAAAAGCTGGCTGCTCACCTTGCGCGCGTTGAGTCGGGCGAGCTGGCAAACGGCCACAACTGCGCTATCGGATTTAAGGT
>SVQX01000040.1 GCA_015065065.1 Oscillospiraceae bacterium
CTTTGACAACATAAATTCCATGTGGTTTGCGGGGGATGAATACCTCGATATTTACAACCGTATGAATACGGCTATCGACTCTGCAGCGGTGAGCGGTGTGCCTGTGGTGGTGCTTCACCTGTCGAGCAAATGGGACGCTCCACCCATCACGGATATGGGTCTTGCAAGATTTGATGCTATCGTTGACCATGCCGAAAACGTGGGTGTTAAAGTGGCGTTTGAAAACCTGCGCGTGCTGGGTAACGTCGCGTATTTTACCGACAGATACGAGCACCGCGACAGCGTTGGCTTCTGCTACGACGTAGGTCACGAGTATGCATATACAAAATACATTGATTGGATGGACATTTTCCGAGAAAAAACACTGATGACGCACATACATGATAACTTTGGCAGAGGACCGAAAAAGGAGGGCGATGGGGACTTGCATCTGCTGCCATTTGACGGAACTGTCAATTACGAAAAAATGATGCGAAAGCTGGACGAATACGGCTACGCAGGTGACCTCACGCTTGAGGTGTTCAACTCCATGTCACCCGAATATCTCAAAATGAGTAACGAGGAGTTTCTCGCTACCGCATACGAAAGATTGCTTAAAATATCGCAGATGTAAAATCAAGCGGCTGCCGACGGCAGCCGCTTAGCTTGTTAATTTTTATTTTGCACGGGATCGATCATATATTTTTTGATTACGGGATAAGCCGCGTAAACGTAGATAAATCCGATAAGAGCGGGGAGAATGAGGAAGGGAATTATGATAGTCGCGTAAATTCCCGCTTGGATTCCAAGGAACATTATCGCCGCAGAAAGCGCGACAGAAAGCACAATACCGAGCAACGCCATAAGATTACGCTTGATGCCGAGTGCCGAAAAGATAAGCGCGTTTTTGAATATTTTCGACAGCTTCATATCAAACGTCACGAGCATCAGATGAGTGTAGAAGCTCATGAGCAGATAGATAATGACGATAGCAACGAGAGCCGCCGACATAAACGTGTTAAATCCGCCCGCAGGCGCTCCGCTAAAATACAAAATATCAAAGCCGAGCATGAATATCACCGCACAATCTATAAGCCCCAAAATAAAGCTCTGACCGAGATTGCGCTTGATGGCGTGAAAATAATCCGAGATGACGAAAACGGCGTCTCCACGTGCAAGATTGCGCAGAACGTACACCGAGCCGACCTTCTGCCAGCCGTAGGTCACAACCGTAAAGACGATAAGCGGAATGATGACCCAATAGATGTAGGTATTGAAGGTTGGAATGGCGAGCATACCCGAAGCCGCATTGAACAGTGCCGACCCTGCGGCAGTGGGCGCAGCAGTCTGCGCGCCAAGCAGCGGAACGTACAGCACGTTGCCCACAGTTGGAGAGGTCGGACCTGTGAGATGTACGTAGAAAATAAGCAAAAGCGGAATGATCTGGACAAGCATCATAAGATTGAGAGAAAACAGCTTCCAGAATTTGCGCCCGAGCTGCTTAAAGAAAAATTTAAGCGTGGGGCGAGTGTCCTCACCCGGCTCAACTCCGCGCCCGTCGCGGTTCATATCAAATAATTTAAACTTCTTTTTCTTTTCCACGTTGGTGTTCCTTTCATAGGAATTATATTTTTACGCTTCCGCCGTACAGCAGAAGGGTGTAGATGACAGAAATGAGCAATAAGATAAGCAAAAATGCAAAGCAGATGCCGAGGTATACCCACAAGCTCCTTACGTTGCCGTATCCGTTTTTGTCCACGAACAGATGTACAAAAAATTTTCGCGCAAATATTGCACATGCCATATATTCGGCAAGCAGTAGGACCGACCACAATATGTACTCGGCAGAATGAGCGGGATCGAAGGTAAGTACACCACACGTGCCGATACCGAATACAGTCGAGCATACCGCCAGCACCGCCGCAGACACTCCGCCGCTAAAGTAGGTGAGCGCACCGATGCACAGACATACGACGGGCAAAACGCGCGCGGCAAATATCCTTGCGGTGAAAAGCATTTTGGAAATTTCCGAAGTGTTGAAATGGACGGATATCATTTCGCCGTAGGCTGTGCCGCCTTTGGCAAAAAACAAATTCGCCACCGCTGTACCAAGGAGAAAAAAGATAAGTGACAAGGCTAAATATCCGCACAGTATAGGAGTCGTCCTTCGCGCAGAGCTTTCACGCTCGGGCGCGCTTTTTTTGTCTTTGGTGTTTTTTGCTGTCGGAACGGTGCTATTGCCGTCCGTCAACAGATACGTGTATTTGTTCTTTTTTGAGCTGCTCACAAGACCGCCTCCGTAACAGTTATGGTGGTTACAGAGTATGTCCGAGTATCAAAATTTATGCGTCAGCCGCGGCTCAATTCGTCCGCACGGTCGGTGCAAGCCTGCATAGCGCGGCGTATCATCACATCAAAGCCGTCGGACGCAAGCGATGCCATAGCCCGCTCGGTCGTGCCTCCCTTGGATGCCACCGTGCTTATCTGCTCCTCAGCCGTTTTGCCTGACTCCAAATAGCCTTTTTTCATAAGCGTTGCCGAGCCGATCACCATATCGCAAACGCAAGCGGTAAGAGCCTCGCCGTCGAGCCCCTGCGCCGTCGCACCGTCGCATATCGCCTTGATAAAGCCGAACACGTAAGCGGGGGAGGAGGAGGTGACAGAAATTATTCTGTTCATCTCGGATTCGTCAATTACCGTAACGCTGCCTGACGGACGGAAAAGCGAGATGGCATATTCAAAGTCCTCGTCCGACACAAGGTTGTTGCGGCACGCAGCAGTAACTCCCATACCTATAAGCATGGGCGTGTTGGGAAGCACGCGAACAACACGCGCACCGCCAAGTGCGTGGCTGACGGTGTCGGTCGTAATGCCTGCGGCAATAGTGATAATAAGCTTCTTTTCAATATCGGGAACGCCCGACAGCTCGGATAGTACCTCGGGAAAATTCTGCGGCTTGGTTGCAAGTATGACACAGTCCGCTGAGCTTGCGGCTTGCTTTGCAGATTCAGCCGTTATGTATGGCTTGTCGCCGAATTTATCGTATTGTGCCGTGAATTTATCAAAAAGGATTATATCCTCCCACAAAATAGGAGTGTCGGAGGACGTGATGCCGAAAATAATAGCGCTTGCCATATTTCCCACGCCAATAAAAGCTATCTTACTCATAATTACCTCACATTATAGCACAGAAATGTTAAGACAGGGTGAAGGTTTCGGAAAAATTCACCCTCTGTTCTGCCGCAAAACCTCAAACGCGATGACGGTTGCCGCAGAAGCCGCCGAGAGCGAGCCGCCAAACGCGACCTTTTCACTGTAATCTATCCGCACGGTCACGTCGCACTTGTCAAGCAGAGTGCGTGAGATACCGCGCTTTTCACCGCCCACCACAAGTAAAAGTGGAGTAGTCAGATCGGCATCATAAATGCTGACGGAGTCACGTATTCCCGCAACCGCGACCTTGTATTTCAACGCCTTGAAGCCGTCGGTCACGTTTTCAAGCTCGCCGACGAAAATAGGCAGCTTTTCGGATGCGCCCGCCGAGGAGCGCGCCACAGTTCCCGCAGCTCCCATCCAGTTACGGCGGGGGAGTATAATGCCGTCCGCTCCCGCGGCGTACATTGAGCGCAGAACGTAGCCGAAATTGTACGGGTCCTCAATTCCGTCAAGCATAACGTAAAATCCGTTGTCGGATATCAGCTTTTTGTCAAACTCACGAAGCGTTCTGTCGGTGCATTTTGCAATAATTCCGCCATGTGTGCTTCCAACAGCAAGCGCCGAAATTTCATCCGCCGTCACTATGCTGAGAGAAAATCCAAGCTCGTCAGCCTTGTGCCTCAGATAGGATATCTCACGCGCCTTCGACTTTACCCTCGCACCGTCCACAAGCACCTCAAGGATACGTCTGTCGTTTGCGGCGGTGTCTGGGGCGTTGAGCAGAGCGGATATGGAGGTCATGCCCTCAAAAATATCGCTTTGCGCAAACTTTTCCACTTCTTTTTGAGCCATATTCCGCCTCCTTCCGACGATTTGCATCAATAAACGCGCATACCCCTATATTATAACACACTTTTCCACCGATTACAAGACGTTACAGGTAAATTATTTCGCGAATAAATCATATTTTTTCGCATAGAGTGTACTACTTAACGTAAATACGGCAGGTTGCCGCCGTAAGCTTCGACGGCGGCGCTTCGGAGGTTTTTATGATGTATATCGCGACTGACAAGGAGCGGTGTGTTGTCCTTGCCACATACATAGTGGAGAATAACGCTACGGTACGCAAAGCAGCGCAGAAATACGGTGTCAGCAAAAGCACCGTTCACAAGGATGTAACGCACACCTTAAAGAGTGTAAACAGACCGCTCTTTGAGGACGTCAAAAAGGTATTGGATAAGAACAAAAAGGAGCGTCACATCCGCGGCGGCGAGGCGACACGTCGAAAATATCGACACGGGGATCAATAGAAAAATCGGCATAGCGGCGGAAATATTTGTCCGCCGCTATTGACAAAAGTGAAAGGTTGAGGTATAATTACAGTGTAAGGATTCCGACGGAAGGGGGACGTCTTATGGATAATAAAAAACGCAACGACGCGGTAAACGTGGACGAGATAGTCTCCCGCGTTTTAGAAAATATCAATTCTACTCCTAAGCTCACCTTGAAGAAAGCCGTAAAGCTCATGAGTGCAGTTGAGGATAGAGCAAGAGCGCTCGGTAAACAGATCGCTATTGCTATCGTCAACGCTGAAGGAAATACGGTGGCTGTCCACGTAATGGACGGCGCGTATCTCGTAAGCTGTGACGTGGCTGTCAAAAAGGCGTATACGTCGGTGGCTGTGAAGATGCCTACGCTGGAATTACAAAAGCTCTGCCAGCCGGGAGAGACCTTTTACGGCTTGCAGGCAAACGATAAGCTGGTTATATTCGGCGGCGGAATTCCGCTTGTGTATGAGGGGAAAATAATTGGCGGACTCGGAATCAGCGGTGGCACGGGCGAGGAGGATCACGCCCTGTGCGAATACGCGCTGACCTTGCTTGGAAAGGTACTTTGAGCTTATATAATTAACATGAAAAGAGCGACCTATTTCGGTCGCTCATTATTTTTATCCATTGTAATTAACTGTGATATAACCTGTGCCGTGATTCCAATCAAGAATACCGTATATAGGATCGGCTTTTCCTTTTTCAATGCTTTTCCACTGTCCCTCGGTGCCGTTGTAATTTATAGTTGTAAGGTCATAGCAGTTGGCAAACGCACCGTCCCATATCTTTACGACGGTGGAGGGAAGATCAACTGTCTGCAGGGAGGTACAGGCGTTAAACGCATTGGGGCCTATCTCCACGAATCCCTCGGAAAAGGTGATGTTCGTCAGTGCGGTACAATTTGCAAAAGCCTCAAATCCGACGGACTTAACGGTGGTGGGTATTGCAATCTCAGATAACTGATAGCATGTGTCGAAGGCATTTGCTTCAATGCTCACAATTCCTTCGCACAGAGTTACGGAGCTTAGGGAATCGCAATCGTGGAACATGTACTCGCCGATTGGAGTCACGGAATTAACGGTTACGGTATTCAGAGAACGGCAATATTCAAATATATGCGAGCCAAGCTCGGTTACGGTGCTTGGAATTATTACAGACGTAATAGCATCGCAGCCCGAAAACGCACGCTCACCTATTTTTGTGATATTCTCGTGAATGGTGGGGAAGCTGAGTGCCTTGCAACCGCTGAACAGAGAGTCCTCAATGACGGTAAGCTCCTCGGGGAGAGTGACGCTCGCAAGCTTTTCACAGCCCGCAAACGCAAGTCTGCCAATATTGGTAACACCGTCGGGAATATCAATGGCGGCAAGGCTTGAGCAGTTCATAAAGGCATTTGCGCCGATACTTTTAAGCGTGTCGGGGAGGGATACGCTCGTCAGACTGCGGCATTTTTCAAAAAGGGAATTCGGAAGCTCGGTTATACCCTTGGAAATGCTTACCGTCGTCAGTCCGCTACAGCTTTCGAATGCGTATTCTCCAATCTTTTCAGCGCCATCGGGGAGCGAAAAGGATTTGAGATTGTAACAGTGCGCAAAAGCGTGATTTCCCACCTTTTTGAGGGTGGTGGGAATGTTTATTGAGCTTAGAGCCATACAGTTGGAAAAGGCTTCGTATTCAATTATCTCAACCGCGTTGCCGAGATTTACGGAATTAAGATGCCCACAATAGGCAAAGGCGCGCGTGCCTATTTTTTTTACCGAGTGGGGAAGCGAAACGGAAAGAATGCTTCGATTCTCCGCAAACGCCTCCGCACCGATAGCCGTAACGGGTGCGCCATTATAGGTGTCGGGAACGGTAACGTCTTTGCTCTTTCCGTCGTATTTTGTAAGTACGTACCCGCCGTTTCCGTCGGAGGAAAACGTCATTTCCGCCGTGCCGGAGTCGCATCCCGAAAGAATAATTACAGACGATACGGCGGTGAGCAAGGCGAGCAACAGAATTATAAGCTTTGATCTTTTCATTTTTTGCACTCCGAAATTATTTTTTTCTGATCTCAACGAAGGGGTCTGTATTGTTTACAAATACGGGCATAATGCGTACCGAGAAGGTGAAAGCCTTTTCCTTGAAACGCATATTATCCGCAAGCTCCGGACCGCAGGAGTTAGAGCCAACACCCGACTGGCAAAGGTCGAGATTTACGCAGGTCGCCTTCAGCGGAACAAGCTCGTAGTCGTGGTGCGTTGACTGAAGCATGGCGGGCGTGAAGTGCGAGCAGTTAAAGCTGAATCCGCCGTTGTCGTTTGCAACGAACAAAAGTCCCTGACCTGCAACGTTTGCAACACTCGCCCAAAGGGTGTCTGCGTGAGCCATATTTTCCTGAGGACGAATATAATGCTCAAAGTGATTCCATACATCAGCCGTGTAGAGTCCCTGACGGGAAGCGTGGCGGATGTCGCGATAGGACTCAATGGGGCCTCTGCCGAAGTATTTGAGCTTTTCGTTGCCCTCGGTCATAAGGAACTGAACACCGAAGCGGGGGAGATAGGGAGCTTTCTCAGAAACCTTTACATCAAAGTCAAGCCTAACGCCACCCTCTGCAAGGAAGGTGTATACGACGTCAGCACGCAGGAAGGGGGCAAGCTTTGCACCGCCCATGGAAATGCACGCCTTGACCTTGACCAGCTTTTCGTCGCTCTCGACGACCTCGACGGAATAGCACTTGACCCTCGCCTTATCGTATCCGTTACCGAACCACTTGTGCTTTACAAACATGTCGTTGTCGGTGGGGGCGCGCCATACGTTGGGAGTTACGGGCGAAGCAAGAAGCTCGCAGCCGTTGTCGCAAATAGAGGTGATAAGTCCGCTGACCGTATCTAACTTGTAGCAGGTTGCGGCTGTGGTTACAGTAATGCAATTATCCTTGTCTGACAGTTCATATCCAATATTGGAATACTTGCCTATGCAATCAGCGGCAGGAAGGACGACCGTATCCTCGGAGAGCTTGAACTGTTCAAAGCCTACCTCGTATCCCACGTCGCTCCAGATGCGGGTATCGTTCTGCACCGCAGTCACTGTAAGATAGCAGTAAGCGTCCTTGACCTTGGCATATTCGGCAACGTCGATAGAGAACTCGCGGCTCTCCTGCGGAGGAATATCCGTGCTGCAGAGCTTGCCGTGAGCTACCGTCTTGCCGTTTTTCTCCATCTTCCAGACAAAATCGAGGTCAGAAAGGCTTGTGAAATAACGCAGGCTCTTGACGGTGACGGTTGCACGCTCCGCATCAAAGGAAATAGCAAAGGGCTTGATTATCTGCTTATATTCAAGCAGACCGTTACCGATTCGTCTGTCGGGGAAAACAAGACCGTCAACGCAGAAGTTAGAGTCGTTGGGATAGTCGCCGAAATCTCCGCCGTAGACGTACTTGGGGTTAGCGTAAATGTCGTCGCCCGTAGCTACCGAGTGGTCGGTGAACTCCCAGACGCATCCTCCCATGAGGTTGTCATACTTGTAGATGAGATCCCAATAAGCCTTGAGGTCGCCCGGACCGTTGCCCATGGCGTGACAGTACTCGCAAAGGAATAGCGGCTTTTTGATAACGCTGCGGTTGACGTATATCTGCCACATATCGCCCGTGGTGGGATACATACGGCTTTCAACGTCAACGTGAGGATTATCAAGGCGGTCGCCTATCTCCTCATCCGTCTTATCGCGAAGCTCCCTCCAATAAAGTGTGGACAGCTCTCGTCCGCAGTCCTCTGCGTGAACGATAGCCTTTGCATCGCGGCTGTGGAAATACTCGGACATTTTAACATGGTTTTTGCCGACGCCCGACTCGTTTCCGACAGACCACATGAGAATAGAGGTATGATTTTTGTCGCGCTCAAACATAAGCTCTGCGCGGTCAAGGTAAGCCTCCGTCCAATCGTCGCTGTCGGTGAATATGTCGCGGCTGCCGAGAAGATCGAGTCCGTGGCACTCAATATCCGCCTCGTCGATAACGTAAAATCCGTACTCGTCGCACAGATCGTAGAATCTGGGATCGTTGGGATAGTGGCTTGTACGAATGGTATTTATGTTGTGACGCTTCATAATATCAAGGTCGGCGATAATATGGTCCATGGGAGTTGCCGCACCGAGAATGGGGTGGCTGTCGTGGCGGTTTACGCCCTTGAGCTTTACCTTCTGACCGTTGATATAAAGCACGTTTCCGATAACGCTGAAATCGCGGAAGCCGAATTTGATAAGGATATATTCACTGCCGCAGCTAAGAAGCAGGGAATAGAGGGTGGGCAGCTCGTCCGACCACAGCTCGGGGGAGCCAACGTGAAGCTCAAACAAGCCGTCTGTACTACCCGTTGTCATAACGATACCCTCGGGTGAAAGCAGAGAGAATCTGACCTCAGCCTCGCCGCACATATCAAGCTCAGCGGTGAGCGTACCTATCGAAAAATCCTTGCTCAGCGTAGGCTTTATGTGTATGTCGCGGACGTGCGTCCTGTCGCGGAGGAGCAGATATACCTCGCGGAAGATGCCCGAATAGCGGAATTTGTCCTGGTCCTCAAGGTAAGTACCGTCGCACCATTTAAGCACCAGCACCTTTACGTCGTTTTCGCCCGCATGAAGGAATCGGGTCACGTCAAATTCGCTTGACATATGGCTGACCTGGCTGTATCCGACGAACTCACCGTTTACAAACAGATAGAAGCAAGAGTCCACGCCCTCGAAATTAAGGTAAACGCTCTTTACCAGCATATCGGGGTGAACGTAAAATTTACGGAAATAAAGCCCGCAGGGATTGTTGTCGGGCACGTGCGGCGCGTCAACGGGAATGGGGTAGGTAACGTTCACGTAATTAGGCGTGTCGTAACCGCGTCCGAGCGCTGTCTGCCAGGAGCGGGGAACGTTTATCCTGTCAACTCTGCCGATAGCTTCAGCCTCGTCAAGCTCGGGAACCTCGGAAAGAGAATTGTAGAATATAAAATTCCAATCTCCCGAAAGCGTGACGAAATTTTCGCTGTCCGAGCGATTCTGTGCCATAGCACTCGCCTCGGAGTGATACGGAATGAAATAAGCGCGAGGCTTCTCCGTGCCTACGTGCAGAGTATGGTTATCCTCAAAAAATAAGTTTTGCTTTTCGGAAAAGTAAGAGTTCATAAACAGCCGCATCTCCTTGTGAAATTTGCATTTTTGCTTGAACCTTCAAAAAGGTCGCATACATCTACATCATACCATTTTATTTTCAAAAAGTCAATACGCTTTCAAGACTTTTTAACACTTTTTTGCTTTAAGTATTCCCGCGCGCGTATTGACAGCCGCTTAAAGTTGTGGTATAATTGTCGGTGACTAAATTTGGGGAAGGAGGCGCTTATCTTGAAATTTTTACTTTGCATCAGCTATGACGGAAGCGGATATGTCGGTTATCAGACGCAAAAAAACGGCAGATCCGTTCAAGAGGAGCTTACCCGCGCCGCCTCCGACCTTTTCGGAGTCAGATGTGACGTAACGGGCTGCAGCCGTACCGACAGCGGAGTACACGCAAACATGTTCTGCGCCACTGTCGAGCCTCGCGGCGGCGGAGAATTTTCCACCTCCATTACGGCAGATAAAATACCCTTTGCCATGAATACAAGACTGCCGGACAGTATTTCGGTATGGAGGGCGACAGAGGTGGAGGACAGCTTCCACGCAAGATATTCCGTTGTATCAAAGGAATACGTATACCGCATATACAATTCTCACGTTAGAGATCCGTTTGAGGTCAGCCGTAGCTGGCAAGTTCCGAAGCCGATCGAAAGAGAAGGACTTGAAGCTATGAAAACAGCACTCGCCGCCGTGGTCGGCAAGCGGGATTTTGCATCTTGTATGGCGGCAGGCTCAAAGGTCACGTCCACGGTGCGTACCGTCTTTGAGGCGGACGTGGAATCCGACGGCAAGGTCATTACCGTGCGCATACGCGCCGACGGATTTTTGTATAATATGGTAAGGATAATCGTGGGTACGCTTATTGATGTAGCCTACGGAAAAATATCGCCCGACAGTATCGGCGAGCGGCTGGAGTCCCGCGACAGACGGCAGATGGGACGTACTGCACCGCCCGACGGTCTGTATCTGAATCGGGTGTTTTACGAATAATGTGAACAAATAAACGGATAAGGAGGTGCTTTGCTTGAAGCTTGGTCAAAGACTGCAAAGACTGTTCTATACGGTCAAAAACAAAATATATAAAAATAAAAGCATCGACGGCGAGCCTATTGACTTTTCCTCGCCATCCATTCCGTATTATTCCGAGCTTGCCGCGCGCTTTTCGGCGGCGCGAATGATAATTTATATCGTGCTGTTTCTCTTTTTGCTTACGACCATAATTTTCGGCTCAAGGCTGATAACGTATAGTAATCTTTATTACCTCGTAAAGGATATCAATGCCGCTGCCACCGATGCATCCGACGCGGCAAATTATCTGAGCTATCCCACCTCGGGTTCGTCACAAAGCTATGCGCTTTACCGCGAGGGACTTATCGTGGTGGGAGAGGACGAGGTGACAGTTATCAGCGCGTCGGGCAAGCAGACGCTTTCGGATAACGTGGCATATACTAATCCGTGTGTGAGCAGTGCGGACAAATATTTCGTGGTCTGGGGCAGAGGGGAAAAGTCCTTTGCCGTGTACAATTCCTTCGTGCGTATCTACGGCGAGTCCACCGAATATCCCGTCTATCTTGCGGAGATGTCGGATAGCGGCACGTTTGCCGTGGTGACAAGAAGCCGTGAATATAAGTCAGAGGTGAATATATACGACGCCGATATGCAAAAAATAACTACCTACCGTACTGACGGATACGTCACCGACGTGGCGTTCAACGACGGAGGCACGCGGCTTGCAATGTCGGTGCTTGAGCATACAGCAGAGGGGGGCGCGACAAGACTCATCACTCTGACGGTCGGTGCTTCGGAGAGCGAAGCTGACGTGTCACTCGGCAATACCGTAGTCTACGACCTCGCATTCTCGGATAATTCCAGAATTACTGCAGTTTGCGGCGACGGGTTGAAATTTTACCGCTTCGACGGCACGGCGAATGAGAAAATAGCGTTTTCGGACGGCGCTCCCGCACTGTATACCCTGACGAAGGATAACGTCGCGGTCTTGCTCAAATCCAACGACGCCGCAGACGCTTATACCCTTGTAGTATTCGATAAATACGGCAACGAAGACTATCGTGTACAGGTTGAGGCGGGAGCAAAGCCGATTCAGATTTGCCTGTCGGGCAGGGATGTGTACATTCTCACCGAGGATAATGTGCGCAGCTTTTCGTCGCGCGGTGAGGGCGAGCCGCTCATCCTCCCCGACGACGTCGTGGATAAGTTGCTCGTCCGCAAAAACGGCAGGGTGCTTGCCTGCACCACCTCGTACGCTACTGTGCTGAAATCGGAGGAATAGTATTCCGTAAAACATAAAATCCGCTATACGCGGCGAAAGGAGTATTATGAATATAACCATTGACCTTGTGCTTGCGGTAATAATCGGCTTGACTGTGTTTAAACATTACCGCGCAGGATTTGTAAAATCCGCCCTGAAGCTGGGACGGCTGGTGCTGACGTTTTTAATTACTGCTTTGCTTGGCCCTGCGCTTTCGGGAGTGATAATTGATATGCTCGGAGGTGTCGGCGGTGCATTTTCCGCAGTGCTGGGGTATATCATTTTGTTCGCGGCAGTGTTCGTGGGACTTACCTTGCTTGCAAATGTACTTTCCAAGCTGATTGAAAAATCTATCTTTGCCACCGCAGATAAGCTGCTCGGCGTTGCCCTCGGAGTTGTCAGCGCGGTACTATTGTGTAGCTTTATCTCGGCGATCTTTTACGGCTACGTCTACCTCTCGGGGAATATGGATATCTACGAAAACTCCTTCCTGTTCAAGCTTTTCCACGATATCAACATTTTCGGCTTTATCGCAGATAAAATATCAAGCATGTAAAATAATAAATGGTGCGCCGCGCTGAAATCAGCGCGGCGTGAGTTTTTGTTATATATTCAGAACTACTATCGCGGCGATACCGATAATAACGCCTATCTTTTCCTGCAAGGACAGCTTTTCCTTGTAAACGAAAATTGATATCAGCACCGTGGCAACTATTCCGCCTGCGGAAATCAGGGGGAACATGACCGACGCGGGCATACGCGGCGTGAGCAGAAGCACGAAAAGATTGGTAAGTCCGTTGGCAATTCCGCGGGAGGCTGCGTAGGGCGCGGCATCCTTCAAATTGGCAAAGGTGCTTTTCCTTTCGGTCAGAAGCGCGCAAATAAATATCGCAACGGCGGAAATGATCAAGGCGACTATCATAAATTCGTTTTTGTAAAGCGCGCCGCCATTTTCCTGCTGAATTCTTTGGACGGTAGAACACATACCGTTGCCCGCAAATGCGAGCAGAACGTAAAATACCCATTTTGCGCTTATCTTTTTCTCGTCATTTTTGCTTTTAAGATTGATAAATACAAGCGAGATAAGCAAAAGCGCAAGACCGATTACAAGCAGAACGCCGATATCCTCGCCGCCAAATATAAGTCCGTAAAGTGTAGGGACGATCAGCGAATAAGAAGTGATAAGGCTGGTAAGGGAGAGCGGGCCCTCGCGCACGGCAAGAAACGTGCCTACAAGCGCCGTGCAGTAGGACACTGCAAAGGCAATAGAATAGGAAATTATCGCAGCGTTGAAATTCAGCTTACCGCCCGATGCGATAATAAATACGATCAGTGCCGAAAGCGCGCCAATGCTTGCAAAGCTGAACGAGCCGCCGCGTCCGCGCTTGCTGTACGCCTTCATTATCACGTTTTGCAAGGTCAGTGTCGTGATGGTTGAAATAAGAAGAAATGCATTCATAGATGTTACCTTTTTGCTACTCCTATCACTTTACCTCAAACGCCGCAAAGCCGTAGGGTGCAATATCGGACAGATAAACCTTATCACCGTCAAGCCGTCCCTCACAGCCAACGAGCTTGATCTCGCTGTATTTGCGGTCGAGCTGTACCACGGGGTCAATAACGTCATCCTCGTAGCTGTTAACGAGAGCCACGGACATAGCGCCGCCGCCGACCGAGGTCAGAAGGTAGAGATAGGGAGCCTTCGGGCATACTGCGGGGAGCTTTTTATCGCCCAGCCATTCAATAGCGGATATGAGCTGCTCCTGACGGTAGTAGCTGTTGTAGAAATTCGCCGAGCCGCTGAGGCAGGAGCGATATCCGTCGTGAGCGATGACGAGGAAGCGCTGACCGCTTCCGTTTTGATAAGTATACGCAGAGGGTGTGCCGTCGGGAATAAAGGTGCTAAGCACATTTGCTTTGTCCGAGCAAGCGATACGCTTGAGAGCAATACCGCCCAAGCCCATTACCGAGTCGTCAGCATTGGGGAAGCGCTCGCCCGTAAAGTTAGCTGCCTCCTCCGAAATGAGTCCCGTGTCAATTCCCATATCTGCGAGTGCCTTGGCTGCGGGAATATCGAGTATCGCGCCGTTTTTAAGGTCATCAGCGGTAACGTATCTTGCGTTTTCACCGTAGAGGAATATGGGGTAATCTCCGCCGCTTGTGTAGCTTGTGGGAATACCGTTGCGGGACAAGAGTAAGCGGCTTGCGCTCCGCACGTACTGTGCAAGCTTTGTTGCGGGCTGAACTATTTCAATGGTGTCGGGCATGATCATGTTTTCAATGCGGCGCATTATGTTCAGCGAGCGCACGCCGACGGCGGTTTTTCCGTCAAACAGCGAATTTATATCCTCGCGGAGCTTTTCGTTTTTGATGTGTCGCTGTACGTAGCCGCGCTCGTTTTCGGGCTTGTTTAGATATTCATACATATATTTCAAGTCACCGTCGGCAGTACCGTCGGCGATAAGAGCAAGGTCAAACGCCTCAAGGCGTCGTGCGGGGACGATATATCGGGGACGGGGATAGGTGTCACCCTCGGCAAACACTTCGACACCCGTGCCGCGACACCACTCGACCTGCATTCTCGTATCCTCAATGGCATCGGACACCATAGGACTCCAATAAGGTGCGCCCGCAGTTCGGGTAAATGGCAAGGTATCGTTGCCTGCAAAGGCTTTTGCCACTTCGATGGCGTTTGCAGTAAGGTCCCAGTTCTCGCCCGTGGTACAAGCACCGAGGCGAATGTCGGGATAGATTTTGTCTACCTCTGCGCGAAGCATTTTCGCGAAATCCATCAACGTGTCTGACGAGAGTCGCATCCACTCGGAGCGGTACTTGTTTTTGCCGCCCGTGAACATAAGCCGCTCAAGCTCGGAGCGGGGGATCTCCTCGCCTAAACGCCTGTAGTACTCCGCAACGTGCTTTTTGCAGAAGCAACCGAAATAATATCCGCGTGTGTTAAGGCGAAAATCGTCGTCCAGCATTATGATATCGGGATGCATACGCGCGATATGCTTGATACCTTCGGCATAATCATGTCTGAAATTCTCGTCCAGAGGGCAAAAGGCGTGCGAGCGCTTGTCGCCGCCGATACCTTCGATATCAGTATATTTGCCCGAAAAACCGTCCTCCATATAAGAAAGCGCAGCTCCGTGACCGAATGCGCTTATCCAAACGCCAACCTCGTAACCATTTTTTCGGAAGGTATTGATCGCGCTTTGAAGTACATCTGCGTGAGAGTAAAAATAGTCGTTTTGGTCAAATATGTAACCAAGACCGCAGATAAACACCCGCTCGACTCCGCAAGCCTTGAAATCGCGCAGAAAAATCTTCATGGAATCGTCGTTTATCGATTTGAGTGATATCGGCACGGAAAGCTTATACATAAATCCGTCCTCCTTGAATTTTATTAACTTAATTTTATCACATTTCATTCCTATACGCAAGGTGTTGATTTCCCACTTTTTCGCACTATATTCCGCATTTTGAGAAAGTATTGACAAAATTGTGCTTTTGGTGTATAATATTTGCGGAAAGGCGGTGACGGCTTTGATCATAAATTACAATACCGAGAAAATAGCGCGTGCATTTCAGGATTTTTATAATGCCACGGGCGTGAATATTGCTCTCCGCAGAGCAGATTTTTCTTGCATATATATGTTCCTTGACCACTCAAGGCAGTCGGATTTCTGCCATGAGATCCACAAGAGTGATGCGGGAATGAGTGCCTGCCAAAGCTCCGATTTCTGCCTTTTGCAAAAATGTGCCGAGCAACAGAGAGCGGTGAGTCACGTTTGCCACGCGGGACTTACCGATATTGCCGTTCCGCTTTATCACGACGGCTCCTTGATAGGCTATATCATACTCGGAGAGCTGCGAAACGAAACGGAATTTTCCGAGATAGCGGAGCGCGTAAAGAACCTTGACGTCTCGCTTGATAATTTGAAGGAATACTACGAAAAGCTGCGTTATTTTGACGAGCAAAAAACGGATAGCATAATCAACGTTGCCGTAATGCTGTCAAAATATATCCTGCTTGAGGATATGCTGGAGCTGAAATACAGCTCAAATATCGAAAAGGCGACGGATTATATAAATGCAAATTGCACCGAGGAGCTGTCTATACAGAGCATATCGGCAGGGGTAAATATTTCCAAAAGTGTGCTGTATAGGGATTTCAGAAAATATTTCAACTGCACGGTGAATGAATATGTTAATGTTATGCGAGTGGAGCAGGCGGCAAATATGCTTTTGGGCAGCGAGATGTCGGTAGAGGAAATTTCCGCCGCGACAGGCTTTTCAAGTGCATCTTATTTTGGCAAGATATTTAAGAAAATAAAGGGAATGACACCCGTAAAATATCGAAATACGCATAAAATCCGCCCATGATGCGATGGATTTTGCAGATGATTTTTAATTTGTTCATAATTAGTTATTGTGAAGGTGTTAAAATATAATGTTGGGTGTGGCTCAACAATTCGGGAGCTACCTACGAAAAGAGGTTAAGTATATATGGTAATGTGTTCAAAATGTCATAAAAGGCTTGCGGTGGTGTTTGTGTCCAGAATGGAAAACGGACAGCGCTCAAGCGAGGGACTATGCATAAAATGCGCAAAGGAAGCGGGGATACCCGTAAATAACATGCTGGGCGATATGGCGGGTCAGCTTGGAATAAGTCCGGAGCAGCTTGAATCCATGGAGGACGGGCTGAGCGAGTTTATGACCCCTTCGGATAACGACGATAACGAGGACGGTGGCGCGCCT
>SVQX01000041.1 GCA_015065065.1 Oscillospiraceae bacterium
CACCGTTAAGGCGGTTAAATAACTGACAAATTCCAATTTATCGATGACAATCGAATAAACGAAGGGCTGACGAAGCAATCGTCAGCCCTTATCTTATTGGTGTCTTCAGACGTGGAAATAAACCCCCAGTTCTACTGGGGGAAGCCAAAAAGCTTCAGCGATGAAAAAAACGGCGAGCTATATGCAAGCCGAGAACTCCATGGTATAATAAAAACGGTTTGACACCGCGAAACTATGGAGGTAAAAATGAAAGAAAATAACGAAATAAAAAGTACAGCGCACTCAAAGTACAGATGTCAATATCATATAGTATTTGCGCCGAAGTACAGGCGGAAAGAAATATATGGACAGTTAAGAAGAGATATCGGAGAAATATTGAGAAAATTATGCGAACAGAAAGGGGTAGAAATAATAGAAGCAGAAGCATGTCCGGATCACATACATATGCTCGTAAGTATTCCACCCTATATAAGTATAGCACAATTTATGGGATATCTCAAGGGTAAAAGTAGTTTAATGATATTTGATAGGCATGCAAATTTAAAATATAAGTATGGATCAAGGCATTTCTGGTGCAGAGGTTACTATGTTGATACAGTTGGACGCAACAAGAAAGTAATTGCAGAATATATACGCACCCAACTTGAAGAGGACTTCGCCTTAGATCAAATATCGATAAAAGAATATATGGACCCGTTTACGGGTAGCAAGAATAGTTAGGCATAAAAAAGACAGCCGCACGTGAGCGGCTGCCTGTAAATATAATGCGGTGTCAAACTTTCTGTGCCCCTTTTAGGGGCTCTGCCTGTAATTGCCCCTTATAGGGGCTGTGCAAGCCACCGGTTCAACCGGTGGTCTTGACTGAAAATTGAGAATTGAAAATTAAAAATTAGGATCATGGAAGGTGAAACCCCACATAGCGTCCTATCACTCCGTATAAAAATCCTCTCGTGCAGTAGGGACGTAAGGGGTGGGGGAGTAGTGCGTTTTACTGGAGAGTGTACCGCCGCCGGTAATATTACCGAACATTTCTCCCCATCCGCCCTCGTAGTTGAGGTACTCCTGAAAATCGTTGTAATGGTTGTAGGTATAGAACAGATATTTTTCGTTAGGGTCGATTATCGCGTCTCCGTTTTTGTCATATACAGTATAGACTATTCGCGCTGCGCCGCGGGTGATGTACGTGCCGTTGTTGTAGTCGGTGATATAGTATCCGGGATCGCAGTCCGTGCCCGTCGTGCCGATATCCATTTCGTAATAAGTCAAGTCTCCGCCGCAGCCGCTGATATTGGGAAGCTCGGGCTCGTATGGGTATTTCGCGGTGCTTCCGCTGAACTTGCTGTGATTGAGCCGCAGATATTCGCCCCAAGGACTTGCCGTGGGCTTGGTCTTTTTGCTTGTGGAATAATTTACGGGTATCTCGCCGAAGGCAAAAACGTAAGCCGCGACCTCCTCAAGCACAACGTATGCGCCGCCCTTGTATACTCTGTTGACAATATCGCCGTCCGAGTCAAGTATGCAGTAGGTGTTGCCGCGATCCTCGTAAATGCAGGAGGTGTTTCGCACGAGCATGCCGTCATTCGTAGGCTGATCAGCAGCAACGGTGGGACGCTGATCCTGCTCGCCGATAGAGCCCGACATAAAATAATGCTTTGTGCGATAACGGGAATCCGCATAACAGCAGGCGGGTGAGTAGTCGGCGTAGAACTCGGCGGCGCTCATGCCCTCGTATGGGTCGGTGTCGTGCGTGTGAGGCTCTGTTGTTTCCGTTTCGACCTCGCTCTCGACGGTAACGGTTTCTATAAATGTAACGGCTATCCTACCGGTGTCCGTATCTGCCTCGGTGGAGAATGTTTGCTCATCTGTGGTGACCGCGGTCTGAGTGACGTCGGGATCGCCCATTGAAACGTTGCATCCGCCCAGCATCATCAGCAAGGCGAGAAGTAAAGTAATTGATCTTTTCATCGTACCACTCCGTAATTTATTGCTTACATTATACTACATTTTTCGTCGTATATCAAGTGAATTTGCAAAAAATTCCGCCGAAGGGCAGGGATTTTGCTCAAGACTTGTACCAATATGTCAATATTGTGCAAAAGCAACAAAAAAACGGCGGAAAATTTTACAAAAAAATCAAGAGAAATTTTTTAAAACCCCTTGCTTTTTTTCACGATTTATATTATAATAGTCACATAAAGTGGTGGAAAGTGGAGCAAAGTGTGGGATTGTGGTGCTCAAGCCACCCAAAAGAACGAAAGGAGAGGAACGCGGAATGCTTACAGGCGAATACAGACATTCAGTTGATGCGAAAAAAAGAATATTCATACCTGCGAAGCATCGAGAGGAATTGGGGACCTCTTTCATTATCGCAAAAGATTTGCGCGGTCCTCGACTTAAGATCTTTTCTCTTTCCGGTTGGGAGGAGTATATCGCGCCCATCCGCAAGATGGAGCGCAAAACTGCCGAGGCAATACTCAGAGCCCTTCATAAGGATGCGGTTTCCGCAGAGCCTGATTCGCAGGGCAGAGTAGTTCTCTCGCAGGTGCTTATGGATTACGCGCATATAACGAAGGATGCTGTTATCGTGGGCTGCTTCGATTGCGCGGAGATCTGGTCGGCTGAAGAGTACGAAGCGCAAGCGGCTACCGAGGATATCGACGCCCTTCGCGAAGAGCTTGAAAAGCTGGGCCTTTAATAAAGATGGAAGGGAACATCAATTTCTCCCATCGCTCGGTACTGCTCGACGAGTGTATCGAGGCGCTTGATATAAAGCCTGACGGTATATATATAGACGGAACGGCAGGCGGTGGAGGACATTCCTTTGCCATCGCGTCCTGCTTGATTACAGGCAAACTTATTGCCATAGATCAGGATGATGCGGCAATACGCGCGGCAAGCGCAAGACTTGCACCGCTCGGCGACAGAGCTGTGGTAGTCAAGAGCAACTTTTCCTACCTCGCGGACGTTTGCAAAACACTTGAAATCGGAAAAATAGACGGAGTGCTTCTCGATCTCGGAGTTTCCTCCTATCAGCTTGACACCGCCGAGCGCGGATTTTCCTACATGGCGGATGCAAGACTGGATATGAGAATGGACTCGCAGGCAAGCCTGACCGCATACGATGTGGTAAACGGCTACACCGAGGACGAGCTGAGAAGGATCTTGTTTGAATACGGCGAGGAGCGATTCAGCTCCCGCATAGCACGCAACATAGTAAAGGCTCGCGAGCAGTCGCCCATTCAAAGCACGGGCGAGCTTGTAAAAATAATAAAGGACTCCATTCCCGCGCAAGCAAGGGAGGGAGGACATCATCCCGCCAAGCGTAGCTTTCAGGCAATAAGAATTGAAGTTAACGGCGAGCTTGATGTGATACGCCCTGCTCTTGAGGCGGCGGCAGGATTGCTCAACACGGGCGGTCGAATGGCGGTCATAACCTTCCATTCGTTGGAGGACAGAATAGTAAAGCAGACGTTTGCGGAGCTTGCGTCGGGCTGTACTTGCCCTAAAAGCATTCCGATATGCGTTTGTGGCAAAACACCGACGGTGAAGCTTGTCAGCCGAAAGCCTATTCTACCGACGGATGAGGAGATTGAGGAAAACCCCCGCTCCCGAAGCGCCAAGCTGAGGGTAGCGGAAAAATTATGAGTGTCGGTATCGCGCTCTGCGGTACATATAATAAGGAAGATCAAGGAAAGGGAGGACGGTCATGGAGAGAGAATATGGTCGCGCGGGACAAGCGAATATAGGTCGCGTTGTAATCGGCGGCAGTGCCTCTTTGATACGTGACGGCGAGATGTCGCGCGAGGAGCGCAGGCGGCGCGAGGCGGCAGTCGGCAATCTTGATAAGAGATACGTAGAAAAGCTTTGCGAGCGTTACCGTGATCGTGGAATTGCAAGCCACGTACACGCAGATGCGGCGCAGCAGGAAAAGAACGAAGCGCTGACACGCGCTATGGCGCCCGGGGCGTATATAATGACCGAACAGCTTTCCTCCAAAATGGGCTCGGGTATCGGTGAAAACAAATACAGGAGCGGACAGTCAGACGGAAAGAGATATATGACGGTAGACGATTTCTCCCGCTATTATCATGACCAGCGTGGATACAAAATGCCGCAGTTCCGTCACCGTTCAAGCTATACTGTGCAGGATGAGCTTGCGGTCGCGTCTTCCGACGTGTCCCCGAGAGAAGCAACACTGCCAAAAAAAGACGGTTGGCTTACTGATACCGACAAGCTGCCCACCGTGGTACAAAAGCTCTTTAAGTATTCTTGGGTACAGCGCCTGAACGTTTGGGCGGGTGAGACCTTCCCGAGAGAAAAGAATATGGAGATATCCACGGCAAAAAGACGTGCGCTTCCTGCAGGAGTGCTGGCATCCCTTGTCACTGTCGCTGTTTCAATGACCATGATAGTCGGCAGTACGGTTTTGGTAAGCCGGTCACAGATGGAAGTAAGCCAGCTCCGACAGGAGCTTGCCGATAAAAAGGAAGTATCGGGTGAGCTTTCGGACAAGCTTGATCTTAAAAACGACATGCTGAACATTCGCGATATCGCCGTAAATGAGCTTGGCATGGTCGGTGAGGAATATCTCAGCGGCAATTACGTCAAGGTTGATAAAGACGACAGCATAGAAGTATATGAAAAGGAAGAAAAGCAAGAGAGCGGACTTTCTGCTCTGCTCAGTGCTATGGGATTCGGAAATTAAGTCATATAATTCCGTATGGCGTCATAGGATAAGGTGAGTTTAACTTACCTTATGCAAAATACGGTAGCCGTCGCGGCACCGCATATCAGATTAAGGCGGCGTGTGTTGATACTCGCCGCCTTATCTTTCCGAAGGGATAGGACAGGCAAATCGCGAAGGAGGGAGCGGTCGAATGGAAAATTCAAACGGCACAAGGACCACAGATACCAAAACGCTCCGCCGCGCGGTGGTGCTCGGCTTTGTTATGATATTTTTGGCAGCCTGCCTTTTGCTGACAATACTGAAGCTGCAAACGGTAGACTATGAAAAATATCAGAACAAGGTCATAAACCAGCTAACAACAGAGTCCGAGGTGCTTGCTGAGCGAGGAAAAATATACGACCGCAACGGCGTGCTGCTCGCGACAAATATAACCACCTACCGACTTTTTATCTCCCCGCGAACCATACAGTCGCAGTCGCAGGAGGATGCAAAGCAGTACGACGTAATTATCGCCACGGGACTTTCCTCCATCGTTGACAGCGTTTCGTATGAAAACGTTTTAAAGCAAACGACGTACACAAAGTATCTTGACCGCACCGTTGCCCGCAACCTAAAGGAGGACGTGGCGGAGGAGATACGGGTATTCATAGATGAAAACAACCTGCAGGATATGGTGTTTTTGCAGGCAGGCGCTACCAGATATTATCCGCAAGGCACTCTTGCCTGTCATATTCTCGGCTTTACGGGAGCTGATGGCTCGGGACAGTACGGAATTGAATTGCAGTATAACAGCGTGCTGTCGGGAACTAACGGAAAGTATATTACCGCACGCGACTCCCACGGCAACGAAATGCCCGATGAATATCAAAGCTATATCGAGGCTCAGAACGGAAGCTCGCTGACGACCACCATTGATATTTACGTGCAGTCTGCTCTTGAGGAGCAGCTCAAGACCACCTATATTGAATCGGGCGGTAAGGAGCGTGCCTCGGGCATGGTCATGGATGTAAACACGGGTGAGATACTCGCTATGGCGACCTATCCCGATTTTGACCTCAACGACCCACGCAAGCTCAACGGCGACAGCGAGAGGATACTTTCGGACAGCGGTTATCTTGAAGACAGTGACGAATATCTCGCGCTCAAGCAGGAATTACAGCTTTTGACCTGGTCAAATAAGGCTGTGACTGAGATATATATGCCCGGCTCGACCTTTAAGATCATAACGGCGGCTATGGCATACGAGGAAAATCTCGTAAAGGAAAACGAGCATTTTTCCTGCCCGGGATACCACGTGGTAGCGGGACGAAAGATCCGTTGCCATAAGGTCGAAGGTCACGGCTCACTCACCTTCGCCGAGGGTATACAGCAGTCCTGCAACCCTGTGCTTATGATGATGGGCGGACGTATCGGACAGGAAAAATTCTACAACTATTTTAAGTCCTTCGGTTATCTCGAAAAAACGGGAATAGACCTGCCGGGTGAGGGTGTCAGCATCTTTTATCAGCCCGATAAATTTTCGGTGCTTGACCTTGCGACCTCCGCATTCGGACAGAACTTTAAAATTTCCCCCCTGCAACAGCTTAGTGCCGTGTCAGCGGTGGCAAACGGCGGTTTTCTCGTAACCCCGCACCTTGTAAAAGAGGTCATAGACGAGCAGGGCAACGTAACTCAAAGCTACGGAGCTAAGATAAAGCGACAGGTGGTGTCGGGAGAGACCTGCAAGACCATCGCAGAAATTCTTGAGGATGGCGTGTCGGGCACTGGCGGAGCTAAAAATGCTTACGTCGCGGGATACCGCGTGGCGGCTAAAACGGGTACGTCGGAGAAGATAGATAAAGCCAATCAAATGGACGACGGCAAGGATTATTACGTCTGCTCCTGCGTGGGCTACGCTCCTGCGGACGATCCTCAGATAGCTGTTCTTATACTCGTTGACGAGCCTACCAAGGGCGTGCTTTACGGAAGCACCGTTGCCGCACCTTACCTTGCAAACGTTATGAAAACGGTATTGCCGTACCTTGGAGTTGAGGCGGTATACACCGATCGCGAGCTTGAAAATCTCGCGGTGGAAACGCCCGACGTTACCACATGGTCCGCATCCTACGCAAAGAAATATGCAGAGGAGATGGGCTTTGAGATAGAAATAGTCGGCAGTGGAAATATCGTCCGCTCGCAGTCGCCTGCGGCGGGAACTAAGGTGGAGTCCGAGCGCGCAAAGCTCATTCTCTATACCGATACAGGCGCAGACAGACCGCTTGTGGCAGTCCCCGATCTTATCGGAAAGACAGCGGTAGCGGCAAACGAAACTCTCGCAAATCGCAGACTCAACATCCGCATCGAGGGAACTAACAACTACCTCAGCGGTACGGGAGCTGTGGCAATATACCAAAGCCATGAGCCGGGAACGCTTGTCGAAGCCGGAACGGTCATCACGGTCACCTTCCGAAATCTCGAAGGGGACGAAGGATAAATCAAAGGAATAGGATCTTACAGGCAGTGTAAATATAAAATATGATTTTATATTTGGAGAGATTCTATGGAAGCTAACCACTGCCAAAAAGAAATTTTTCTCGGAGAGCTGTGCCGGCGAGCGGGAATAAAGGTTTCCGACGCGTATCGGCGTATTGCGGTATGCGGGCTTACGTCCGACAGCCGCAGAGTGCAAAGCGGCTACCTATTTATTGCAATAAACGGAAGGTCAACGTCGGTCGAGTCGCATATCCGCGAAGCGACAGAGCGCGGAGCCTGTGCCGTTGCGGTGGAGGAACACGTAAGTGCGGATATATCCGTTCCAATTGTTTGCCTTGACAATGCCCGCGAGCGCGCGGCGCGGCTGTTTTACGCCTGGTATTTCCGAGAGGACACTCCGCCACGACTTATCGGCGTGACGGGAACTAATGGAAAAACCACAACCGCATCAATGATATTTCACATATTCAACTTTTGCGGTGAGCGGACGGGAATGATAGGAACGCTGGGTGCTGTATCTCCCGATAAAATTCCCTACGGTATCCTTCCGTTTGACTCGCGGGCTAATATGACCACCCCCGATCCCGAGGAGCTTTACGCGATATTGCGTCGCATGAAGGACGACGGAGCGAGGTATGCGGTCATGGAGGTCTCCTCACACGCATTGGTGTCGGGAAGGGTCGCGCCGCTCTCCTTTGAAGCTGGTATATTTACGAACCTTACCCCCGAGCATCTTGATATGCACGGTGATATAGATAGCTACTATTTTGCCAAAAGAAGCTTGTTTGATAAGGTGAAAACGGCAATAATCAATGCTGACGACAGATACGGAAGACTTCTTTTGTCTGATGCTGTTGCCGCAAAGCGCAGGATAGCCTGCCACGGCGGAGTGCGCACCACCTACACCGATTGCCTGACGGAGTTCGGCATATTTGCGGATTGTGCGGCGGCTGAACAGATAAAGGAAATAAAGCCTTTCGGCAATTACGAATATCTCATGGTCACGCCCACGGCAAGAGTGAGACTAAACTCCCGTCTGCCCGGCAGATACAACGTGATGAACTCCATGCAGGCGGCGCTTGCCGCCGTGGAGCTGGGACTTTCCCCCTCGGAGATAAGAAGGGCAAACGCCTGCTTTGAAGGCGTCAGCGGACGGCTTGAGCGGGTGGATATACCCGACAGGCTTGGCTTTTCCGTCTACATAGATTACGCCCACACGCCCGACGCGCTTGAAAATCTGCTGGTCACAGCAAAGAGCTTGCGGCGAGGAAGGGGGAGGATAATCCTTCTGTTCGGTTGTGGAGGTGACAGAGATAGGTCCAAGCGCAGGGAAATGGCGCATATCGCATCGCGAATGGCGGATATGACGGTCATCACCTCCGACAACAGCCGAAGCGAGGATCCCGAGCAGATAATCGCGGATATCCTCTCCGGAATTGATAAGCACAGCACCTATGCGACCGTTCCGGATAGAGCCGAAGCGATAAGATACGCCGTTGGGTGCGCCCGTCAGGGTGACGTTATCCTGCTTGCGGGCAAGGGACACGAGCAATACGAAATAGATAAGAGCGGAAAGCATCCGTTTTCCGAAAGAGATATAGTCCAAAAAGCCGCAAAACGCTTGGCGGCTGACGCAGGGGAATAAGGAATAATATTCCGCAGCCCTGTAAATCCTAATACTTGGGCGCACGGCGCCACGCTGATGGAAGGAGAAGGCACTTATGAGAATAGAGATAGCAAATAAAGCATTTGGTATGGCAGAGATCGCCGCCTGGACGGGTGGCAGACTGGTTGTCTGCGGTGCCGACGTATTTTCGGCGGAATACAAGCTCCGAGAGATGTGTACCGACTCTCGCGAGGCGGGCGAGGGCGTGCTTTTCTGCGCTATTCGCGGCGACCGTGTTGACGGTCACGATTATATGCAATCTGCCTATGACAGAGGAACTCGCCTCTATCTTTGTGAAAAAATTCCCGTAATGCTGTCGGGCTCGTATATCGCGGTGGTAGTTGACGATACCGTTTCTGCCTTGTCGCGTATAGCTTCAGGCGTGCGCAAGGAATATCTGTCAAGCCTCCGCTCGGTGGCTATCACGGGAAGCGTGGGCAAGACAACCACGAAGGAATGCGTGGCGGCAGTGCTTGCCGAGGGTGGCAGTGTGTTCAAAAAGGAAGGCAATTATAACAGCCTTATCGGTCTGCCTCTTTCCATGCTGGAGATCCCGCAGGAAGAGTCGCTTGCCGTGCTTGAAATGGGCATGAGCGAGCTTGGCGAGATACACCGTATGTCCTTGTGCCTTGCCCCCGATATTGCAATAATTACGAATATAGGAAGCTCCCATTTGGAGCATCTGGGCAGTCGAGAGAATATTGCCCGCGCAAAGCTTGAAATAAGAGACGGACTCTGCGACGGCGGAGTGCTTCTTATTGACGGTGACGAGCCGCTTTTGCAAAATCTGCGTGCCAGCCGCTTCAGAATCATGCGCGTCAGCGTAGGAGGCGGTGACGGCAAAGCCGATTTCAAGGCGCTCAATGTTGATACAGCACGTGGCGGAATGAGATTTGATTTCCTTTACCACGATGGAATATTTGAGGATATGTTCATACCCGGCTACGGTGCGCACCTCGTGTGGGCGGCATCATACGCTATTGCCGTGGGGCTCTTGAGAGGTATGAATGAGAGTGACATCCGCGCAGGACTTGAGGGCTATCGCCCTGCGGAAATGCGCCAGAGCATTATTAAATGCGGCGGAGTCACTATGATAGAGGACTGCTACAATGCCGCTCCCGAATCCATGCTTGCAGCTCTGTCTGCACTCGTGTGCGTTGCCGAGGGCAGAAGAATAGCAGTGCTTGGCGATATGCTGGAGCTTGGTGAAACAAGTCTTGACCTTCACCGCAGAGTCGGCGAAAAGTACGCCGCTGTGGGTGTGGATACTTTGGTTACGGTGGGCGAGCTTGGAGAATATATCGCTGAGGGCGCGATAGCACGCGGACTTCCCAAGGAGCGTGTGATATCCGTTCCCGCACCGCAGTGTGTGGCGGATCATGCACGTCTTGCCGAGCGGATATGCGCACAGCTTATCCCGGGGGATACGGTGCTATTTAAGGCGAGCCGCGGAATACGCATGGAGCGCCTTGCCGAGGAGATGAAAAAGCTCCTTGATAGATAATGTCTTTGGAGAAAACGAAAGGAAAATATAAATGCTGAAAACAGCTTTAAGCGGGTTTGCTGCCTCTCCCGTGTGGACGGTGGGCAGGGAGCTGACGATAGAGATGGCTATAACCGCTGCCATCTGTCTTATCGTGACCTTTGGGCTTACAGTGCTGCTCTTGCGCCTGATTCTGCCTGTCCTCGTGGCAAAAAAGGTAGGTCAGAGCATCCGCGAGGAGGGGCCCGAATGGCATAAGTCCAAGGCGGGAACTCCCACCATGGGCGGTATATGCTTTATAATTGCAATACTCGTCAGCACACTCGCGCTGTTCGTTATCTGGACGGTGCGCGGTGACACGGGATTTCGAATGATCCCTATGGCGCTGACTCTTGCATTTGGCGTTGCAAACGCTATGATAGGCTTTGTGGACGATTACTGCAAGCTACTCAAAAAGCAAAATGAGGGCTTAACCGCAAAGCAGAAATTTGTGCTTCAGATGTTCGTCGCCGCAGCATATCTTGCTATGATGGCGATAACGGGAAATCTCACCACTGCGCTTTACATCCCCTTTGTGGGTGCGACCTTGGAGCTTGGATATGCCGCATATGTGTTATATCTGCTCGTGATCGTAGGCTTTGTCAACAGCACCAACCTTACCGACGGACTTGACGGTCTTGCATCATCCGTTGCCGCGACGGTAGCGGTGTTTATGCTGGTATGCTCCTTCCTTACCTACAATTCGCCCGAGCTTGCGGCAATTTCCTCTGCACTGCTCGGCGGAATGCTCGGATTTTTGGTATACAATCATCACCCCGCAAAGGTATTCATGGGTGATACGGGCTCGCTTTTCCTCGGCGGCATCATTATCGGATGCGCCATGATGCAGGGACAGCTCCTCGTATTCATTATCGCGGGATTTGTGTTCGTATTTGAAATGCTCTCGAGTCTACTTCAGGTGCTTTATTTCAAGGCGACTCACGGAAAGCGTCTGTTCAAAATGGCGCCCTTCCACCACCATCTTGAAAAGTGCGGCTACGGCGAGGGCAAGGTCGTCACGACCTTCGTCGTCGTTACTGCAGTGCTTTCAATTATCGCGTTCTTTGGAATAAGATAACGCGCCTCTTCATAAGCTTCGCGAAAGGAGGACCGCTTGAAAATGAAAAAGAAATTCGGCTTTGGAAAGCTTGGAAAGCTTGGCAAAAAGCTGGAGGGCGGGATCGACCGCGGACTTGACCGCGCACAGGTCGGGCTTGATAAGCTTGGAGATAAGCTTGACGAGCGCGCCGAGCGTAACGATCCCATATATTCCAAAAAGCTGCATGCGGATGCCTCCGAGCCCGACACACGGGAGGGTGTGTGGGTCAAAGGCGGAATTGACGTATACTTTTTACTTATCGTTATCGCGCTGACACTGTTCGGCGCGGTAATGGCTTATAGCGCAAGCTCCATCTACGCACAGCAGTATCACGACGACAGCACGTACTTTGCAAAAAGACATATACTTTATATCGTAATAGGCGTTGTGCTGACGGTGCCATTCGTAATCAAGGCAAGACCTTGGTTCTGGAGAATGTTTGGCGTAGGCTCGTATATCGTATCGGCACTGATGCTGCTACTTGTGCTTATAATAGGCTCCAGCTTCGGCTCGGGCGCTACGCGCTGGATCGTAATCGGACCTATCTCCATCCAGCCCTCCGAGATCGCCAAAATGGCGGTAATACTCGTGCTTGCGCTGTTTATGAGTAAGTATGAAAGGCAAATGAAGGTACATCAACGCTTCGGCGGACATTTCCGCTACGGCGTTTTGTTCCCAATGCTAATATTCGGATTTATATGCGTGCTGGTCATGCTGGAAAAGCACTTGTCGGGTATCATAATAATTGCACTCCTCGGCATGACGGTCATGTATCTCGGCGGAACGGACCTCAAATGGTTTGCAATGATATTCGGCGTTGGTGCCGTTGCCGTTGCACTGATACTGTCGGTGTCCGACTATGCGTGGGCAAGAGTGGATACGTGGCTCAACATCGAGTCCGTTGACCCGCTTGGCGAGGCGTGGCAGACGTTGCAGGGCTTGTATGCTATCGGCTCGGGCGGATTTTTTGGAGTCGGGCTTGGCAACAGCCGGCAGAAATTCGGCTATGTTTCCCAGCCGCAGAATGACTTTATTTTCACCATTGTGTGCGAGGAGCTTGGATTTATCGGCGCGCTGCTTGTAATCGTTCTGTTCGGACTTCTGATATGGAGAGGCTTCCATATTGCATCCCGCGCTCCCGACAAATTCTGCTCGCTTGCAGTGTACGGTCTTACCGCGAAGGTGGCTCTGCAAACCATACTCAATATCGCGGTTGTGACGAATTCAATGCCCAATACGGGCATCTCGCTTCCGTTCTTTTCGTCGGGCGGAACGTCACTTATTTTGCAAATTTTCGAGATGGGAATAATCCTCTCCATCTCGCGCTACTCCTATCAAAAGAGGTGAAAATTCCTCAAAATAGGTCGATTTTTATAAACAGTTAATTTAGAATTAAATCAGAGGTTGAATTATTGTGCCGTTAAAGATACTTTTTTGCGGCGGAGGAACTGCGGGGCATATAAATCCTGCCTTGGCGATAGCCGCCGCCGTGCTTGATAAGCACCCTGATGCGGAGATAGAATTTGTCGCCTCCACACAGCCGTCGGATAAAGCACGCGAGCTTGTGGGACGCGCGGGATATAAGCTTTCCTGCGTTCATATCCGCGGCATGGACCGTCCGCTGTATTCGCCAAGCAACGTAAAGACGGTTGCTTGTATGGTCATCTCCCGAGTGGAGGCAAAGCGATTGATCAAGCGTTTTTCTCCCGATATAATCATAGGCACGGGCGGCTTTGCCTGCTGGCCCGTTTTATCCCGAGGGGCGGATCTGGGTATTCCGACTTTGCTCCATGAGTCAAACGTTATTCCCGGGCTTGCTGTAAAAAGACTTAAAAACAAGGTCGATAAGGTACTTGTGAATTTCGAGGAGACCCGCGCTCTGCTCAATGCAGAGGACGGCGAGCGCCGCGTGATTCGCGTGGGCAATCCGTTCATGAAGGGATTTGGGGAGGCAAACGGTATCAGCCGCAGGGAGGCGCGAAAGAGCCTTGGACTTTCAGACTCTGACGTCTACGTCCTTTCCTTTGGCGGCAGCCGCGGTGCATCGACTCTTAACAGCGCTGTGATCGGTATGTGCGACAAGCTTATGGCAAGTGCGCCAAACGCCGTATTGCACCACGCGACGGGAAAGGATAATTACGAGGAAGCGAAAACTGAGCTTTCCCGCACCGAATCCGCAAATAACTCGCGTGTTAAGCTGTTGGACTATATTTACGATATGCCCACGCGCATGGCGGCGGCAGATGTGGTTATCTCCCGTGCGGGATCAATGTCGGTGTCCGAGCTTGCACTTGGTGCAAAGGCGGCAATTTTAGTGCCGTCACCCAACGTGACCGATGATCACCAGCTTAAAAACGCAAAGGCGGTCGAGGATGCGGGCGGCTGTGTGTGCGTTGAGGAAAAGAATTTTGACGTCCTTGCCGATACCGTGATACGTCTTGTTAATTCAAAGGCGGAGCGCGAGCGACTCGGACGCAATATAAGGGAAAAATTCTCCACTCCCGATTCCAACGAAAAGATCTATTCCGAAATTATGAAGCTGATAAAGTCCTGACGGACTTGGCAGGAAGGAACAAATATCAGGATGTTGAGCAAATTTGAAAGAAAATTCGGCAAGGACCGTCCGTGGGGAGGTCACAGACGAATGCCTTTGCCGCTGAAAAAGGCTGTTCTGTATATAGGAATCATCCTTGCCGCTATGGCTATCATCGGCGCGATACTGCTTGTCTGCGGAGCTATCCGCATAAGCTCGGTCAGCGTCAGGGGCGTAACGCTTTATGATGCGGATCAGGTGTCACGCGTTGCCGAACTGAAAAAGGGCAGCGAGTATTGGGGCTTTGACCCCTCGCGTACCGAGGATAAGCTGAAGAGCGAGATGCCGTATATCAAGGACGTAAAGGTGCGCCGCCATCTTAACGGCAGCGTTTCGATAACCGTTACGGAGGAAAGCAATTTTTACTATACCCGCCACAACGTCAACTATTATCTTTTCTCGGGTGACACGTGGCGTGTGATCGTCGCCGACTATCAGCCGAATACCTTTATGGCGCTGGGTGCTGTCTATCTTGAGCTGCCCGATGACGCAAGGATAAGGGTAGGGGAGAAGCTGAGCTTTGAGTATTCTCTGCACGTTGACGACACGGCAGAGGTGCCGAAGGAGGAAGCAACAACCCCGGAGGGCGACGCTAACGAATATTATGAATACGTTTTCGACGTGATAAATACCGCAAACTCCTCGGATTTCAAGGGCAGAATAAGCCATATAGGTGTGTCGGACAGATATGACATATATATTGCGCTGGGCGGCAACGTAAAGGTCGCTTTGGGTACGACGGATGAGCTTGAACGCAAGCTGGAGGAAGCGTATATCGTATATTCGCACAATTACGAAAAGGTTATATCGGAGGGCTTTGTCGGCGCGATAATCGAGGCGGCAGACCCAACGAAAACAAGCTTTCGCGAAACCTTGGAGCTGTATTTACCTCAATAAAAAGCTTTAGCAGGCTCGTTTGAGCCTGCTATGTTACTTTAATGAATAATGAAATTGAGGAAGCTTTCCGCATAGCGGAAAGCTTCCTTTTGATTTTTAAGAGTAGGGCGGGGCAGAGGCAAAGCCTCGCATATATCCTTACGCTTCAAGCAGCTTTTTCTTTTCAAACTGCATTTTGTAGAGGTCGTAATATCTGCCGCGTTGCTCAAGAAGCTCGGCATGGTTGCCCTCCTCGATTATTTTTCCGTGGGAGAGGACAATTATTTTGTCCGCGTGCTGAATGGTGGAGAGTCGGTGAGCAACTATGAGCATAGTGCCGATATTCATCATCCTTTCAAGCGAATCCTGAATAAGCTGCTCGGTCTCGGTGTCAATATTTGCCGTCGCCTCGTCGAGGATCATCACCGCAGGGCGGTGAACGATGGTGCGGGCGAAGGAAAGAAGCTGTCGCTGACCTGCGGAGAAGTTGTTGCCTCGGTCGCGGACAGGCTCGTCAAGTCCTTTTTCAAGACGGTTGATAAAGTGGTCGGCGTTTACGTATCTGCACGCCTCCATGACCTCCTCGTCACCGACGCCCTCAAGTCCGAGAAGGATATTGGAGCGGATAGTTCCCGAGAACAGGAATACGTCCTGAAGCATCTGCCCGAAATGCTTGCGCAGAGAGGATTTTTTGATGGCGCGTATATCTTTTCCGTCCACAAGTATCTGTCCCTTTTGAATGTCGTAATTGCGGCAGAGCAGGGAAAGAATGGTGGTCTTACCCGAGCCCGTCGAGCCGACGAAGGCGACTGTATCGCCCGCGTTTACGGTAAAGGAAACGCCCCTGAGCACCCACTCGCCCTCCTTGTAGGCAAACCAAACGTCGCGAAATTCAATATTGCCCTCAACCGATTCAAGCTCTACTGTATCCTCGGCATCCTGAATTTCGGGCACCATATCGAAAATCGTGAATATTTTTTCTGCGGACGCAAATGCGGATTGCAGCCAGTTGAACTGCTCGGCGAGGTTTTGAATGGGGTTAAAAAATTTGTTGATGTAGGAATAGAACGTGACCACAATTCCGCTCGTAATGACCTGACCGAGGAATGCAAAATCCTTGATATATCCGCGTCCCGCAAGGTAAAGCAGACACAGCACCGAGGTGATATAGAGCATGTAAACGAGGGGTCGGAATATACTGAAAACGAGCATTTCTCCCGTTTTTGCCTTGCCAAGCTCGGCGTTTTTGCGGTCAAATTCGTCCTTTTTCCACTCCTCTCGGTTGAATATCTGGATTATCTTCATGCCCGACAGATTTTCGGACAGGAAGGTGTTGATATCCGTCGTTCCGTCCTTGACTTTGCGGTACGCCTTGCGCGAGAACTTGCGGAATACTACGGTAAACAGCACGATAAACGGAACGAAGCACAGCACCATAAGCGTCAGCATGTAGTTAAGACAAAGCATAGCCACAAGCACGCCGATAATGATAAAGAAATTCTTTACGAGGTTTACGAGAATGTTTGTGAACATCATGGAGATAGCGCCCGTGTCGTTGGTGACTCTCGTGACCAGCTTGCCCACGGGAATGGAGTTGAGCTGATTGTGCGAGAGGCTTTCAATGTGGACGAAAAGGTCCTCGCGGATGCGGGAAATTATTTTCTGTCCCGTTTTTTGAAGCACGATTGCCTG
>SVQX01000004.1 GCA_015065065.1 Oscillospiraceae bacterium
CGTTTCGCTAACCCAACGAGCTACGCTCGTCGGTCTCATATCCCGAAGACAGCGTGGAGGCTCAAATCCCCACCGTAGCAAAAAGAAAAGCAACCCTTGGGGCACCTGCAATAAAGCAGAAAAAGCATCATCTATGTAGATGGTGCTTTTTTCAACCGTGAGTTGAGTAAGGTCGTTTGGGCGGTTATTGAACAAATAGACATTCTGTGGTATAATTACATCACAAGATAGGCGCCGTCTTGATTATTTGGAGGTGTACAACATGAATATTGGAAATAAAATTAAAGAATTACGAAAGCAGAGAGGGATTACCCAGGAACAACTCGCTAACAGCATAGGGATTTCTTTCCAAGCCGTAAGTAAATGGGAAAATGGTATTGCTTTGCCCGATATTACACTCGCTCCCATATTGGCAAGCTATTTTGGTGTTTCGATGGATGAATTGTTTGAATTTAATCTGAAAGAAATTGAATCTGCCATCGACTCCATTGTAAATGAGGCATACAAATTCAGAGAGTCAGATCCACCGAAAAGCAGAGATATTCTTGAAGAAGGTCTGAAAAAATATCCCGATAACGAGGTTTTGCTTAACAATCTTTTGTATGTATTGAATTACTCAAAAGATCCTGACAAGACAATTTCAATAGCAAGTTCCTTGATTGAGAAAACAAATCAAGCTGATATTAAGTACGATGCATTAAGATTTCTTGCGTATGCATATAAGGTTAAAGGCAATTTGAAAAGTGCAGAAGCGGCTATTGAGCAAATACCGGAGATTTATTTTACTAAGCTTACAGAAATGGCGTATCTCTTAGAAGGTAAACCTAAATACGAAGCGGCAGAAAAGCAGAAATGGATATCTTTTGAAAATCTTATTCAAATGATGGAAAAGCTTGCAGAATATTATGAATCTCAAGGAATGAAAGCGGAAGCTATCAAAGAACGCGAGAAAGCATTAAAATTTATTGATCTCGTTGAAAACAGCGCATATGATGTTTACGTTAGTTTTTTTAATAATAAAATTAAAAATAATTTAGAATAACGCAGTAACGTGTGGAGTTGCTTTTGTGTCCACAAAAGCAGTGCTTGTCAAGAAAATTGACACGGCATAGATGAACATAAAAAGGGCTTGACAATCTGACGAGGCTCATTACCGCCCGACAGTAAACCTAAAAGGTGTAACACACTATACCTAAACGGGCAAGGTGTGTGAAAAGGAGTACGAACAAAAATGCTCGTACTCCTTTTGCTTTTCTCGGCAGGCAAAACTGCTTTATGGAAGCCACCCCTTGTGGGTTGCTTTCCTTTTTGGTTGCGGAGGTGGGATTTGTTTGCCCGCCCCAGTCGCATCATAGATTAAGCAGAAATGGAATAGGTAATTAAAATTTTCTCGCCAGTCGCCGTCGCAAGTCGTTTTGCGCGCAAGGCACAGCCTTGCTTCAAAACTCGTGCTTTGGGCGACACCGCTCACGAAAACGCCGCACTGTGGCGTTTTCGTTTCGCTAACCCAACGAGCTACGCTCGTCGGTCTCATATCCCGAAGACAGCGTGGAGGCTCAAATCCCCACCGTAGCAAAAAGAAAAGCAACCCTTGTGGGTTGCTTTCCTTTTTGGTTGCGGAGGTGGGATTTGAACCTCACGACCTCCGGGTTATGAGCCCGACGAGCTACCAGGCTGCTCTACTCCGCGATATATTGTTTGGTGTGGTGCCGGTGACCGGGCTTGAACCGGTACGATACTTTCGTATCACGGGATTTTAAGTCCCGGGCGTCTGCCAATTCCGCCACACCGGCAGAATCTCTATCGGCGACTCTATTATTATACCACCCGACCGACGCTTTGTCAACACTTTTTTTGAAAAAATATTTTGTTTACAAAATCGAAATAAATTCCGACGTCTAAAATTGCGCCGCGGCAGATACAGCCGCGGCGCATAGCATATATTAATTTATTTTTTTAAATGTGATGGTTGCCGTGCTATCGGTCAGTGCATCAACTGTAAAGGTATAACCCAGCGCTTCTCCCGAGTCGTCCTTGACGGAGGAGGGGAGGGTATCGCCCTCGACGTAAGTAAAGTTATCTGCCGAGGATTTTACGTACTCGATAAGATTATTCACCGAGCCGTATTCGTCGGATGCGTCGGTGTTATTATTGTTAACGTCATAATAGGCTTCGCCGTCGTATTCATAGATATATAGGGTAGAATTTACGTGATAGACCACGATTCCGTCGCGGAGGAAATATCCGCCGCCAAGCTCGCTGTTGTTAAGTCCCGTGCCTTTATAATACATGATAACGTAGTATTCCTGATAAGCGCCGAGGGTGGGATCCCAGTCGTTGGCGAGGATAATGGTGTCGCCGTTTTCGGAGAAGTCCTCAAGCGTCAGTGTTACCGTGCTGTCGGTAACTACGAGTCGGGAGGCGGTTATCCAGCCGTAATTAAACTTGGAGTAGGGGTTATGATCGCCGAGCATTGAGTCCATTATATCACAGCCGCTGAGCGGTCCTTCGTCGGAGGAATAGGAGGTGTCGTAATAGTCGTCAGCTCCGAGGATGTGACCGAACTCGTGGATGAAGGTATAGGTGCTCATGTTGTCGTAATTGTCGTAGGTCGTGCCGTTTGTATCGTCGTAGCCCTCAAACATGAACTGATAGGACATCCAGATGTAATCGTTTGCCGAAACGCCGTCGTACTCGTAGTAATTTTCCTCGTCGTCGGTGTAGAGATTCCAATATCTATACGCCCAGTTGAAGTTATTCTCGTAGTCGATGTCAAGCGTGTTGACAAGGATAACGGCGTCGATAATGCCGTTATTGTCAGAGTCAAACTGCTTCAGATCATATATAGTTGCATAGTAAGCCAGCGCCTCGTCCATAATGAGCTGGTCGCCGATAGCAACCTCACTGCCGTAATAGTCCATGGTGGCGTTCTTGTAATATTCGCTGTCGTACTTGGGTCTGAACCATTCGTCCATGACGGTGATATTGAGATTAAGCTGACCGTAGCTTGAAACGTAGTAATAGTGGCTGAGGGAATAGTAATCGGTCGTGCCTGTGTCGCCGTAGAATATATCTTTCAGCTTATCAACGGTAAAGTTGCCTGCCGTAGCGTCGGAAAATTCCACGGGAATGACCAGCACCGCGGGATTGCCAACGGTGGGGCATCCGTCAAGATAATATCCTTGCTCCGTAACGTTTTTGGCATACTGTGCATCGGTAAAGTCCACGTTATACACGCCGTTTGTTCCCGTGGGCAGACCCTTGCCGTCGTTTGCGAGCAGGTCTGTATTCTCATCGGTACTGCCGCCCGTGTTATCGTTGGTGGTGTCGCTACTGCTGCTGTCGTCAGGGTCGGTGCTGAGGGTGAGGGAATAGACGTAGAGATCAACGACATAGTCGCCCTCGTAGTAGTAGTAGGAAACGTCAACGTAAATATCGTCGTTCTTGACGTATGCATAACAGGTATCGCCGTAATCGTCCTCATAGGTGTCCCAAAGCTCGTATCCGTTCTTGGTGAAGGAGTCGAGGTAATTATCGAATTCCGTCTGCGTGTTGCCGAAGGTATAGAAGTTAATTCCATGCTCGTAGTCATCAACGTCGTAGTAGCCCTCAATGTAATACTCGTCGTTGGGGATGAAGGGAATGATCTCGCCTATGTAGGTATTAAAGAGCTTCTTTTCGCTACTTGTAAAGGCGGTATACGTATGAGCATCGGAGGAGGGCTGATCGCTTCCCGAATCGGGAGTGGGTGTTTTATCAGAGCCCGCCATAATATTAGCGGTGATAGAGGCAATTCTTATCTGCGCGCCGTCCGCGTCCAGCTTGATCTGCGAGTATCCTGTTGCGTCTGCGGTGTAATCATTATAGGACGTTACGGTATCGATCTTATCAATGAGAGTCCAATTCGATCCGCCGTTTGATCCGTAGATCATCAGGGTAGCTGACTTATATCCCATATTCAGAGTCATCTCGCCAAATGAGTAGCCGTCAGCCGCGGCGAGGATTGCCCAGCCGTCGTTCTGATTGCTGTCGTATATCCTGAGCTGTTCGGTAAACCAGCAGCCGCTGTTATATGTGGAGAGAGTGCTATATTCGTCAAGTGTATACGTGCCGTCTACGTACTGCTGACCGGCAGTATATTCGGAGAAGGTATACTCAACGGTAGCAGTGACAACAGGCTCTGTCACCTCGGACTCTGCCTCGGTGGTGGCTTGGGTGTCATCATCAACAGTGGTTTCACTGTCGTTGCTTGTAGTGACCGCACTGTCGTTATTGGTGGTGACCGTGACGTCGTCCTCGGTGGTGATCTTACCGTCGTCCGACGTAGCATCAGACGTAGTATCGGCTTCGGTATCGGCTGTATCCGCCGACGTATAGGACTCTACTGTTGCTTCCGACTCGTCTTTGGTTTCCGTTTCTGATTGAGCGGTCGTGGTTTCCTCGACTGTCGTGTTTGTTGTATCGGTGCTGTCCGACGCTTCGCCCCACAAATTGCAGGATGCAAGAACGAGAACGGATATCAACAGGACTGAAAGTGAATACAGTATATTTCTCATATTAACCTCCTTTGTAGGGTTTGCTTGTGCTAAAATATACTTCAAGCACATTTTATCACGTTTTTTGACAAAATGCAACACTAAAATATGAACGAAACAAAAAAATATCTGTAAAGCTAAAAAAGAGGGAAAAGCCGCAGCTTTTCCCTCTGATTATCCAAAGAAATTTGTGGGGTTGACTTAAATTACTTAAGCTCAACGGTTGCGCCTGCCTCAACGAGAGCAGCCTGAACCTTCTCAGCCTCTTCCTTAGAGATGCCTTCCTTAACAGCCTTGGGGCAACCCTCAACGAGGTCCTTAGCTTCCTTAAGTCCAAGACCGGTGATCTCACGAACAGCCTTGATAACGCCGAGCTTCTTGTCGCCGAATCCGGTAAGGATAACGTCGAACTCAGTCTTCTCCTCAGCAGCGGGAGCAGCTGCGCCGCCTGCAACAGCACCGGCTACAGCAACGGGAGCAGCAGCAGATACGCCGAACTCCTCTTCAACAGCCTTTACGAGCTCGTTGAGCTCAAGAATTGTAAGGCCCTTAATCTCTTCAACAAGAGCGGTAATCTTCTCGTTTGCCATTTCAATATACCTCCTGAAATGTAAATGTTTTTTAATTCTGACCGTTAATTGAGCACGGTCTTGCTCCGCTAAAATTTTTAATTCAGGCAGCGTTGCGAGCGTTGACTGAACACGGGCTTAAATTAAGCCTCGGGTGCAGCCTCAGCTGCGGGTGCCTCTGCCTTAGCGGCAGGAGCTTCAGCCTCTGCGGCGGGTGCTTCAGCGGCAGGAGCCTCCTCTGCGGGAGCTTCCTCCAGCTTCTCAGCAACAGCCTTGATAGCATAAGCAAATTTGTAGACAGGGGACTGGATGCTTCCGAGGAACTTCGCAATAAGAACTTCCTTGGAGGGGATGTCAGCAAGAGCCTTAACACCGTTTACATCAAGAACCTCGCCGTCGATATAGCCTGCGAGGATCTTGAAGGACTCGATCTTTTCGTCGTATTCCTTAAGTATCTTTGCAGGAGCGATAGGATCGTTTTCGCTGATAGCGATAGCGGTCATACCAACGAGCTCTGACTTGAGCTCACCGTAGCCACATTCGTCGCAAGCGCGGCCCGTAAGGCTGTTCTTAACGACCATGTACTTAACGCCTGCTTCGCGAAGAGCCTTACGCATCTTGGTGTCGCTCTCTACGGTAATACCCTGATAGTTAACGATAACGCCGGATGCGGAAGCCTTGATAAGCGCTGCAAGCTCAGCTACAGCTTTCTGCTTCTGTTCCAGAATTGCATTACTTGGCATTGTGTTTTTCACCTCCCGGTGTGAAATTTAGTATGCAAAAAAAGAAATCTTTCTCCCGTGGCACAGCACCACACCGAGAAAGATCATGACTGCAAGAAAAAAGCCTTGCGAAAATCTATATGAACTCCTCGGCAGGGAAGCTTGCGCTTTTACGGGAACCTGCTGTCTTTGGATAATCGCTTTATGAGCAGACAAACTCATAAAACCACTCGTCAATTATACCATGCTTTGGGCATAATGTCAAGTGGTTTTGTGTTGGAATATATTACAAACTATTTGCGGTTTAAGCTTACGATTGTGTGCAAATTCAACAACCGTCAGCCGAGATCGGCGTCCTTTGCGTAGAATTTTCCGTATTTCGTGATAAATTCCTTGCGGGCGGGAAGGTCGTCGCCAAGCAGTGTGTCAAAAATGCGAGCCGTTTCCTCGGCGTCGGCGGGTGTGACCGCAACAAGACGGCGGGTGGCGGGGTTCATGGTGGTCTTTGCCATCATGGAAGCCTCGTTCTCACCCAGTCCCTTAGAGCGCTGAATGGTGTACTTCGTGCCCTCCAGTTGCTTTAGTATTTCAGCTTTTTCAAATTCGTCGAATGCATAGAAGGTGTCGTTCTTTGTAGTTATCTCAAACAGCGGAGTTTCGGCTATAAACACCTTTTCCTCCTTCAGGAGGGTGGGGAGAAGACGGTAAAACAGGGTGAGCAGAAGGGTGCGGATCTGGAAGCCGTCCTCGTCCGCATCGGTACAAAGGATTATCTTTGACCAGCGGAGCTGCTCCAGATCGAAGGACGCCATATCGCCCTTGACCTTGCCCTTTATCTCAACACCGCAGCCGATAACGCGCAAAAGGTCAGTGATGATATCGCTCTTGAAGATTCGCTCGTAGTCGGCTTTCAGACAGTTGAGCGTCTTACCGCGGACGGGAATGACCGCCTGGAATTCCGCGTTTCTCGCCAGCTTAACGGAGGTAAGAGCGGAATCACCCTCAACTATATAAAGCTCGCGCAGAGTCGGGTCCTTTGAGCGGCAGTTAACAAACTTTTCAACGCGGTTTGCAATGTCGATAGATCCCGTCAGCTTCTTTTTCATATTAAGACGGGTTGTTTCCGCCGATTCGCGGCTGCGCTTGTTTACAAGCACCTGATTTGCAAACTGCTCCGCCTCAAGTGGATGCTCAATGAAATACACCTCAAGCTGATTGCGGAGGAAATCGTTCATTGCCTCATAGATAAAGGAGTTCGTGATAGCTTTTTTAGTCTGGTTTTCGTAAGACGTAGAGGATGCGGTGGAGAAGCTGTTGATAACAAGCACGAGGCAGTCCGCAATATCGTTGAAGGTGATGCGGTTTTCGTTCTTGGTGTACTTGTTGTTGTTCTTCAGATACTTGTCCATGGCGTAGGTGAACGCCAGCTTTACAGCCTTGTCGGGGGAGCCTCCATGCTCAAGGTAGCTGGAGTTGTGATAGTATTCTATCATTCTCACGCTGTTGGACACGCAGAAAGAGAAATCTGCCTTGAGTTTGTATGGTTTTTTGTCGTCGCGGTCACGTCCCTGAGTTTCCAAATGCCACAGAACCGGAGTGGTCATAGACTTATTTCCGACTGTTTCAGCAATATAGTCGGAGATACCGTTGTTATAGCAGAATGATTCCTGAACAAATTTGTGGTCTGGCTGTTCCATAAACAGGTCGAATCTGATACCGGCATTTATCACCGCTTGACGGTGGATAACATCTTTAAAAAACTCGTAAGGGATCGAAATGTCGGTAAATACCTCAATATCGGGACGCCAACGGATGACAGTGCCCGTGCGTTGAGTTTTTTTGTCAAGAGGAGTTTCGGAAAGCTTGCCGACGGGATTTCCTTTTTTGAACTTCATGGTGCGCTTTACCTGACCGTCGTAGGAATCGACTATCATATATTCGGAGGAATACTGCGTTGCGCACGCGCCCAGACCGTTAAGTCCGAGGGAGAATTCGTAGGAGGAGTTGGCGCTGTCGCTGTCGTACTTACCGCCCGCGTAAAGCTCACAGAAGATAAGATCCCAGTTCCAACGTTTTTCCTTTTCGTTGTATCCGAGGGGAATACCACGTCCGTGGTCGTCCACCTCAATACTCTTATCAAGAAAATACGTAACCTTAATAACCGAGCCGTGTCCCTCGCGCGCCTCGTCAACCGAGTTGGAAAGTATTTCAAAGAAGGAATGCTCGCAGCCGTCAAGACCGTCCGAGCCGAAAATAACGCCGGGGCGTTTTCTTACTCGGTCTGCTCCCTTTAGGGCGGTAATACTGCTGTCGCCGTATGCTTTCTTTGCGGTAGTGGTTGTTGCCATTATGGATATCCTTTCATATTGTATTCAAAAGGGCGAAAAAGCCACATTATCTTGTATCTTGCTACTATTATACCATAAGAATGGCAGAATTTAAAGGGATTTTTGAAAAAATTTTTTGAAATTGTAAATTTTGCTGACAGCACTTGCATATTGGAGGGAAATGTACTATAATAGTATAATGACGCAAAATAGCTTAAACGGTATAACAAGAGGTGACGGATTTGAACGGTATAAAGGTGTCGGACAGAATACGCGGCGCTGATTGCGCGGTGCTGGGCTACGGAGTTTCCAACAAGCCGCTGGTTGAGTGGCTGATGGCTCACGGCGCGAAAAGCGTTACGGTACGCGACAGACGCAGCGAGGAGGATATGCGCTCCTCGGGAGATATGGACAGAATAACCGCTGCAGGCGCTAAGTGTTTGACGGGAGAAGGGTATCTTGACGGTATCAGGACGGACATCATATTCCGCTCACCCGGTATACGCCCCGACGCGGGCGGAATCGGAGAGGCGGTAGCGAGAGGCGCTCTGCTATCCTCTGAGATGGAGCTGTTTTTTGAGCTTTGTCCCTGCGAAATTTTTGCAATTACGGGCTCGGACGGAAAGACTACGACCACTACCGTGACCTCGCTCATTTTAGAGCAAGCCTGCCGCCGTCGAGGAGGTAGAGTTTACCGAGGCGGAAACATTGGAAATCCGCTACTTCCCGAGCTTGAAAATATGACCGAGCGGGATATATGCGTCGTGGAGCTGTCCAGCTTTCAGCTTATGACTATGCGCCGATCCCCGAGTCGCGCTATAATTACGAATATAACGCCAAATCACCTGAATTGGCACGTGGATATGGACGAGTATATCGCGGCAAAGTGCAACGTGTGTATGCATGAGCCGATCTCGCGGATGGTAGTCAACGCGGAAAATCAGGTTACCTTCGAGATAGCCCGCAACAGCGACGTTCCCGTGACCTATTTTTCGTCAAGGCGCACGTCCTACGCGGATATCGTTCCCGAATACAGGCGTGGAGGCGGGACGCTTGCAGTGTATGAGCGGGAAGGAGTTATTTACATATCCGACGGCGATGCCGAGCGCCGCGTGATGCCGACCGAGAGCATAAAGCTGCCCGGACGCCACAACGTGGAAAACTACATGGCGGCTGTTGCTATATGTGACGGATACGCCGATTTTTTGGAGGCGGAGGAGGTCGCTCGCACCTTTGGCGGAGTGCCGCACCGACTTGAGCTTGTGGATACCGTTGGCGGAGTCAAGTATTATAACAGCTCCATTGATTCAAGTCCGACAAGGACTATCGCCGCACTAAGCGCGATGGATAATCCCATAATTATATGCGGAGGACAGGATAAGCACGTGCCGTTTGATACGCTTGCCGTGGAGCTTTGCAAAAGCACAAGGGCGGTGGTGCTGACGGGTGAGGCAAGAGGGCAGATACTTGATGCGCTAAACAGACATCCGCTGTATTCGCCCGAAAGGCTGCCAACCTACGTCGAGCCGAATTTCAAGTCAGCTGTGCTGCTCGCAGCCTCGCTTGCCGCAGAGGGGGACACGGTGCTTCTGTCACCCGCCTGCACCAGCTTTGACGCTTTTAAAAACTTTGCCGAGCGCGGCGAGTTTTTCAAATCAATAGTAAAGGAAATTAAGAGCAAAGAAGGATAAAGATATGGAACTGAAGGAACTTATGACGGCTCTGCCCGCACTCATGTCGGTCAGCGGCTACGAGAAGGCTTCGGACAGAGAGCTGTACGAGCTTGTGGGCGAGCATTTTGACGAATGCTTTACCGATGCCCTCAACAACCACTTTTTTGTGAAAAGGTCGGGCAAGGAGAATGCTCCCAAAATTCTCATTGACTCCCATTACGACGAAATAGGAATGATAGTCACCCGCATCAGCGACGACGGATTTGTGTCCGTCGCGCCAATTGGCGGGGTTGATACCCGCATTTTACAGTCGGGTGAGGTCATCATCTACGGCAAGGAGAAGGTTTACGGCGTTATCGGCTCAACTCCTCCTCATCTTGCACAGCCGGGGGACGCGGATAAGCTCAAATCAATGGAGGAGCTTTATATCGACACGGGAATTCCGGGTGAGGAGCTGCGCGAGATAGTCAGACTCGGCTCTCCCGTTGGATTTAAGCCTGTCTACACCGAGCTTCTCAATGACCGTATATGCGGCAAGAGCTTTGACGATAAGGCTTGCGCGGCATCCGTGCTTCACGCGGTCATGAATACTCCCCGAGAGGAGCTTGTGGGCGATGTTTACGTTATGCTGTCCTCTCAGGAGGAGGTTGGACTTCGCGGCGCACGTGTCGGCGGCTTCGGAATATACCCCGATTACGCGCTGGTGCTTGACGTGACCTTTGCATATACCCCCGATACCGAGATTCGCAAGGATGTCTGCCTTGAAAGCGGAGTTTGCATTACTCTGTCGCCCATAACCGACAGACGGCTCACCCGCATGGCAATAGATATGTGCCGTGAAAGGGAGATAAAATACACGCTTGAAGCCGCTCCCAAGGGCACGGGAACTAACGCAAACGTAATGGGAATCACCCGCGAGGGCATACCCACGGCGCTTGCAAGCATCCCGATAAAGAGCATGCACTCGCCCTCCGAGCTTTTGTCAATGGAGGATGCGCGGTCGCTTGCCGACTTTACGGTGGGCTTCATAACCTCAACTGAGATCGCGGAGGTGTTCGGAAAATGATGTATAACGGAAAAGAGCTTATAAGGGAGCTGGCGCTCGCCTTCGGTCCCTCGGGCTGCGAGGACGAAGTAAGAGAGCTTATCAAATCGCAGATAGAGGGCGCGTGTGACGAGCTGTACTGCGACCGCGCAGGCAATCTTATCGCCGTGGTTCACGGGCAGGGAATCGATTACGACCTTGCCGTAAATTCACCGGACAGACGTCCCGACAGAGTAATGATATGCGCTCACATGGATGAGGTCGGGTTTATGATAACCGACGTCACCGACGCGGGATATCTCAAATTCGGCACTGTGGGAGGAATAGATCCTCGCGTGCTGTGCGGCAGACCCGTTTGCGTGGGGGATGAAAATTCCCGCGTGTCGGGCGTTATTACCTCCAAGGCGATACATCTGCAAAGCAAGGAGGAGCGCGGAAAGTCCACGCCCATCAGTAAAATGTATATCGACATTGGAGCAAAAGACGGTGAGGACGCTAAAAAATACGCCGATATCGGATTTTTCGGTACGTTTGTGTCGGATTTTGTCAGCTTTGGCAAGGACGGAAAATATATGAAGGGCAAGGCGCTTGACGACAGATGCGGATGCGCTCTTATGATAGAGCTTATGCGCGCCATCAAGGACAAGCCCTTTGACAGAAGCTTTGACTTGTATTTCGCATTTACAAGATGCGAGGAGATAGGCATTTCGGGCGCTACTGTGGCGGCGAATTCCATTCAGCCGTCAACTGCCATTATCCTTGAATCCACCGCAGTCGCGGATATCGCGGGCGTGGATAAATCCCGCCGCGTGGCAGAGCTTGGAGAGGGCGGAGCTATCTCGCTTGCCGACCGCTCTACAATATACGATATGGCAATCGTTGATTTTGCGCTCGGTGTTGCCGAGAAGTACGGCATCAAGTGTCAGGTCAAGAAATACGTGTCGGGCGGAAACGACGCGGGCAACGTTCAGCGTTGCGCGGCAGGCGTTACACCGCTTGCCTTGTCAATGCCTACGCGCTATCTGCACAGCGCGTCAAACGTAGCATCATACGACGACTATATTGCTATGCGTGAGCTTGTGGAAGCAATGCTCCGCGACTGGCGATTCTACAAATAATCATACCGAAAGGAAATAAAAGAAATGTTGAATACGATCAAAACTCTCACCGCCGTCCGCGCTATATCGGGACGCGAAAAGGCGGTTTCGGACAAGCTTCTCAAGCTTATAGCACCCCATGTGGATAACGTCCGCTCCGACGCTATGGGCTCGCTTATAGCCTTCAAAAAGGGAACGGGCAAGGACGGCGAGCGCAAGTCACGCATGCTGTGCGCTCACATGGACGAGATAGGATTTCTCGTTACCTTCATTGATGATAACGGCTATCTCCGCATCGCTCCCATCGGAGGCATAAACTTCGTTGCAGCGGCATATTCGCTCGTGGAATTTGCTAATGGTACCAAGGGCATTCTCGTTCCCGAGAGCGGAACTGCTCCTGCTGATCTCAGAGCGGAGAAGTTCTATATCGACATTGGCGCGAAGGACAAAAAGGAAGCGGAGAAAAAGGTAAAGATTGGTGACTACTGCGCGGTCGAGGGCAGAGTAGAGCGACTTGCAGGCAAGAGAATTGCGGGCAGACCTCTTGACGACAGGATCGGCTGTGCCATGCTTATAAAAATTGCGGAAGCCTTGAAGGATAGCCCTTGCGAGGATGACGTTTATTTCGTTTTTTCGGTACAGGAGGAGGTAGGAGTTCGCGGCGCGCGCACAGCAGCTTACGGTATTGACCCCGACAGCGCGCTCTGCTTTGACGTTACGGGAACGGGCGACGCTATCGGCTCAAAGCCTATGGCTTGCTCCGTCGGCGGCGGTGCGGCTATTAAGATAAAGGATGCATCCGTTATCTGCGACGTTGAGATAACCGAGCAGCTTTTGAGCCTCGCAAAGGAGCAGGGAATCAAGCATCAGTGCGAGATATTGCTCCACGGCGGCACTGATACGTCAGCTATTCAGGGAAGCCGTGCGGGTGTCCGTGCGGGAGCCATCTCCATTCCCACCCGCTATATCCATTCGGGGCTTGAAATGCTTGACCTTAATGACGTTCAGGCGTGCATCTCGCTCACACTCGCTTGGCTTGGAGCAAAATAATTATTTCGGAGCAAACACATGGTTTTTTCGGATAAAACACTTGGACTTGTGAAGGAGGCGGAGGCGGCTCTCGCTTCGCATTTTGAGCGTATAGACGCTATATCCTTTGCAAATACTTCAAAAATTATGGATGCCTTCCGCGAGTTCCGCGTCGCCGACACTATGTTTGGTTCAACCAGCGGATACGGCTACGACGATAAGGGAAGGGATACGCTTGACCTTATCTGGGCGCGCGTTATGGATGCCGAGGCGGCAATAGTCCGTCACCAGATAGTCAGCGGCACTCACGCGCTTGCTATCGGACTTTTCGGGCTTTTGCGTCCGGGTGACGTTATGCTGTCCGTTGCAGGCAAGCCTTACGACACCTTGGAGGAGGTTATCGGTATTTCGGGCAAGGCTGGGGACGGCTCACTCCGCGATTTCGGCGTGGACTACGATATGGTAGAGCTTAATACCGACGGTAGCTTTAAATTCGACGAGATAAGCACGAAAATAAAGGAATACGGCGCGCGGCTCAAAATGGTATTCGTTCAGCGCTCAAAGGGATATCTTAACCGTAAGACCTTGTCGGTGGACGAGATCGGCGAGCTTGTGAAATTTGTTAAAGGATTATCTCCCGATACCTACGTTGTGGTGGATAACTGCTACGGCGAGTTCGTGGAGGACAGGGAGCCCACCGCTGTCGGAGCAGACCTGATAATCGGCTCGCTTATAAAAAATCCGGGCGGCGGAATGGCTGAAAACGGCGGCTATCTCGCGGGCACGGCAAAGGCTGTTGAGCTTGCCTCCTACCGCTTGACCTCCGTCGGCGTCGGAGGCGAGGTGGGTGCTACTCTCGGACAAAACAAGAATATGTATAAAGGACTTTTCTACGCTCCGCATACCGTGGCGCAGGCGCTTAAAACGGCGCACCTCGCGGCGTATATTTTCTCAAAAATGGGATATACCGTTGAACCCGCGTGGAACGAGGAAAGACACGATATCATCCAAAGCGTTATAACCAACTCACCCGAGCTGCTTTGCGCATTCTGCCGCGGAATTCAGGCGGGCTCACCCGTGGATTCGCACGTTACCCCCGAGCCTTGGGCTATGCCCGGATACTCGGACGAAGTAATTATGGCGGCTGGAACGTTTGTTCAGGGCGCGTCTATCGAGCTGTCGGCAGACGGACCTCTGCGTCCTCCTTACACCGTTTATTTCCAAGGCGGACTTACTTACGAGAGTGGAAAAATAGGCATCATGTCAGCCGCCGAATCGGTGGAGAGGGTAAGATAACAATACCGAAAGGACAGAAAAATGAAACTTTCAAAACATATTTGGCTTCGTGCGATATCCTCGGCGCTCGTGGCAATATTTGTACTGTCGGCTCTTGCGGGCTGCTCAGGTGTCAGCGAAATTCCCGAGGGCTTTCAGTACGCCACCTGCAATGGGGAATATTTCCGTCTGTTTGTGCCTACGCAGTGGACGGTGAATACCGTCAGCGGCGTGTCCGGAGCGTACGTTTCCCAAAACACGGGCAATACTGTCACCATGCGCGAGGTCAGCTTCACTCCACCCGAAGTTCAAAGCGGAGATGATAAGATACCATTCGACTATTTCGTGGAGGCTCACCGCGCCGATATTGAAACCCTGCGCGATTTTGAAAAAATATCTGAGGCTAACACCACAATGAGTGGCTACCGCGCGTGGGAGATAGTTTATACCGCCAAGGTCAGCGAGAAAACGCACAAATTCCGCCAGGTGCTTTCAAAGGCAAACGACAGATATTTTATATTTACGTATTCTGCCCTCGAGAGCTACTATGATGCCGTGGGAGAGGACGTTGACGAGATACTCGCCGAAATCCTTTTCTACAACACTCCCTACAACGGCGGCGAGCATAAAAAAATACCCACCGACGTTGATATTCCCGAGGGGATGAAGCTTGTGTCGGACGACACCGTGGCGTTCAGATTTTTCGCGCCCGACGATTGGACAGTCGACGAAAAAAATAAAAGCTGCGTAGTATATTTCTCTGAGAGCGACCGCTCAAATGTGAGCATTTTGCCGTATATGCCCGCCGACGATCAGACCACGGTGGAGCAGTATTGGAAGGATACCGAGCTTTATTATAAGAACAATCTCGCAGCCTACGAGCTTATCTCCACCAATACCAAGGCGACCCTTGGCGGACAGGATGCCGTTGAGTACGTGTATACTTATTCCGTGGGCGGAGTGAATTACAAGACTATGCAGACGGTAACGGTGTATTCCACGATGATATACAGTATGACGTATACGGCAGTTGCCGAGAATTACGACGCTCACCTTGATGACGTCGCGCTTATGGGCGAGAAGCTGACCTTCCGCAGCCCTATGAAGGATTGATATGAACGAAAACAGAGTATATCTCGACAACAGTGCCACCACTCCGCTGTGCGAGGGGGCGCGCCACGCAATGACAGAGGCGATGGAATGCTTCGGCAATCCGTCCTCCCTCCACAGCGCGGGATATGAGGCGCATAAGCTCCTTGACGGAGCAAGAAAAAGCGTTGCCGCATCTATGGGGCTTCGCTCATATAAAAACGAGCAGATAGTGTTTACCTCTTGCGGAAGCGAGGCGTCCTCACTTGCCATATTCGGAAGCGTTTTCGCCAAGGAGCGCAAGGTGGGAAATCGAATACTCACCACCGACTGCGAGCATCCCGCAGTAGAGATGGCTATGCGGCGACTTGAGGCACACGGCTTTGAGGTGGTACGTATACCTACAAGGGGTGGCGCGCTTGACCTTGACGCGCTGGAAAATGCACTTGATAAGCCTATACAGCTTGCCTCATTTATGATGGTAAACAACGAAACGGGCGCGCGTTTTGAGGTGGAAAAGGCATTTGCGCTTGTGAAGGAAAAATATCCTGACGCTACCACCCATTGTGATGCGGTGCAGGGCTTTTTGAAGGAAAGCTTCAATATTTCGCAGCTCGGCGCGGATATGGTGTCCGTCAGTGCACATAAAATACACGGACCGAAGGGTGTCGGGGCGCTTTACGTGTCGCCCGACGTGATAAAAAAGCGCAATCTCGTCCCGTTCCTCGTGGGCGGCGGACAGGAGAGCGGCCTGCGCTCGGGTACTGAAAATATGATAGGCGTCTGTGGCTTTGGTGCGGCGGCGGAGGAGGGAATTGCAACCCTTGCATCCGACCTTGAACACATGCGCACCCTGCGCGATGCGGCAGCACAAAAGCTCTCGGATATGGGACTTAAAATAAACCTACCGCAGGGTAAGCGAGCCCCACATATCCTCAGCGTCACCTTACCGAATATCAAATCCGAGACCATGCTGCATTTTCTGTCGTCCGTCGGCGTTTGCGTGTCCAGCGGTTCGGCTTGCTCGTCGCATTCCAAAACGCAAAGCTCCTCGCTTCTCGCGTTTGGACTTACTCCTGCTGAGGCGGATTCCACTATTCGCATAAGCTTTTCGCGCTTCAACACCGCAGAGGATGTTGACACTCTCGTCGCGGCTGTCGAGCGCGGACTTATGATGCTTGTACGCATTAAAAGATGATCGACGATCAAGGTACACACGGGCGATCCTGTCCCGTGTGTCCTTTTCTCTATAAAAGGGAATATAGTACCAAAAGACGGGAATATAGTGCGAAATGACGTATTGACAAAATTTTTTAATATGGTATAATTTACTTGCGTAAGCTTATTTTTTAAGGAGGATTACACAATGTTTCACAGCTCTGTTTTTAAGCATCAGCCTACCGACAAACTCGGTGAGACGCGCAGTTGTCTTGAAAAAATATCGGATGATTTTCGCGTGTGGGTAAACGGTGAGGAGGCTACAGTTTACACCTGCCGCATTTCCAAAATCCCGTTTAATACCATATGGCCCGGATACCAGCGGCCCATTGAACAGACCGAGCTTGCTTCATTTATAAATATAGTAAGTGACGAGGACGTAACTCTTGAGGTCGAGGTATTAAACCGTGAGTACAAGGATGTTATGCTTCGCCCGTTCGCTGAAAATATTCCCTTTGAGGAAAAAGACGGCAAGATCAAATTTACCCTTGACAGAGAAGGACAGTTCGTGCTTGCTCTGGACGATTTGCATAAGCCGCTTTTCATCTTTAACACCCATCCTATCGAGTGTCCGGATCCCAAATCCGTAACCTACTATTTCGGTCCCGGTATCCACATGCCAGGAAAAATCACCTTGCACGACAACGAAAGTGTTTACGTTGACAAGGATGCGCTCGTTTACGGCTGTATCTACGCTGCAAACGCAAGCAATCTCCACATCTTCGGTAACGGTGTGTTTGACGATGCGGGCGAGGCGCGTTTTTCACGTCCCTGCTATGGCCCGTACACCAACGGAAACATTAAATTCTACGATTGTAACAACGTAAAGGTCGAGGGCGTTCTTTTCCGCGACTCGGCTATATGGTGTGTAAATCTGTTCCATTGCTTTGACGTGGAAATGGATAACATCAAGGTATTCGGTCAGTGGAGATACAATACCGACGGTGTGGATATCGTAAACTCCCAACGCATTGTCCTTAAAAATTCTTTTGTGCATTCGTTTGACGATAGTGTTACTATTAAGGGTATCGACATGTATATAGATACTGACAACAAGGATATGCTCATTGATAACTGCGTGCTGTGGTGCGATTGGGGTAAGACCTGCGAGCTGGGACTTGAAACCGCTTGCCGCCGTTATGAGAACATCACGTTCCGTAACTGCGACATTATCCGCAGCGGCAACACCGCGCTTGACATTCAGAACGGTGACTGCGCCGAAATATCGAATATCCTTTACGAGAATATCAGCGTAGAGTTCAACTCCTACGACCTTGAGCCGGTATATCAGTCTACCCTTGAGCAGAAGTATCCCGAAAATCCCAAGATGATACACCCGTGGCTTATCAATATCGTAAACTACCGCTTCCGCAGTGACATATGGTGCAGCGATACCGATCCCGGTAAAATTCCTATGATTCACGCGCCGCTTGACCTTGAGGGTATTCAGCAGGCAACCGCACACGATATTACGTTCAGAAATATTACCGTTTATTATGACGAGCGCATCCCGAAGGTTGACGGAAGATTTAATACGCCTATTTGCGTACACTCCTGTATTGAGGGCGTGAAGCACTATAACATTTCGGTTTCAGGCGTAACCATAAACGGTGTGCCTGCCGACGAAAACAACGTAGTTATGCAGGTATGGAGCGCGGAGAATTTTAAATTTACCCACTGATTTTGAGAGGAGAAAACACCGATGTTTCATTGTTGCGAATACGTTCATACCAATACTCCGAGCACTCGCGGACGGTACCGTTATCTAGAAAGGTCATCCGAGGATTTCAAGGTTTGGGTAAACGGCAAAGAGGCGCAGGTGTATACATGCCGCATCTCCAAGATGCCGTTCAATACTCCTTGGCCGGGATATCAGCGCCCTATTGACCAAACCGAGCTTGCCTCATTTGTCAGTATAGTCAGCGATGAGGCGGTGACGCTTGAGGTTGAGGTTTTGAATCGCGAGTATAAAGAATTTATGCTTCGCCCGTATTCAAAGAATATTCCCGTTGAGAAAAAGGACGGCAAGCTTGTGTTCACTCTTGAAAGAGACGGGCAGCACGTGCTGGCGCTCGACGATCTTCACAAGCCGTTGTTCATATTCAACTCAAGGCCGATAGAAGCACCTGATCCCGAGACTGTAACCTACTATTTCGGACCGGGCATACACGCGGTTGAAAAGATTATTCTTCACGACAACGAAAGCGTATACGTAGATAAGGATGCGCTTGTTTACAGTTGCATTTTTGCGGAAAATGCGAATAATATACGCATATTCGGAAACGGCTTGCTGGATGATTCTCGTGAGGAGCGGCAACTGCCTGCCTGCTACGAACCGTATACTAACGGCAATATAAAGTTTTACGATTGCCAAAACATCAAGCTTGAGGGAGTTCTGCTTCGCAACTCTGCTATGTGGTGCGTAAACTTCTTCCATTGCTTTGACGCGGAGGTGGACGGAATAAAGGTGTTCGGTCAGTGGAGATATAATACCGATGGTGTGGATATTGTAAACTCTCAGCGTATCACCATGCGTAACTCTTTTATTCATTCATTTGACGACACTATCGTCATCAAGGGAATAGACCGCTATATCGACACAGATAACTGCGATATGCTGTTTGAAAACTGCGTGTTGTGGTGCGATTGGGGTAAGACCTGCGAGATTGGAATTGAAACCGCCTGCCGCGAGTGTTACAACATTACCTTCCGCGGCTGCGATATTATTCGCGGAGGAAACACACATCTCGATATTCAAAATGGCGATTGTGCGGAAATACACCATATTTTCTATGAGGATATTAACGCGGAGTATAATTCGTGTGATACCGAGCCGTCAGTTCAATGGACACCGGAGCAGAAATATCCCGAAAATCCCAAGATGGCGGTGCCGTGGCTTATAAATATTGTAAATTACCGATTCCGCACGTCTGAGCGCTGTGTTGACGGCAATCCATATAAGACACCGCTTCATCACTCGCCGCTTGACCTTGAAGGTATTCAGCAGGCAACCGCACACGATATTACGTTCAGAAATATCACTGTTTACTACGACGAGCGCATCCCGAAGGTTGACGGAAGATTTAATACGCCTATTTGCATTCACTCCTGCATTGAGGGAGTAAAGCACTATAATATTTCGGTTTCGGGCGTCAAAATCAACGGTGTGCCCGCAAACGAAAATAACGTAGTTATGCAGGTTTGGAGCGCAGAAAACTTTACTTTTACGGAGAATTGAAAAAATGGATCAGTTTGCTCAAAGCAAAAAGAATACCGTAAGCGCTAAAGAGCAGCTTAAGGTATCGCAGTTTGTTAGATATATCAATGCCGATGGCAAGGGCAGACGCGTGATGTTTGTCGGAAATTCCATCACTCTCCACGGTGTTAAGGAGGATATCGGCTGGTACGGTGAATGGGGAATGGCGGCATCCGCGCCCGAAAAGGATTACGTTCACCTTATGATGAATGAAATAACAAGGACAGATCCGGACGCGGCGTTCTGCGTTTGTCAGGCGGCGCAGTGGGAGATTAATTGCGCTGATGGCGAAAAAACGTATGATTATTTCAAGACCGCGCGCGATTTCGATGCAGATATTATTCTCATTCGCTTGGTTGAAAACTGTCCTCACAGCGGTGTTGACACCGAAACCTACACGCGTGAATATCTCAAATTTATTGATTACCTCAATCCCAACGGCAAGGCAAAGATGGTTATTACCACGGGATTTTGGAGACATCCGCACGATGCGAGCATTCGTGCGGCGGCAAAGGAGAGGGCATATACCCTCGTGGAGCTTGGAGATCTTGGTGAGCAGGATGAGATGAAGGCTATCGGACTCTTTGATCACACGGGTGTAGCCAATCATCCCGGCGACAAGGGAATGAAAGCGATAGCCGACCGACTCCTTGAGATGCTGAGAAGCATTATATAATACAAATGAAGAAAACCGCTCTGCCTTGATACAGAGCGGTTTTCTATTGTCCGATTAAACTGTAAACGCAATTAAGCGCGGTTTACCTTTCCGGAACGAAGGCAACGGGAGCAGACTGCAACAGTCTTGGGCGTGCCGTCAACGATAGCCTTTACCTTGCGGATGTTGGGCTTCCAAGTGCGGTTAGTCTTACGAACGGAGTGAGAAACGTTGTGACCGTAAACAACACCCTTACCGCATACACTACATTTTGCCATTTTGACACCTCCTTATCAGTGTTTAGAAGGTATATCATAAGCGGATATACCGTCAAGTCATAAGTCAACATTCTGTATTATATCACAAAGAAATGGAAATTGCAATAGGTTTTTTAAAAAATATTCGGGAATATTGCGAAATATTTTGACTATTTTCAATCGTTTGAAGTAAAAATGCAAAAAAATAAAAAAAATTTCAAAAAGCTATTGACAAGGGAAGGCGGGTATGGTATAATCAAACGGTAAATGAAGTGAAGCCACCCGGTTTCCACCGTTCCACCGATGAGTGAGTACGGTCAATAACGTCTTTTCGGCGCAATAGCGTCGGGGAGAGGTGTGTCCGCGCACGTGTTGGCGCGAGGTGTGTACCGGGGTATTTACTTCGGTACGATTTTTCTTTTAGGAGGTGCATACCTATCGGCACTAATGCAAAGGACACTCTCGTCAACGAGGATATCGACGCCCGCGAGGTGAGAGTAGTTAACGCACAAGGAGAGCCACTCGGAATCATGAGCTCCAAGGAGGCACTCAAGATCGCTTACGACAGTGATCTGGACCTGGTTATGATAGCACCGCAGGCTCAGCCGCCCGTGTGCAAGGTCATGGACTACGGTAAATATTGCTTTGAAAAGCAAAAGCGCGAGAAGGAAGCAAAGAAAAAGCAGCAGACCGTTGAGGTCAAAGAAATTCAGCTTTCTTACCGCATTGACACTCACGATTACGAAACAAAGAAGAATCAAGCGCGCAAGTTCCTCACGTCGGGCAACAAGGTGCGCGTGGTCATGAAGTTCCGCGGCCGTGAGATGGGACACATGTCTATGGGACGTGAGCTTTTAGATAAGTTCATAGCCGACACTCAGGACGTGGGCAACTGCGATAAGAAGCCCGCACTGGACGGACGTATCATCAGCATGGTAATAAGTCCCCTTGCAAATAAAAAGCAGTAATCGGTAATCGGTCACGTGCCGCTGTGCTGATAATACCCGCGAGTGGGTAGGGTACGGACTTCCGTGTAAAAATCACCGAGGTTTAATCAAGACTTTTACTAAAAAGCAAAATAAGACGAAAGAAGGATTATTGAAATGGGAAAGGTTAAGACACATCGCGCTTCTGCCAAGAGATTCTCTATGACAGGAACAGGAAAAGTAAAGATGAATCACTGCCACCACCGCCACAATCTGGGTAAGAAGACAGCAAAGAGAAAGAGAGATCTGCGTTCTTCTGCCATCATGAGCGAGAGCATGGCAAGAAACGTAAGAACAATGATTCTTAAATGATTTGTCGAACTGATAGGACTTAAAGGAGGATTTGAAAAATGGCAAGAATCAAGGGCGCTATGATGACGCGCAAAAGAAGAAATAAGATGCTCAAGGCCGCTAAGGGCTATTGGGGAAGCAAGTCTAAGCATTTCAAGATGGCTAAGCAGGCGGTAATGAAGAGCGGTAACTACGCTTTCGCAGGTCGCCGTCGCAAGAAGAGAGATTTCCGCCGTCTGTGGATCACCCGTATTTCCGCGGGCTGCAAGGCAAACGGTATGAACTACTCTACATTCATGAACGGTCTGAAGAAGGCAGGCGTTACTCTCAACCGCAAGATGCTCTCTGAGATCGCAATCGCAGACAAAGAGGCGTTTACTGCTCTGTGTGAGCAGGCAAAGGCTGCTCTTTAATGCGCCGATAGATAAAAACCCGCTAAGTAAGGCGGGTTTTTGTCATATTTTAATGGATATAAAATTTCGCCGAAGGGAGGAATATTCATGCTTTTTAGCGGCGAGATCATAGCTTCAAGACAGAATAAAAATATTGTCAGACTCATGAAGCTGTCGGACAGACGGGCAAGAGAGGCGGAGCGGGTTTTCCGCTTTGACGGAGTAAAGCTCCTGTGCGAGGCGATAAAAGCGGGACTCAACTTGGATACCGTTTTCGTCAAGGCGTCGGCGGCTGATAAGCTTTGCAAGTCAATGCTCCGACTGTACGGCTACGACCTTGAGGACGTAAAATGCCGCCTGCTTTTGGTGGCGGACGAGCTTTTTGATAAAATTTCAGAGGAAAATTCACCCGAAGGCGTAATAACTGTCGCAGAATATATTGACAAATTTCATAAAAGTTATATAATAAAGGAAGGGAATATTCCCGGCGTATCGGAGGGGGGCGTTCTTCTGCTGGAATCGGTGCGCGATCCGCAGAACGTCGGAGCGGTCATCCGCAGTGCCGCCGCGCTTGGAATCTGTTGTCTTGCTATGTCAGAGGACTGCGCGGATATCTACAATCCACGTACCGTCCGCGCGGCAATGGGTACGCTGTTTATTCAGCCTATCGTAAGAGTGGATAGCCTTCCCGAATACGTGTGCGCTCTCCGCAATGCGGGACGTAAGGTGTACGCCGCGGCACTTGATCCGTCGGCGGTCGCCCTCGGCTCGTTTGAGCTGGAGAAGGGCGCTTGCGTTGCCGTGGGCAACGAGGGACACGGATTGTCGCAGGAGCTTATAGACGCCTGCGACGCAAAGCTGTATATTCCCATGCGAGAAGGCACTGAGTCACTCAATGCGGCGGTTGCATCTGCACTTATAATGTGGGAGATGGATAGGCTTTAAGAATTTTTCGGAGGTGCTTTTACTGTGAAGGATAGGCTTTTTCAGATATGGTTTTCGCTTCGTTGCGGAATTTCAAGCAGAGAATTTCCACAGCTTCTCGAAAGGTACGGCTCACCCTACGCGATATTTGAGGCGGACGAGGAGGAGATAGAAAGATTTTCTTGCTCCGACAGACTTAAAAGCGCATTGGCGAATAAGGAGCTGGACGAGAGCTACCGAATTCTCAGCTATTGTGAGCATAATCATATCGGACTTGCGTTTTGGTCGGATAAGGAATATCCCTCCAGCCTGCGAGTGCTTCGCGATCCACCCGTTTTGCTCTACTACAAGGGCGAGCTTCCCGATTTTGACTCGCATTTGTGCATCAGTGTGGTCGGTACTCGCAAAATGAGCGAATACGGCAAGCGCATGGCGTATAAAATAGGCTATGAGCTTGGCGCGGTCAATGCTGTTGTCGTTTCGGGAATGGCGCTTGGAATCGATAGCGTCGCGGCGGCGGGAGCTTTGGCGGCAGGCGGTAAGACCGTCGCGGTCCTCGGCTCGGGCGTTGATGTTGTTTATCCCCCGGCGCATAAGAGATTTATGGACGAGATTATTCTTCGCGGCGGAGCGGTAGTCAGTGAATTTGCACCCGGTACTGAGCCTATGGGGCGGAATTTTCCAATACGAAACCGCATAATCAGCGGACTCGGTCAGGGAACCGCGGTCATTGAAGCGGATATGCATTCGGGCGCACTCATCACCGCTAAAACGGCTCTGCTTCAGGGCAAGGATCTGTACGCCGTGCCGGGCAACGTGGGAGATGAAAACACGTCGGGTACGAATCAGCTTATCCACGACGGCGCGATAGTAACGCTCGGCGGCAGAGATATCCTCGAAAATTACGAGTTTCTGTATAGAAATACGTTGGATATGGCAAGACTCGGCAAGGCGGAGAGAAATTCCGACCACGACGACGCATTCCTTGATAAGCTCGGCGTATACAGCCGCGTTGTAAAGGGATACGTAAAGCCAAAGGAGCAGAGCGAGCCTACTGCTCCAAAGCAAAGGGCACAGGCTGCAAAGCCGAAGGCTCAGACTGTCAAGCGTGAGACGGCAGTAGGGGACGACTCCGAGAAGATACTGCTGACCTTGACAGAAAAGCAAAGAAACATATTCTCGGCGTTGCCTCTGGACAGAGCAGTGCCGGTGGATCATATCACCCGCGAGGGCTTTGCGCTCTCCGACGTGATAGCGGCAATGACCATCCTTGAGATCAAAGGACTCGTCGTGTCACTGCCCGGCGGACTTTATTCACGCAAGTGACCGCCGAAAATCAAATACCGTTGAAAGGAAAAGTCATATCGATGGCAATACTCGTTATTCTGGAGTCACCCTCCAAGGCAAATACCGTCAAGAGCTACCTCGGCTCAAACTATAAGGTCATGGCGTCCGTTGGACACGTGCGTGACCTGCCCAAAAGCACTCTTGGCGTTGACATTGAAAATAATTTTGAAGCTCACTATATAAATATTCGCGGCAAGGGCGACCTTATCAAGGACCTCAGACGCGAGGCGAAGGCGGCAAGTAAGGTCTATCTTGCAACCGACCCCGACCGCGAGGGAGAGGCTATTTCGTGGCATCTCGCGGCGGCTTTGGATATTCCCGTGGAAAACGTACAGCGCGTTACCTTCAACGAGGTCACAAAGAACGTGGTAAAGGCTTCTATTAAGCAGCCCCGCGGACTTGATATGAATCTTGTAAATGCACAGCAAACAAGACGAATTCTTGACAGAATAGTAGGCTATAAGCTTTCCCCCTTCCTTTGGAAGACGGTAAAGAGTGGGCTTTCTGCAGGTAGAGTCCAGTCTGTGGCAACTAAGATAGTCGTTGACAGAGAAAACGAGATTCGCGCATTTAACCCTCAGGAATATTGGACGGTCGACGCAACTCTTATCACCGACGAGCAAAAGAGCTTCACCGCAAGATTTTACGGTGATGCGAGCGGAAAGATAAAGCTGAAATCGGGCGAGGACGCACAGCGTATAGTCGATGCCGTAACGGGCAGACAGTTTGAGGTCGCGTCCGTCAAGCGCAGTACCAAGAAGAAGCATCCCGCGCCGCCCTTTACCACCTCCACTCTCCAGCAGGAAGCATCGAGAAAGCTGGGCTTCCAGTCACAGCGCATCATGCGCGTGGCACAGGAGCTTTACGAAGGTGTGAATGTAGGCGCTGAATTCGGCGGACTTCAGGGTCTTATCACATATATGCGTACCGATTCCGTCCGCGTTTCTGCGGATGCTCAGGCAGCGGCACGTGAGCTTATCATCTCCAAGTACGGCGAGAAATACTATCCCGCTACTGCAAGAAGCTATAAGACCAAGGCAGGCGCGCAGGATGCACACGAGGCTATCCGCCCCGCAAAGGTGGAGCTTGAGCCGTCTATGATCCGCCGCGCACTCACACCCGATCAGTATAAGCTGTATAAGCTTATTTGGGAAAGATTTGTTGCAAGCCAAATGGAGTCTGCGGATCTTGCAACGCTTACCCTCGATTTCGATTGTCGTGGCTACATTTTCCGCACAAGCGGCTATAGTGTTACCTTCCCGGGATATATGGCGGTCTACGAGGAGTCGGTTGACGACTCCAAGCACTCTCCCGCCGACGAGCCGGAGGAGCAGAGAGATCTGCGTGTGCCTCCGCTCAATAAGGGAGATATGCTGGATTCGGGCGATATAATTCCCACCCAGCACTTTACCGAGCCGCCCCCAAGATATACCGAAGCGTCGCTTACCAAGTATCTTGAGGAAAAGGGGATCGGACGTCCGAGCACCTTTGCGACCATCATTACCACCATCATCTCCCGCGGTTACGTTAAGAGAGAGGGCAAATCGCTTGCTCCTACCGAGCTTGGCGAGGTGACTACCAAGATAATGGCGGAGCAGTTTGAAACTATCGTTGACGAAAAGTTCACTGCTAAGATGGAGCGCGAGCTTGACGATATCGAAAGCGGCAAGAAGGATATGCAGGACGTGCTTGCAGCCTTCTGGAAGGGCTTTGAAAAGCAGCTCGGTCGCGCGCAGGAGAATATGGCGAATACCACTGTTACCGTTCCTGCCGAGAAGACCGACTTTATCTGCGACAAGTGCGGCAGTACTATGATAATCAAAAACGGACGCTTCGGCAAATTTGCCGCTTGCCCCAATTACCCGCAGTGTAAGAATACCCGTCCACTGACAGATACGAAGCCTCAGCCGAAGGCTGTGGAGCCCACGGTAGAAATGCCCGAGGGAATGAAGTGTGAGAAGTGCGGTGCGGATATGGTGCTCCGTAGCGGACGTTACGGCAGCTTCTATGCTTGCTCCCGTTATCCCGAATGTAAATTTATCAAGCAGAAGCATAAGGAGATAGGCGTACCCTGTCCCAAGTGTGGCTCGGCTCTCGTAGTCAAGACGGGACGCAATAAAACGGTGTTCTACAGCTGTGAAAAATATCCCGAGTGCGATTTCTCATCATGGGATATCCCCACAGCCGAGAAATGCCCGCAGTGCGGCAAAATGCTTTTCCGAAAGAAGGGAAAGGCACTGCTCGTTTGCCACGATACGGCGTGCGGATACTCTGCCCCCGACGAGCGTGAGCAGGATAAATAAGCAAAAACGAAAGAATAGATTATGGCAACTATAAACGTCTTTGGCGCTGGCCTTGCAGGTTGTGAGGCGGCGTGGGCGGCGGCGAATATGGGTGTGGACGTGCGACTGTACGAAATGAAGCCGCAGAAATTCACACCCGCCCACCACGATCCGAATTTTGCAGAGCTGGTATGCTCCAATTCTCTGCGCTCTGACCGTGTGACCGTGGCGTCGGGCTTGCTTAAGTCCGAGCTTGAACGCTTCGGCTCGCTTATCATGGAAGCCGCTCGCGCAACACAGGTCGCAGCGGGCTCGGCTCTTGCGGTCGATCGCGAAAAATTTTCCGCGTACATCACGGAAAAGATAAAAAATCACCCCCATATTACCGTAATCGAGCAGGAGGTCACGTCCATTCCCGACGATGGGATTACTGTTGTCGCAACGGGACCGCTTACCTCCGACGCCATGGCGGAATATATCAGGGGCGAGCTTGGTATAGGCGGACTTCATTTCTTTGATGCCGTCGCGCCTATCGTGGATGCGGAAAGCATCAACTACGACGTTGCGTATTTCGCATCCCGATACGATAAGGGGGATGCGGATTATATCAACTGCCCCATGGACCGGGAGCAGTACGATACGTTTTATAACGCGCTTATTACCGCCGAGGAGGCACAGCTTAAGGAATTCGACAAGGATTTCCAGAAGGAGCTGAAGGTCTTTGAGGGCTGTATGCCCGTTGAGGTAATGGCAAAGCGCGGCTACGACACCTTGCGTTACGGTCCATTAAAGCCCGTGGGACTTGTGGACAAGCGCACGGGAAAGGAAGCCTTTGCGGTAGTTCAGCTTCGCCGTGAAAACGAGGAGGGAACTATGTATAACCTTGTCGGATTTCAAACGCATCTGACCTTCCCCGAGCAAAAGAGGGTGTTCTCCATGATACCCGGTCTTGAAAACGCGCAGTTTTTGCGCTACGGCGTGATGCACAGAAATACCTATCTGCCGTCTCCCGAGCTGTTGGATGCGGATTATTCAATGAAAACACGCCCGAATTTGTTTTTCGCAGGACAGATGACGGGAGTTGAGGGCTATATCGAATCTACGGGCTCGGGCTACGTTGCGGGACTTAATGCTGCCCGTCGTGCGCTCGGACTTGATAAGATAATTTTCCCCGTGACGACAATGATAGGCGCTATGGCGCACTATATCAGCCACGGCGGAGTGGGGGATTTCGTCCCCATGAACGCAAATTTCGGTATCGTTCCGCCCCTTGAGTTCAGAGTCAAGGGCGGCAAGGTTGCAAGATACGAGGTGGTCGCACAGCGCGCCGCCGACGATCTTACGGAATTTGCACGGTCCGTAGGACTTGAGCTTGTGAGGTAAGCATGAAAATTATAATAGATTGCATGGGCGGCGACAATGCTCCTGCCGAAATGCTCAAGGGAGCAGTTGCGGCACAAGAGGAGCTTGGCGGCGAATATATACTTGTGGGACATAAGGAAAAGCTGTCCGCCTGCGCCGCAGAGCTGGGACTCGTGCTTGACGGCTTTGAGATCCTCCACGCAGAGGACGTCGTTACCATGGAGGACGACGCCATGGCGGCTGTCAAGACCAAAAAGGACTCGTCCATGGCGGTGGGACTTCGCGCGCTTGCAGAAGGCGTGGGGGACGCTATCGTCAGCTGTGGAAACACGGGTGCGCTGTTCTCGGGTGCTACGCTTATAGTCAAGCGTGCCAAGGGAATCCACCGCGCGGCAATAGCCACAGTGCTTCCTTACGACCCGCCAGTTCTGCTGTTGGATTCGGGTGCTAACGTGGTGGTAACCACGGAGCATCTCGTGGAATTTGCCGTAATGGGCGCGGGATATTACTCCAAGCTGTTCGGCGTGGAAAATCCCAAGGTTGGACTTCTCTCCAACGGTACTGAGGAAACCAAGGGTACGCCGCTTTGCCGTGAGGCTTACGAAAGGCTTACAGAGGCAAAGGAAACCGTGGGCGTCAATTTCGTCGGAAACGTGGAGGCGGGAGCTATCCCCTTCGGTGCGTGTCACGTAGTGGTCACCGACGGATTTACGGGTAATATTCTGCTCAAAACCGTTGAGGGCGCAGGAAAATTGGTAATGGGGCGGCTCAGGGGAATGTTCTATTCTTCTGCTCTCACAAGGCTCGCCGCGCTCATAATGAAAAAGCACCTTGCAGGCTTTAAGCATTCCTTTGATGCGACCGAGCATGGCGGAAGCCCCATTCTCGGTATATCAAAGCCGGTGATAAAGGCACACGGCTCGTCTGACGCAAAGGCGTTCAAGAACGCTATCCGACAAGCCAAGATATACGCCGAGTCTGGCGCTATCGACCATATAAGTCAGGTTATGCTGTCAAAGGAAGACCAGCTTTGACCTGAATTTTGAATTTTTCCCGAAAGGAGGAGTTTGGATGAGCTGTACGGGAAAGGAACATATAAATACAGAGGCGCTTGAAGCCCGTATAGGTCACCGCTTTTCGCAACGAGAGCTGCTTGTACGCGCGCTGACTCACTCGTCATATTCCAACGAATCGGGAGAGCGCAACCACCATCTGCTCTGCAACGAGCGGCTGGAGTTTTTGGGTGACTCGGTATTGTCTATCGTCGTCAGCGAATATCTTTTCGGTAAATACCCCGACAGAACAGAAGGGGAGCTTACCAAGATACGAAGCGAGGTGGTCTGCACCAAGGCGTTGGCTACCTACGCACGCGAATTGGAGCTTGGAAAATACCTGTTGCTCGGTATCGGTGAAGCGCGAAACGGCGGAAGTGATAACGAAAACATACTTGAGGACGCATTTGAGGCGTTGCTTGCGGCATTGTATCTCGATTGCGGCGAAAACGGCAAAAATACCGTGTCAGCATTGGTAATTCCGTTTGTGGAGCGGTATATTTCGGCTATGGACGAGCGCGGCGGCGACGGGGATTATAAGACGCCCCTCCAGCAGCTCGTACAGCAATCGGGCAGTGACGTCCTTGAATACGTGCTGATAGGCGAGAGCGGTCCCGACCACATGAAGACCTTTGAGGTGGAGGCGCGGCTGAATTCCAACGTGCTGGGACGCGGAACGGGACGTTCAAAGCGAAAGGCGGAGCAGGCGGCAGCAAAGGCTGCGCTGGAGCTTTTCGGAGTTAAATAAGCGAATATCACAATCTCGATTTTTTGAGAAGGAGAGAGCAAGTGTACTTAAAATCAATAGAGATGCAAGGCTTTAAGTCCTTTCCCGACAGGACAAAGCTGGTTTTTGACAAGCGGGATGCCGTGGGGGATGACGGTGCGGGTGTTACCGTAATCGTCGGACCTAACGGAAGCGGAAAATCCAACGTAGCCGACGCTATGCGTTGGGTACTCGGAGAAATATCCTCCAAAACCCTGCGCGGAAGCAAGATGGAGGACGTTATCTTCGGCGGTGCTGACAGCCGTCGCCCCATGGGCTTTGCGGAGGTTTCGGTCACCTTTGATAACACGTCGGGGCAGGGACGCCTGGACTGTCCGTACGACGAGGTAATCGTAACTCGCCGTTATTTCCGCGCGGGTGAGAGCGAATATCTTATCAATCGCAAGCCTGTAAGACTTAAGGACATCTATGAGCTGTTCCTCAACACGGGTATCGGACGCGACGGGTATTCCATTATCGGACAAGGAAAAATTGCGGAGATCATATCTCAAAAGAGCGACGAGCGCCGCAGTATTTTCGAGGACGCATCAGGTATTGCAAAGTATAGAGTTAAGAAAAACGAGGCAGCGCGCAAGCTGGATGCTACCGAGGCTAACATGACGCGAATCCGTGACATTTTCATTGAGGTTGAGGCTCAGGTCGGACCGCTTGAGCGTGAGTCTGAGAAGGCAAAGCGCGCACTCGTTCTGCTCGATAGCAAAAAGCGTGCGGATATCAGCCTTTGGCTGTACGACACCGAAAAGCTGAAGACCAATATCGACTCCGCAGAGGAGATACGCGCGCACGCATCCTTTGACCTTTCGCAGGCAGAGGACGAGCTTCAGTCGCTTGACGTGCAGAATAAGCGCCTTATGGAAATTTCCCAGAACAGCAAGCAGGCTTCTGCCGAGCTGCTGGACGAAATAAGCGGACTTACCGAGGTCATCCATAAGCTGGACAGCACCTTTAAGGTTACGGAAAACAATATCGCGCATACAAAGGAGCTGATAGAGTCCGCTTCAGAAAATAAGCAGGCGCTTTTACGTCAGCGTGACTGTGAGTTGACACAGCTCAACGCGCACAAGGAGCGCATCTCGCAGCTGGAGGACTCTGTAAAGGAGGAGCGCGCGGCGTTTGATTCAAATGCTCGCGAGATAGTTGAGCTTCAGGAAAAAGTCAGCGCACTTGATACGGATATCGCTTTGATATCAAAGGATATTTCGGATAGTGAGAGCGAGGCTGTGGATATGGCTGTGCGCGTGTCCGTTCTGGAAAGCGCAAGAGATTCGGGCAACGACCGTAACAGCGGCATCATCAGCGAGATGGAGCAGTATGAGAGCGTTTCCTGCGAGCTTGAAGGAAAGTGCGCGGAGCAGCAGAAAAAGGTGGATAAGTATAACGCAACCTTTGAGGAAGCGCAGGCACAATTTGAGGAATGCGATAAACGACTTGCCGAGCTTAACGGGCAGTACGGCGAGATGTACGAGCGAATGGCGAGCGAGAAGCTCCGCCGCGATTCCATAGCGCAGAGGATTGCTACCTACAAGGCTATGGAGGAGCATTTCGAGGGCTACGCCGCAAGTGTACGCTACGTTATGAAGCAGTATACCGAGGGAAATATCCGCGATTTCCACGGAAATCCCTGCGGTAAGATATACGGACCGCTCTCCAAGGTGATCTCCGTTGATACGCCTTACATTACGGCTATCGAAACGGCTCTTGGAGCAAACCTTCAGAATATCGTTGTCGAGGACGAGGCTACCGCAAAGTCGGCTATGTATTGCCTCAAGCGTGGCGAGGCGGGTAGAGCAACCTTTTTCCCGCTGACATCTATGCGTCCCTCGAATGTCACCGATGAGATGCGGCAGGCAGCGGGATACGAAGGATATGTCGCCGTGGCGGATACACTCGTTTCCTACGACGCGAAATTTACAAACGTAATTTCGTCCTTGCTTGGACGAACCGTGGTCTTTGACAATATCGACAACGCTACCCAAATGGCAAAGTCGCTCAAATTCCGCGTCCGCGTTGTAACTCTTGACGGTCAGCAGATAAACGTCGGCGGATCGTTTACGGGTGGTTCTGCGGTGCAAAAGAACGGCGCTTTGAGCCGCGCGGGTGAGGTCAAGCGCATGACCGAGGAGCTTTCCGAGCTTGACGCAAGGCTTGCCGAGCGAGAAGGGGAGCTTGCGGATATTAAGAGCCTTATCTCTAAGGCTGACAATGAAAGAATGTCTTTCGAGGATAAGCGAGAGCTTTCCCGTGTTCTCCGTGCCTCCGAGCAGTCTCAGCTTGATCAGCTGCAGGCAAAGCTGGACGCAAACAATACGCTGCTTTCGCGTATGCGCGAGGACTGCGAGCAAATACTTAAAATGAGCGAGCAGTACGAGGAGGATATGAAAACTCTCCGCGCCGACGAAAAGGCGTTGCGTGAGAAGATTGAACAGCTTCGCGAGCTTAAAATGGAAAAGGCGGAAGCCAAGGGCGACGCGGAGGATAGCGTTGACAAACTTGAATCCGAGCAGACTCGCCTGTTCATCAAGATGAGCGAGATAAATAAAGACATTGAAACCGAGGAAACACTCATTCGTGTGTGCGAGGAAAGAATAGCCGTATGTGACGCGGATATCTCCGCCTCAGACGAGCGCACCGAGACGCATAAGCAGAGAATAAGCGACTATGAGGTAGCTCAGGTCGAAAACCGCAAGCAGGCAGACGCAAACCGCAAGGTGCTTGATGAGCTTACCAAAAAGCGTGCTGTCGCGGAGCAGAACAGTGCAGAATTTGAGGAAAAGCTGGCGGCTCTGTCCGAAAAGCTCCGCGCAAAGATGTCCGAAAAAGAAAACATATTCCGCGAGTTTACCACGGCAGATACCAAGCTCAACTCGCTCAAGGCGGATATGGATAAGCTGTCAAGCAAGCTGTGGGACGACTATGAGATCACCCGCGCAGAGGCGCTTGGACTCGGCTATCCTCCCGTCACAAAGGAAAATCGCTCCGAGATGACGGCACTCCAGACAGAATGTCGTAATAAGCTCCGCGCTATCGGTCACTTTGACCCCGACGCGGTTGAAAAGTATAAGGAAGTCAAGGAAAGATACGAGTACATGAAGGCGCAGATCGACGACCTTGAGAGGTCGCGCGAGGAGCTGACGGGTATTATTTCAAGCCTTGAATCCGAAATGAAGGTGGCGTTTGTTGAAGCGTTCAACGCTATCAACGAGAATTTTGCCGTGACCTTTGCCGAGCTGTTTGGCGGCGGCGTTGCCGAGCTTTCACTGAGCGATCCCGAAAACGTGCTTGAAAGCGGTATTGAAATCAAGGCGGCTCCTCCCGGCAAGATCATCAAGAGCCTGATGCAGCTTTCGGGCGGCGAGCAGGCGTTTGTCGGAGTTGCGCTGTTCTTTGCTATCCTTAAGGTCAATCCCACGCCCTTCTGTATTCTCGACGAGATCGAGGCGGCGCTGGACGAGGTAAACGTTGAGCGCCTTGCGCAGTACATCAAGCGTTATACCGACGACACGCAGTTCATAATGATTACACACCGTCGCGGAACTATGGCGGCGGCGAGCACACTTTACGGCGTAACCATGCCCGAGCGCGGAATCTCAAAGGTCCTCACTCTGGACGTCGCCGATATTTCCAAGAACAAGGAGCAGGACTGGGATGGGATTTTTAGCTAAAATGTTCGATAAGAACAAGAAAAACGGACAGGATGAGTCCGTTGATACAAAGGCTGTTGACGTCACAGCCGAGGCTGAAGCGGAAGCTTCCGAAATTGAGGAAACCGTTGATACGGCAACAGAAACGGTAGTAGCCGAGGAGGACACCACCACAAAGCAGTCCTTTTGGAATCGACTGCGAGGAGGACTCTCCAAAACCAAAAACGCATTGCTCGGGTCTGTGGACGAAATGCTCAAGGCATTCGTCAAGGTGGACGAGGATATGCTGGAGGAGCTGGAGGAGATACTCATTTCGGCAGACGTCGGAATGGCGGCTACCGAGGCAATTACCGAGGAGCTTCGCGACAGAATAAAGGACGGCAGACTCAAGGAAAAGGAGCAGGTCATGGACGCGCTCCGCGAGATACTGACCGAAATGATAGGCGAGAGTCAGCCGCTCGCGCTTGATACGAAGCCCTCCGTGATTCTGGTCATCGGAGTCAACGGCGCGGGTAAGACCACCTTTATCGGTAAGATATCGAAACGTATTAAGCTGCAAGGAAAATCCGTCGTCGTTGCGGCGGCTGATACCTTCCGCGCGGCGGCTATCGACCAGCTTGGCGTATGGTGCGAGCGCGCGGGCGTTGATATGATTAAGCAGAGCGAGGGAAGCGACCCCGCGGCGGTCGTGTTTGACGCTATCGCGGCTGTAAAGAAAAAGGGCGCTGACGTGCTTATCATTGACACTGCGGGTCGACTTCAGAACAAGAAAAATCTGATGAACGAGCTGGCAAAGATCGACCGCGTTATCGACCGTGAGCTGCCGGGCGCAGCAAGGGAGACCCTGCTCGTGCTTGACGCTACCACAGGTCAGAATGCGGTATCTCAGGCAAAGGAATTCAGCAACGCCGCAAATATCACGGGTATCACTCTCAACAAGCTGGACGGCACGGCAAAGGGCGGAATAGTCATATCCATCAAGAAGGAATTGGGCATTCCCGTCAAGTTCGTGGGTGTCGGAGAGAAAATAGACGATATGCAGGAATTTGACGCGGCTGATTTTGTAAGCGCGTTGTTTGAATAAGGAAAAGTCGCTATGGAAATAGTACTTGCATCCAAAAATCCCAAGAAAATTAAAGAGCTTCAAGCCATACTGTCAAAGGATATTCCGAACATCAATATCCGCTCGCTAGTCGACGTGGGAGTCGAGGGGGATATCGTTGAGGATGGAGAAACCTTTGAGGAAAACGCGCTCATCAAGGCTCGTACTGCGTACAGGGCGGCGGGCGGCAGGTATATCGGTATCGGTGACGATTCGGGACTTTGCGTTGATGCACTTGACGGAGCGCCCGGTGTTTACTCCGCAAGATTTGCGGGCGGACACGGCGACGACGAAGCGAATAACAGATTTTTGCTTGAAAAGCTGAAATGTACCCCCGACGGAAATATGGGCGCACAATTCGTGTCCGCGATAGCCTGCGTTTATACCGATAGGGACGGCAATGAGGAGAGCTTTACGGTGCGCGGCGAGATCGAGGGAAAAATTATCCGCGAGGCGAGAGGGAACGGTGGCTTCGGCTACGATCCTTACTTCTATTATTCGCCTCTCGGCAAGACATTTGCAGAGCTTTCTGCAGAGGAAAAAAATTTGATAAGCCACCGAGCGCGGGCAATCTGCGCGCTCAATGAAAAGCTGAAGGAGCTTGATATCGGCGATATTTAAGCCCACATCAATGGAGTAACTATGAATATATATGGAAAAGAATATCCCACACCCACACCCATAACCTCTGCACAAAGAGCGTACCTTCGCTCTGTCGCGGCGGATGTGCCTACCATTATGCAGATAGGCAAGGGAGGAATCACGGAAAACCTGATGCGTACAGTGTCGGACGCGCTTGAAGCACGCGAGCTTGTTAAAATGTCGGTGCTTGAAAATTGCGAATATACCGCGAGAGAGGCGGCTGAAGCACTTGCCGAGTCGCTTGGCGCGCTCGTCGTGTCGGTTATCGGCAGAAAAATAATACTCTTCCGCCGTTCCACAAACAAGAAAAATCGAATTGAATTGCCATGCTGACGGTGAAAATATGAGAATAGGTATTTACGGCGGAACGTTTTCCCCCGTCCATAACGGTCATATATCTGCCGCCCGCGCGTTTATGGAGCAAATGTGGCTGGATGTGCTGTACGTCATTCCCACGGGCGTATCTCCCCATAAGCAGATGGACGGAGAGGCTACTCCCGACGACAGACTCCGGATGTGCCGCCTTGCCTTTGAGGGTGAGGGCGGAATTGACGGTGTTATCGTCAGCGATATGGAGATCAAGCGGGAGGGAAAAAGCTATACAGTGGAAACCCTCAGACAGCTTTACCGCGAGGGGGACAGACTGTTTTTTCTGTGCGGCACGGATATGCTGCTCACGCTTGACAAATGGCGGGAGCCCGCGGAGATATTCAGACTTTGTTATCCCGTGTACATCCGCCGCGAAAGTGACGGCGAGCTGGACGCGGTGATAGTTCAAAAGCTCAAGGAATATAAGGAAAAATACGGTAAGAACATAATGCGGGTGGTGACCGAGCCTGTGGAGATCTCGTCTAGCGAGATACGAGACAGGACGAGTCGGGGTGAGGATATATCTACCCTCGTGCCCACTGCCGTAGCAGATTATATCAAGTCAAAGGGACTGTATCAAAATGTCAAATAAATGGACTGAAAAACAAATAGCCGATCTGCGCGCCGAGGTGCAAAAGGGTATGTCGCAAAAAAGATTTTTGCACACGCTCGCGGTCGAAGAAATGACGGATAGGCTTGCGAGCCTTTTCGGCTGTGAGAAGCGTGAGGAGATGTGTGTTGCCGCGATCCTGCACGATATAACCAAGGAATGCTCGGTTGACGAGCAGCTCGCGCTGTGCGAAAAATACGGTATACCCGACGGAGAGCATTTGCGTCTTGCACCAAAGACCTTTCACGCACAGACCGCCGCAGCGCTCGTAGCCGGTAAATTTCCCGAATTTGCCGACGAAACGGTGATAGGCTGTGTAAGATGGCACACCACGGGGCATGCCGGAATGACGCTTGAGGAGCAGCTTGTTTATCTTGCGGATTATATTGATATGACAAGACTTTTCCCCGATTGTGTAAGATTACGCAACTACTTTTTTGACGCCGAGCCGCAAAAAATGGATAATGATGAGCGTATGCTTCATCTGTATAAAACTCTTCTTATGTCTTACGATATGACTATACGCGCACTGGTCGATGACGGCGCAATAATCAGCGCGGATACCGTTATCGCGCGAAACGAGATAGCGGCGACTCTGCGCAAAATGCAATGATAGGAAAGGAAATAATTATGGACGAAATGAATAATAACATTACCGCGGGCGAGGAGCTGCCCGCACCGCTGACGGACGCAACGCCCGAGGAGCTTGCGAATGCTGTCGCGGAGTTTCTGGATAATAAAAGGGGAAGGGACGTAAAGGTAATTCCCATGGCGGGCAAGACGGATATTTGCGAATTTATGGTGCTTGCCACCGCGACCTCCTCCACTCACGTTCAGGCGCTGGGCGGCGAGGTGGAGTATCAGATGGAAAGACGAATGGTAAGCCCGCTCCACGTAGAGGGACGTGATAATAAAACGTGGATCGTATTGGATTACAGCCACGTAATGGTGCATATTTTTACGCAGGAGACACGCGAATTTTATAATCTTGACAAGCTTTACGGCAACGATTGATATAAAGTCCCGATTAACGTCGGATACGGCGTTAATCGGGGCTTTTTTGTTGCCGATTTTTGATGAAAAATAGGTTAAATTATGAAAAAAATCAATCTGTACAAAAAATATTAAAAAAAATTCAAATTTTTTTCAAAAAACCCTTTACAATTTGATAATGGTGTGATATAATGGCTTTGCTAAAAATCTAACCGTGCGAAAGATTATGATTTTTTATGTCACCTTGTAAATGTGAAGTTTTGGAATATTTTTATTCAAATTATTTTTAAAATATTCATTTGCGCTTCACATAATGACCGCATTAGTATAGTAGTATAAATAGAGAAAAGTCATATTTTGCCGAGTTTTTGCCGTTATCGTGCGGAAAAAGAAAAGAATCAGGAGGCCCAATATAATGATGGATACAAAGATCCTTGTTGTAGACGACGATCCCAATATCAGCGACCTGTTGAAAATTTATTTTGAAAATGAAGGATATGAGGTAAAGGTAGCATCCGACGGTGCGGAGAGCGTTAATTACTTCAAGATGTACGAGCCCGATCTCGTGCTGCTTGACATCATGCTCCCCAAAAAGGACGGCTGGCAGGTCTGCCGCGAAATCCGCGAGATCTCCTCAAAGCCCATTATCATGATATCCGCCAAGGGCGAGGTGTTCGATAAGGTTCTCGGACTTGAGCTGGGTGCTGACGACTATGTTGTAAAGCCCTTTGATATCAAGGAGCTTTCGGCGCGTGTCAAGGCTGTGCTTCGCCGTTGCCAGATGCACACCAATCAGAATGACGACGAGGTTATCAAGTTTGATAATATCGAGATAAGCAAGCAGAAGTACGAATTGAAGCTTGGCGGCAAGTCCATTGACATTCCGCCCAAGGAGCTGGAGCTGCTCTACTTCCTCGCCTCCAACTATAACCGCGTATTCACCCGTGATCAGCTTCTGGATAAGGTATGGGGCTTTGATTATCTGGGTGACTCCAGAACGGTTGATGTCCACGTTAAGCGCCTCAGAGAAAAGCTGGAGGGCGTTTCGGATAAGTGGGTACTTAAGACCGTGTGGGGCGTAGGCTATAAATTTGAGCTTTTGAGCTGATGAGATCTATCCAAAACGGCTGACTACATACGGCAAACCGCTTTTTCGCCGTTTGGTCAGCCGTTTTTGATTTAATTTTGCATATACTGAAAAAACGTAAGCCTTCAAGGCAAGAATAACCATTGGCGTAAAAGTCCCTGAAAGGAGAAAAAATGGACGATAATTCTTTGAACAACGAAATGGAAAATGAGATAGAAAAGGCAGACGATTCCGTTGTGGATACGGAAAAGAAAGAGAACGAGGAACTTGGCGAAACCGTTGATACATCTAAAAAGACGGACGAAAAGACGGACGAAAAGACGGACGGTGATACCGATAACAAAGCAAAAGAGAATTCAACTCCTTATTCCTTGAATCTCGGCTCTGAATTCAATGTCTCCAATAATGGTAAAAAGTCCGATAATTATGGCAAGCAGGATAAGAAAAAGACGGTTCTCATTATCGCAGTGACCGCCGTATACGCTCTTGCTATGGGAGTAGTTATAGGAATATTGCTTTCATTCCTGTATTCAGGTGGCAAAACGGCGAATTACAATCCCGTGGGCGTCAGCACCGAGGTGTCGGATGAGGCAAAGGAGGATGCTGCGGCACTCAGCGGTATCGCCAAGGCGAAGGAGAGCGTCGTTGTGATAACCACCACCACGATTGATGCCAAGGGAACGGCAACGGGAATAGTGTTGACCGATGACGGATATATCCTTACCAATCATCACGCTATCGACGGTGCTTTGTCCATCACGGTTACGTTTGCTGACGGAATAAGCACGTCCGCAACTCTACGCGGCTCGTCTGAGGCGGACGACCTTGCAGTGATAAAGGTTGAAAGGGAGGGGCTTATCCCCGCTGAATTCGCATCCACCTCCACCTGCTACGTGGGACAGGAAATTTACGTTATCGGCACACCCGTCAGCACGGATTACCGCTGGACGACCACACAGGGAATAATCTCTTACGTGGACAGAGAGATCAAGATATACAACGATTCGGGAACACTTCAGAAGAAGCTGAAGCTTTTGCAGACCGATGCCATGCTCAATCCCGGCAACTCGGGCGGTCCTATGCTGAATACCGATGGGCAGGTGCTTGGAATTATCAATATGAAGCTTGCGGGGGATGTCGAGGGAATTGGCTTTGCCATTCCGTCGGACGGCGCTATTGAGATAGCCAACGCTATTATGAAGGACGGAAACGCTGACAGTGTGAATTCCTCCATATCCTCAAAGCGCCCCATTCTCGGAATCGTCGGCGTGTATATCCAGGAAGGACTTTACTACGTCAACGTCGAGCAGAACGGACAGTCCTATATCCGAGTGGCAAGTGCCGAGGAAAAGCGCACCATGAAGGATAAGCTTATATATTCCGAGTATTCGGGACTGTACGTCAATTCCGTTACCCAAAATACGGGGGCGTACGGTAAGCTGCAAAGGGGAGACGTTATAGTCGAGGTCGAGGGTGAGGAGGTCACAAGCCGCTCGCAGTTCTCATCGGTGCTTGACGATATGAGCGTGGGCGACACGGTAGAGATAAAATTCCGCCGCGACGGCGCGCTTTGCTCGGTAGATATCGAGCTGACGGCTGAGGAATAAACCCGACGGGCTGACTTTTGTCAGCCCGTCGGGTTTTTAAATTTTTAAATTATTATCCCTCCGCCGATAACGGTGTCGCCGTCGTAAATTACGGCAGACTGACCGCGCGCGGGTGCGCGTTGCGGCTCGTCAAAAATGACGGTAGCTGTATCCTTGGCGGTCTGAATGAGAGTCGCCGGAGCGGCTTTGTGCGCGTAGCGTATCTTTACCTCAGCGCGGATATTGCCGTCAAGTCTGTCGCAGGCGATAAGATTCAGGGTGTTTAGCCTTACCTCCTTGGTGAAAAGAGAATCGTTGTCGGACAAGACTATTCTGCCCGTCGCCGCGTCCTTGTCCTTGACGAACATGGGTTGACCGAAGGAGATGCCGAGTCCCTTGCGCTGACCTACGGTGTAGTAAATGATCCCCTTATGTCTGCCGAGAATATTGCCGTCAATATCGGTAAAATCTCCCGACTGCGGTGCTTTACCTGTGCGGTGTGTGATAAATCCCGCGTAGTCGCCGTCGCGCACGAAGCAGATGTCCTGGCTGTCACTCTTGTGCGCTGTCACAAAGTCACGCTCGGAGGCAAGCTCGCGTATTTCGGATTTTGAAAGTCCGCCGAGGGGGAACACCGTCCTTGAAAGCTGATGCTGTGACAGCATCCATAAAACGTAGCTCTGGTCCTTGGCGGAGTCTGCCGCCCGCCGCAAGAGATATCTGTCGCCGCACTTTTCAATGCGCGCGTAGTGTCCGGTTGCTATTTTGTCAGCACCCTCGGAGATGGCGCGGTCAAGAAGCGCTCCGAATTTGAGATATTTATTGCACACGATACACGGGTTCGGAGTGCCGCCGTCCTGATAGACGGAAACGAAATTATCTATGACACACCTTGCAAATTCATCACGCATATCGTAAACGGAATGACTGATCCCAAGCTGATGACACAGCGCGGCGGCATCACGGATATCCGCATCTGCAGTCGTGTCGTCAACGAGGCGCATAGTCACACCCGAAACGCAGGAGCCGCCTTCAAGCAAAAGCCATGCAACGGCAGAGCTGTCAATACCTCCGCTCATGGCGGCAAAAATTTTTTCCTTCATATTTTCCTCGTGTCTGTGATTTAAAGCTGTCCCTCGCCCCAAACGAAGGCGGTCAGCTCGCCCGATTGGCGCAAGCCCTCAAACCCGTGCTGACGAAGCACCTCGTAGACCGCGATGGCTACGGAATTCGAAAGATTCAGCGAGCGCAAGCGGTCCAGCATGGGTATGCGTACGCACCTGTCGGGATTGGAAAAAAGCAGGTCCTCGGGGAGTCCGCGGGTTTCCTTTCCAAACATAAGAAACACGTTGTCGCCGTATTCAACTTCGCTGTAAAGATTTTGCGCCTTGGTGCTGAAAAAATATATCTCGGCGCTTGGATTTTTGCTGAAAAAATCGTCAAGTCCGTCGTAGTAGTGAACGTCCAGCTTGTCCCAATAGTCAAGTCCCGCACGGCGCATACGCCTGTCGTCAATAGTAAATCCGAGAGGGCGGATGAGGTGCAGGGAAGCGCCGGTCGCGGCGCAGGTGCGGGCGATATTGCCCGTGTTCTGAGGGATCTCGGGTTCGCAAAGAACGATATTTATATGAGGCATACTTATCTCCTGTCAATAGCTTTTACGCAATAATTTTACCACAAAGCCGAGAAAGTTGCAAGTATTATCTGAAAATTTACAAAAATATATATAATATTCTTAAGTTTTATGTTATAATAAGATATTAGCTTGCAGACAGTGAATATTGAATTAACATAAAAACCTGTACGAAAGGAATTTATCCATTATGGGACTTATGACAAAAATTTTCGGAAGCTACTCCGACCACCAGATAAAAAAGCTGGAAAAGATCGCAAATATGATCGAAGCGCTGGCGGACGAATACCGCGCACTCAGCGACGAGGAGCTGAAAAATAAGACGGCTGAGTTCAAGGCGAGATACGCAGACGGCGAGGAGCTTGACTCGCTGTTGCCCGAGGCATTTGCAACCGTCCGTGAGGCAGACGAGCGCGTGCTTGGCAAGCGTCCCTTCCACGTTCAGCTTATCGGCGGTATCATTCTGCATCAAGGCAGAATTGCCGAGATGAAGACGGGTGAGGGTAAGACCTTGGTTGCAACCATGCCCGCGTATCTTAACGCGCTGACGGGACGTGGCGTGCATATCGTTACCGTAAACGACTACCTCGCTCGCCGCGACTCGGAGGAAATGGGTAAGGTATACGGCTTCCTCGGACTCACCACGGGACTCACCGTTCATGGCATGTCGTCGGAGGCAAAGCGCGCGGCTTACGCGGCAGATATTACCTACGGCACGAACAACGAGTTCGGCTTCGACTACCTGCGCGACAACATGGTGGTTTACAAGGACAGAATGGTACAGCGCGGACACGTTTTCGCCATCGTTGACGAGGTTGACTCCATTCTTATTGACGAGGCGCGTACACCGCTGATCATTTCGGGCGAGGGCGATAAGCCCACCGATATGTACGAGCGCGCCGACAAGTTCGTGCGCTCGCTCCGCAAGTTCGTCATCAAGGAGATCGACAACAAGCAAAGTCAGGACGATATCGACGCGGATTATATCGTGGACGAGAAGGCAAACAATGCCGTTATCACTCCGTCGGGCGTGCAGAAGGCGGAAAGATTTTTCGGTGTGGAGAACTATACCGAGCCGGAGAATGCAACGCTTGCTCATTACGTCAATCAGGCACTCAAGGCACACGGCTGCATGAAGCTGGACGTGGACTACGTGGTAAACGAAAACGGCGTTATGATCGTCGATGCGTTTACGGGACGAATCATGCCCGGCAGACGTTACTCCGACGGTTTGCATCAGGCTATCGAGGCAAAAGAGGGCGTGGTTATTCAGAAGGAAAACAAAACGCTGGCTACCATCACCTTCCAGAACTACTTCCGCATGTTCGAAAAGCTTGCGGGTATGACGGGTACGGCACTGACGGAGGAGAGCGAGTTTGGCGAGATCTACGACCTTGACGTTATCGAGGTTCCCACCAACCGTCCCATGATAAGAGCCGACCGCGACGACGTGGTATATAAGAGCCTTGAAGCAAAATACCGTGCTATCGTAGAGCAGGTAAAGGAATGTCACAAAAAGGGACAGCCTGTGCTTGTGGGTACGGTGTCCATCGATAAATCCGAGTACCTCTCCGCAAGGCTTAAAAGAGAGGGAATACCGCATACCGTCCTCAACGCAAAATTCCATCAGAAGGAGGCGGAGATAGTCGCGCAGGCAGGTAAGCTCGGAGCGGTTACCATCTCCACCAACATGGCGGGACGAGGAACGGATATCATGCTCGGCGGTAACGCCGAATATATGGCAAAGGCGGCGTTGCGTGCGGCGGGAGTAGAGGAGGAGCTTATCGTTCAGGCAACGGGAAGCGCGGATACCGACGACGTATCGATTCTCGGAGTCAGAGCGCAGTATAAGGAGCTTTACGCAAAATATAAAGAGGAGATCGCACCCGAGGCCGAGGCTGTACGCGCGGCGGGCGGACTGTTCATTCTGGGTACGGAAAGACACGAAAGCCGCCGTATAGACAACCAGCTCCGCGGACGCTCGGGACGTCAGGGCGACCCCGGTGAATCGAGATTTTTCCTTTCTCTTGAGGACGACCTGCTCCGCCTTTTCGGTGTGAATACCGAGCGTATCGTGGCTATGACCGAGCGTCTCGGAATGGACGACAGCACGCCTCTTGAGGCGCGCATGCTGTCGGGCACTATCGAGAGTGCACAGCGACGTATCGAGGAGCAGAACTTCAAGCGCAGAAAGTACGTTTTGTCTTACGATGACGTAATGAATCAGCAGAGAAGCCTTATCTACTCACAGCGAAAAGAGGTGCTGGACGATAAGGATATGAGAGATAAGATAGTCAATATGATCCGCGGCACTATCGAGGAAACGGTCATGACGTTTACGTCGGCGGAGTCCGCCTCCGATTGGGATTTTGCGGGACTTCGCGCAAGCTTTATGGGCTACCTTACAGCAGAAGGCGATTTCAGATATACCGACGACGAGCTGAAAAAGCTTGACCGAGGTGATATTCTTGATATGCTGAATGCCCGTGCGGACGCGACTCTCAAGCAAAAGGAGGAGCTGTTCGGTGCGGAGAATTTCCGCGAGGTGGAGAGAGCAATCCTTTTGCGCAACGTAGACAGTGCTTGGATGGAGCATATCGACGCTATGGACGACCTCAAGAGCAATATCGGGCTTCAGGCGTACGCCAACCGCGACCCCGTTGTGGAATACAGAATGGCGGGTGCGGATATGTTTGATGCTATGATCGCCGAGATACGCGACAAGACCGTGCGCGCGATCATGACGGTGATACCCAAGCCACAGGGACAGATAACCCGCGTTCAGGTGGCAAAGCCGCTTACCGAGGGCTTTGAGGGCGAAGGACGGAAGAACGTCAAAAAGGTATCTGTAGAAAAGAGGGAAGCTCCGAAGGTGGGAAGAAACGATCCTTGCCCCTGCGGCTCAGGCAAAAAGTATAAAAACTGTTGCGGAGCAAACGCAAACCGCGTTCAGTAAATTCAAGGAGATTTAAATTATGGGCTTTGGCTTGCTCTTGTGCGGATATTTTGTGCTGTTTATGATGTCCTTCGGAATGGGGGAGTACAGCTTTGCCGCACTGCTGATAGGAGGCTTCATATCCTTTAACGCCGCCGCACGGCTGAAGGACTACTGTCCGAGCTTTATATGGACGGCTGTGATATCTTTGCTCTATTTTCTGTTTGGACTTTGGGGTGCGGTATCCTTTGTCAATGATATGCTCCTCCTTGACCTGCCAATTTTCGGCGGTGCGGCACAAACGGTAGTTCAGTACGTGGACTTCGGACTTGGACTTGCTTATCACCTCTGTATGCTGTATTCCGTATTCGAGCTGTCAGGTCAGCTCGGGGTGGAGAAAATACGCAGCCGCGCGCTGTTTGAAATGATATTTATGTCGGCACTCGGCGTATTTCAGCTTCTGATATATGCGGTCCCGTCCCTTGCAGGCGTGGAAAATCAGATGCCGACGAAATTCCTTATCCTCTTTACGCTGATAGCGTATATCATCAATCTTTTCGTCCTGTACTCCTGCTATAACAACATCTGCCCCGCAGGGGAGGAGATGGGCAAGGAGCGCAAGCCGTCAAGATTTAAGTTTATCAACAATATCCGCGAAAAAATGGAGGAAAAAGAGGCTCGTGCCGTGCGCGAATCTCTTGAATACATAAAAGAAAAACAGGAAAAGAAAAACAAGAAAAGGGAACAGCGACGCCGTCGCTGAGCAAAGACCGAAAAACGGAGGTGAAGGGCGTGAAGGGTAAAAAATATCTCGGGATAGGATATATTCTTGCGGGAGCAGTGTTTCTTTGCAATCCAATGATAAGTGTTTTTGATATCCTTCCCGATTTTATCGGATATCTGCTTGTGCTTGGCGGAATTTACGCAATGGCGGATATAAATATCTATCTTTCAGATGCGCGAAAGCAGGTAAAATATCTTGCCGTCAGCTCGCTTGTGAGAGCGCTATCCATTCTGTTCATTTTCGGAATTGCCGCACCGCGTGAGCAATCCACTCTGCTTGTGCTTGTGGCGTTTGCTCTGGGTGTGATCGATTGCATACTGCTCGTAGGCGCGTGGAAAAATATCTTCGGCGGACTTACATATCTCGCCACGGGACACAGCGGAGAAGCGGTACTCGCCCCCGCAAAGCGGGGAAGCGTGACCGACCGCATGCACAAAAGCACCGTGTTCTCACTTATATTCATTCAGGTCATGGCATTGCTTCCCGAATTTGCATCCTTTACCGACCGCGGTATATATACCGACCTGGACAGCGCCGCACCCGACATATCCTCACATATCGGACTTTTGCGAGCAACGGCGATAATTGCCGCTCTTGCGGTGGGTATCGTTTGGGTTGTCAAGATGTCTGGATATATCAGGCTTTTGAAAAAGGACGAGCCGTTTTTTGAAAGCCTTAACGAAAAATACGCCTCCGATGTGCTTGCAAAGCCGCATATTTTCGCGGCGAGAGCGATAAGACGCGGTCTGCTTTGCATTTCGGCAGGACTGGTTTTGGGTATTGATTTTTACGATTCGGGACTGCTTGGCTGTAATATTATTCCCGACGTGCTTTCCGCAGCGCTTTTGGTTGCGGGAATTTTGATGATGCGAAAGCAAACCTCGGGATGGCAGATACCCACTCTTGTCTGCTCGGCTTACGGCCTTTGCGAGGTGGCGGTGTGGCTGTCGCAGTACGGATATTTCAAGTCGGCTGCGGCTGTGGATATATTCAAAAGTCAAACGCTTTACGGCGCGTATTACCGTATGTGCGCGGTCACGTTTGGCGGCGAGCTGCTTTTCCTTGCGGCACTGCTGTCCGTAATTCTGCTTTTGCACAGAGTGATAAAGGCGCATACGGGCGTGCTTGCAATATCGTCAGGCGGTTCGGCTTACAGTAAGGAGAGAACTAAATTTATACATAAGTCGCTTACCCTGCGGCTGGTAGCGGTGGGAGTCGTGGGTATACTTGCAGTAGCGGCAACGGTCACGTACTTTATGTCCTTGCCTCACGCATATAACACGCTCTGGGAGGCGTTTTGGATAATCAATATGGCACTGAGCGCCGTGTTGGCGGTGGTGTTTATAAGCTTTTCCTCAAATCTTTCGGAGCAGATCGAATATAAATATCAGCTGGTTTGAATATGATTGAATAATCTGCCGTGATTTTACCAATACTCCTTTTGCACCCCCAAAAATTTTTAAAAGGAGCAAAAAATCATGGACAACAACAACTACAACAACCAGCAGAATCAAAACAAGAATCAGAGTCAGAACAAAAATCAGAATCAGAACCAGAACCAGAACAAAAATCAGAATCAGAACAAGAACTCCAAGGATTCTGAGAATTCCTCTAACAGATCTCAGAGCGAATCTAACAGAAACTATTGACAAAAAAGCACCCCCGACGCCCATTTTTCTGGCGTCGGGCGGCGACTTGTATACATCCCCGAAAGGAAAAATTTATGCCACAGACACTCTCCGAAAGATACTTAAAAGCCAAAAAAGCCTTGTTTGACAAGGCTTATTCAAGCCTTAACCCAAAGCAAAGAGAAGCGGTATTCACTATAAACACACCGCTGCTCATTCTTGCGGGCGCGGGAAGCGGAAAGACCACGGTGCTTGTCAAGCGCATAGCTTACATAATCAAATACGGCAACGCCTACGCCGCCGATATTATTCCTCGCGGACTTACCGAGGAGCGTGTTGCGGCACTTGAAGGCGCGTGTTCACTGTCGCGCGAGGAGATCGAGGGTATCCTCCCCGAATTCATCACCGAGCCGTGTCCGCCCTACAATATTCTTGCCATAACCTTTACCAACAAGGCGGCAAAGGAGATAAAGACCCGCCTTGCGTCCGAGCTTGGTGACGAGATAATGGCGGCTGATATATGGAGCGGCACGTTTCATTCGGTTTGCATGCGCATTTTGCGAGTCCACGGAGAAAAGCTGGGCTTTGGCAGGGAATTTACCATCTACGATGCCGACGACACCAAAAAAGCGGTAACGGCGGCAATGAAGCGGTGTAATATCGACGAAAAGCAGTTTCCTGTCAAGAGCATAGTCAATGCTATCAGCCACGCAAAGGACGAGCTGATTACGCCAATGGCATTTGCGCGAATGGCGCAGGGGGATTTCCGCCGTGAAAAGATAGCTAAGGTCTATGCCGCGTATCAGGAGGATATGATACGCTCAAACGCTATGGATTTTGACGATATTATCGTCAATACCGTGCGCCTTTTCTCGGAGTACCCGGACGTTCTTTCGTACTATCAGAAAAAATTCAAATACGTCTGCGTTGACGAATATCAGGATACCAATATTGCGCAGTTCCGCCTGACCGAGATGCTTGCGGGCGGTCACGATTATATCATGGCGGTTGGTGACGACGACCAGAGTATTTATAAATTCCGCGGTGCGACGATAGAGAACATTCTGCAGTTTGATAAGGTGTATTCGGACGCCCAGGTCATAAAGCTGGAGCAGAACTATCGCTCAACGCAGAATATTCTCGATGCGGCGAATAAGGTTATTGCCAATAACGTGGGACGCCGCGGCAAGAACCTGTGGACGGACAGCGGAGCAGGCGAGGCTATAACCGTCTGTAAAACGGAGGATCAGCTCGGCGAGTCGCGATTTATCGTTGATACGGTTAACTCACTGATGGCAAGAGGTGGATACAGCTACCGCGATTTTGCTGTGCTTTACCGTACCAATTCACAGTCGGGAAGCGTGGAGAAGGCATTTGCCAAGGGCGGCGTGCCGTACCGCATGATAGCGGGCACGCGCTTTAACGACCGCAAGGAAATACGCGATATCGTGGCGTATCTCCAGCTCATCAATAACCGCGCCGACCGCGAGAGACTGTTGCGTATCATCAACGTCCCCGCGAGAAAAATAGGCGACAAGACCATTGAGGCGATAAAGATAATTGCCGACGAGATAGGGGAGTCACTCTTTTACGTTATCGACCACGTGGAAAGATACGGCGCGCTCGCCCGCAGTGCGGCGACCCTCCGTGCCTTTGCCGATCTCATAAACGAGCTTGCGGAGCTGGCAAAAACGGCACCTCTCGGCGACCTGTTTGACGCGCTTGCGGACAAGTCGGGATATATGCGTATGCTTGAGGAGGGCGGAGAAGCCGAGAAGGAAAGAATAGATAATATTCTCGAATTCAAGTCGGGCATGGTGGAGTATTCCGAGAATACCGATGAGCCGACACTCACGGGCTTCCTTGAGGAAAACGCGCTCGTTGCGGACGTGGATAAATACGACGAAAGCGCAGATGCGGTGGTGCTGATGACGGTACACAGTGCAAAGGGACTTGAATTTCCCGTGGTATTCATACCCGGTATGGAGGACGGAATTTTCCCCGGTATGCAAAATATAATGGGGGATTCCGAGGATATGGAGGAGGAGCGCAGGCTTGCCTACGTTGCTCTGACGAGAGCCAAGCGCAAGGTGTATATAATTCACGCAAAATCAAGGCTTTGGTACGGTCATACGGTGTATAATCCCGTGTCGCGCTTTGTCAGCGAGATACCCGAAAAGCTTTGCGACGTAGTGGATAAGACCGCTTCGTCATGGCGCAAGGGTGGCATGTATGGCGGAAGCGGCACGTCAGCTCCGCGTACCTATTACAGCGCGGGCAGCGGTGCGTCGGCTTATCCTCCCAAAAAGACGGGCGTGGGGAACGGTGACAGGATAACCGTCGGAAGACCGTTGAACGTACCATCGTCAAATAAAGATACGCGAGAGCAAATGCTCGCACTCAAAGCAGGAGACCGAGTATCGCACATCACCTTTGGAGAAGGCGAGATACTCTCCGCCAAGCGAATGGGGAATGATACTCTCTTTGAGGTAGCGTTTGACCGCGCGGGTACTAAAAAGCTGATGGGAACGTACGCGAAGCTGAAGAAAATATAAAATTTATTAAGGGAGAAAACCCACGGTTTTCCCCCTTAATTTTTTTGTAAATACCCAAAAAATCTTTTCTGCGACCTGTCGGTATAATTTGTCACAGCGTTTGTGTAATGGCTTTCTGCCACGAACCAAGCCCAAGGTGGGTGGGATTCCAAAGGGAGGGAGGAATTGAGGCGGCAGACCTCAAATTTGAGCTTGCCGAAAATTTGAGGTCAACGACTCATCCTCCCAACCTTTGGTTACTCTTTGGTTACTTTCTGTTAAGACAGAAAGTAACATAAATTCCGTAATTGTTTTTTATGTTACTTCTGTATCGTCAGAAGTAACCAAGATCGACTTAAGAGAGGAAACCCACGGTTTCCTCTCTTAAGAAACTCACCTTCCTACACGCGCCGCCTTGCCGCAAGTCTGCGGACAAGGCGTGATTGCGCGCCAAGGTTGCAATACATCCATCTCGCCAAGTTTCCGTCGGAGCGACGGAAACTTGGTCGGTTAGAGTACGCCTTGCGCAGAAAGTGTTTTTATGGTCATTTAAAAATTGAAAATTAAATTTACCGGGGAAAATTTCAAATCTTTTTCGGCGTTGCTCCCCCAATAAATCACCGCTACATCTGGCGTGTCTGATTTCCAATTTGCGACCTTTTGGTAATGATTTGTAAGAACGTTTGTGTGATGGCTTTCCGCGCACCAACCCAACCCCAAGGTGGGAGGGATTCCAAAGGGAGAGAGGAATTGAGGCGGCAGACCCCAAATTTGAGCTTGCCGAAAATTTGAGGTCAACGACTCATCCCCCCAACCTTTGGTCGATCTTGGTTACTTCTGACGATACAGAAGTAACAGAAAACAACAATTATGCTACATTTGTTCACAGAATGTTAATGCTTATATGCTACAATTACGCTGTACACGCGGGGCGTAGCTCCGAATTTGAAAACGGGGAGAATACTGTGAGCCTTCTTACACTTGAAAATAAAATGCACACGATTTGCGGTGTTCGGCATTTCAGCCTTGATAAAATAACCCGAAGCGGACAGGTTTTCCGTTGGTATGCAAAGGGAAACGGCGAATTTCTCATCTATTCCGGCCAAAGATGTATCACGGCAACTCAAAGCGGTGACTGCCTTACCGTTTCTGCCGACAAAAATGAGTTTGACGAATATTGGAAGCACTATTTCGCGCTTGACGAGGACTACGGTTCCTATTTTAACGGTGTCACGTCGGGGAATGATACATACGCCGCCGAGTGCGCGCGTGTGTCCGACGGCATACGCATCCTTAATCAGGACCTCTTTGAAACTATGGTATCCTTCGTCATATCTCAAAATAATAATATCCCGCGTATTCGCGGATGTATCGAGCGCATCGTCGCTCAAAACGGCGGAGCTTTTCCCACCGCGGACGAGCTTTTATCCCTTGACCTGTCGGGCTGCGGACTCGGCTACCGCGAAAGCCGCGGATATATGAGAGCGGTAGGTGCGGCTTACAGCTCCGAATTTGAAAGCTACATACGCTCGCTTGATTACAATGGAGCAAAAGCGGAGCTGCTCAAGATCAAGGGAATAGGCAATAAGGTCGCCGACTGTATATGCCTTTTCGCCTTGGGACATAAGGACGCCTTCCCGCGTGATACTCATATCAATGACATAATCGACAGGGAATACGGCGGTGTGGATCCGTCGGGACGCTGGCAGGGCTACGCCGGAATCGTACAGCAGTGGATATTTTTTGACGAGCTTTTGCGCACGGGACGTTGAATTTCATGTTAAAGTAAATAAAAAAACCATCAGACGGTGAAAAACCTTGCGCAACCGTCCAAAATATGAAAAAATAACACTTTCGGCTTGATTTCGGCAGAATAATGTGCTACAATAAATATACTGAACCGCGAAAGCGGCGGAATGGAGTTTTGTATGAACTTTTTGGCAATACTTATTGACCTTCTCGCAATAGTCATAGGCGTTAGCTTCGGCACGATCTGGCGGGGTAAGCTTTCCGTGGCGTACCAGCGAGTCGTGCTTGTTGCGTGCGGACTCGTGGCGACAGTCGTGGGACTGTTCGGAATATACGACAGCCTGTTTGTTTTCTCCGAGGAAAAATTTGAGATCGACGGCTCTATGCTCATAGTATTCGCGCTTGTCACAGGTACGGTGCTGGGCGGCGGCTTCGGAGTGTCAAAGCTGTTCGCATTTTTAGGCGCGCATATCGGAAAATTCGTTGCCAAGGAAGAAAAAAAGGAATATTTCCGCGCACAAAGACTCGCGCAGAGCAAAAAATCCAAGGATGGCAAAAAGCATCTTTACGATCTTCCCACTTACGATATCGCTCCCACGCGCTTTGAGAACAGACACGTCGAGGGCTTCGTTGTGTCCGCTATGATACTGACCTTCGGCTTTCTCGCAATTACAGCACCTTATCAGTCGGGGGCACGGATATCCGAAACGCCTTTCTATATCAAGGCGGGACTCGGTGCTGTGCTTTCCTTCGCACTATCTATGGTGTACGGTGCCTCGGTGTATTTCGCTGCAATTCCCGTGGCACTTTGCGATGTGATCACTACCATATTCGTAGTTACGTCCGATCTGACCGCAGACACACCCGTGTGGGGACAGACCGCTGTCATCTGCTCGGTGATAATGCTTGCGGCGGGCTTATGCCTTGCCTTCGGCAAGAAATTCAAGGTGGAAAATATGATCCCCGCGATCTTTATTCCGCCGATATATTACGGTGTTATTGACCTTGCTATGAAAATTGCAGGCGAGGGATAAATATTTTTTACAAAGAAAGAAGGACTTAGACACAATGGCAAAGGGTAAGTACAGACAAAAGCGTGAGGAGGAGCAAGCGGTGCTTAAGGCTCAGAGAAAGGGCGCGGCTTGGGCTACGGTGAAAAAGTATCTTAACAGATATTTTATTGACGCTATGGGCTCAATGGCACTTGGACTTTTCGCGTCCCTGCTTATCGGAACTATTTTTGATACGGTCGCAAAATATACGGGACTTGAATTCCTGTCCGTGATCGCCGCTTACGCGAAGAGCGCGACCGGAATGGCTCTCGGCGTTGCGATATCCTACCGCCTTGGCGCGCATCCTCTGGTAATGTTCTCCTGTGCGGCGGTCGGTGCTATGTCAAACGCGATGGGCGCTATTATGAACGGCGGTACTATAACCGCATGGGCAGTTACAGCTGGCACGGGCGAGGGGATATTCTACAGCGCAGGTCCTGCAGGCGCGTTTTTTGCAGTTATCATTGCAAGCGAGATAGGTATGCTGGTGTCTAAAAAGACCAAGGTGGATATACTCGTTACACCCGTCGTTACCTTGCTTGTCGGCTTTGGAGCTTCGTGGCTGCTTTGCCCCGTGGTTTCTTACATAATGTATTATCTCGGCGTGTTCATCGCAACCGCTACGACCTTCCAGCCGCTCCTTATGGGTATCGTTATTTCGGTAGTCGTAGGTGTGGTTCTCACGCTTCCTATATCCAGCGCGGCAATATGCGCTATGATATTCTCGGCATCCGCGCTTGAGGCGGCGACCGCCAACGGCACGGCAGAGGGACTTTTGCTCGCGGGCGGTGCGGCTGTTGCAGGCTGCTGCGCGCAGATGGTAGGCTTTGCGGTGAGCAGCTTCCGCGAAAACAAATGGGGAGGCATCATATCGCAGGGACTTGGTACTTCAATGCTCCAAATGGGCAATATTTGCCGCAAGCCGATAATCTGGTTGCCTCCGACACTTGCCTCCGCTATAACGGGTCCAATTTCCACTATGGTGTTTAAGCTTGAATGCAGCGGCGTTTCCGCAGGTATGGGAACGTGCGGACTCGTAGGACCTATCGGCGTTATCTCACAGATGGAGCATACTCCTACTATGTGGATAGGCGTTGTGCTTTGCTGCCTTGTTCTGCCCGCCGTGCTGTCGCTTGCTTTCAGCGAGATCATGAGACGGCTTGGCTGGATCAGTCAGGGAGACATGAAGCTTGAAAATTAATATTATCGGGTTGTTCAAAAAAGTTTGGACAACCCGATTTTTAACGTCATCAGCCTTGACAAAGGGAAGCGGATATTGTATAATATAGAAAAGATTTTACAATGGAGAAATATTGCTATGCGTATGAGGCTTGAGGGGGGAAGATTACTGTCGCTTATTCTGTGCCTCCTTATAATATTTTCCTCATTTCCCGCGGCGTCGGCTTCCACGAATGAAGCAGACGGCGCGGCTGACGTGTTGCATACGGTCTATCCGTCACAGCTCCTTGAGCAGTTAGTGGGCGAGGTGTCGGATGCCGAAGCCAATTTCGTTGACGGCGAAATGGATGCGGCTCTTATCTCCAAATTTACGGTAAAATATAACGAGGCGGCATTGCTTGAAGCCCTTGACGTGCAGGTGGTTGAGTCGGAAGAGGAAATAACCGTCAGCATCACAGCGCAAGATAAGGAGCTGAACGGACTTTGCTGGATGCCTGTTTCCGCCCGCGTTTCGATCGGAAATACGGAGGCTGAGGTCACGCTTGACGGAGGCAGAGGGGAGGCAGTGCTTCCACGGGCGGAGGACCAATTTGCGGTAACGGCATCCGTTGACTATCAGGCGAGTGTGGCTTATACGCACGAGGATGCCGAGGCACTTGCAAACGCGGCTTACAGTGCAGGCAAGGCGGCTGCCGCAGCTCTCGCGCAGTACGAGAGCGACCTTGCGGAGTATAACGAAAAGCAGGCGGCTTATGAAAAGTATCTCTCTGCGCTCGAAATATACGAGAGCGAGATGAAAAAATACAACGCTTACCTTGAGTCGGTGAAGCAATATAACGCCGAGCTCGAAAAATACGAGGCATACCTTGTGTCCCTTGAGACATATCAGACAAAGCTTGCCGAATATCAGCTTTACCTTGCCGAGTACGACAAATATAAGGCTGCATACGACGAGTATCTTGACTTCCTCGCCAATCCCGAAAAGTACGAGAATTCGTATAAGTCCTATCTTGAATATTGCGAAAAGCAGGAGCTGATAGCAAAGCAGATTGCAAATCTTGAGACTATTTTCGCTATGGATGTGGAAGGTAATATACTTTATATTACGCTTATTGAGGATAATGTCGCGGCGGTAATAAAAAATAAAGACGCTCTTGTTTCTACGGGATGTGATGAGCAGGAGGTGAATAATGCCGACCGTGCTACCAAGGCACTGCAAATGCTGTTTACGGGCTACGCGGAGCTTCGAAGCGCACAATCTCAAGCCAAATATGAATACTATATCGCGAATTACACTAAAATTCGGGATAATGTTACTCAGCTGTACACAAGCCTTTCCAACCTATATACCAACGACGCCGTTCCGAGTATTCTTGAAGCGAAGGGCAAGCTGAGAAGATACTGGCAGTTCGTAGGTCAGCTTTACGTTTTGCACTGTGCGCTTGATGACAGCGTAACCTTCAATCCCAATTGGAATATCGCAGGAGGATATCCCCGACAGCTGCTTGACCCCTTGCAGATACCCGAGGACACCAATTGCGCCGCTCCGCTTGATGCATACCCGAAGGAAATGAGTGAGGTCAAAAATCCCGCGCAGATACAAAAGCCCACGCCTCCAACAGAGATAAAAAAGCCGATAGCGCCGATAGCGGTGAATCAGCCTACAAAGCCCGTCGAGGTGATAAAGCCAAACTATCCAACCGCAGCGGAATATCCGGGTGAAAAACCGACCGCTCCCATATTTTCTGCGGCAGTGTCGGCTTTTGCGAAAGCCGTGCAGAGCGGAGAATTGAAGAAAAGGACTGTCGCGGTTGATAATATTTCCGCTATCGACGCCGTCGCCCAGTGCGCCGTGTCCCTTGACGGATACGTTGCCGTGGGCTTTTATGAAGCGGGAAGCGCGTCGCTGTCTTTTGTAAAATGCGTAAGCAGTGGGGAGGCTCTTGCCTTGCCACAACCGCAAGAAAGCATATTCTCGGATAGGGAATATACGTATACCTTTGATGCGTGGCTGATGCCTGACGGTGCGAGGGCTGACGGCGAAATGACGCTTGACAGTGACATTTGCCTTCATGCTGCATATACGCGCGGAACGCGGCTATATACCGTAACCTGGCATATAGGGGACGGGAGCATCACCTCGTATCACGCTTACGGCGAGCTACCGATATTTGACGGAGAATTACCCATACCCGACAGCGCCGAGTTCAATTATTCCTTTGCGGGATGGGAGCCGTCGCCCGTATCCGTTACGGCTGATGCGGAGTATACCGCACAGCTTACTGCAACCACGAAAAAATACGCTGTAACGTGGAGGGTTGGCGAAAAAAGCTATAAACAGACGTATTTATACGGACAAACACCGTCTTTTTCGGACACCGATGTGCTTGCGGAGGAAGCCGAAAGGCTGAGCGATGTGTCGGGCGGAAAGTATATCTACCGCTTTGTCGGATGGGATAAAAAGATAAGTGCCGTGTCCGTCAATGTCACATATACCGCAGTGTATGCATCGGTGGACGTAATTCCCGACTTGAGCGAGGGAATGGAGGTCAGCATTTCCACCGATAAGACTACCGTTTACGTCGATATAATATCTGATGCCGACGGGCTTGCCGCTCAGCTTGATATCTCCTATGTGCTTGACAGGGCTAAGGGAAAATCGCTTGTTATTCGCCTTGACGGAGTCACGCTTTGCTTTGCGAGTGATGATGTGACGAATATCAGACGGGCAACGGGAAAGTATCTGAAGGTGGCGCACGGCAAAAACAGTATTTGCATCGACGTTCTTAATATTTTCGAAATTTCCCTCGGCTCTTATGTCAGTGCGACTGCAATCTTTGATGACGGCGATGCTGACGGCGAGCCTATGCTGCTCCGTGACGGCGAGCCGTATGAATTTGTATTGACGAAGGAAGGCGTTTGCTTTACCGTGAAGCCGGGCAAGTGCTATGAGCTTTATCACGGATTTTCAATAAGTATTGACGAGGCGGAGGGGGGCGAATGTGTCCTTCTGTCCGATTCCTTTGCCGCGGCAGGGGATAAAATCGAGCTTGAGCTGCTTGCACGCCGCGGTTATTCGATAGGAGAGCTTGCGGTCATTACCCCCGACGGCAGGAGCATAACGGTCGTGGCGGATGGCGGTAAATATTACTTTATCATGCCCGAGAGCCGCGTTACTCTCGTACCAGGCTTTGAGAGAACGAAATACACCGTCAAATTTATCAGCGACGGACGGATAATCTCCGAGGACGAGTACTTTTACGGCGATGCCGTAGCTGTCCCCGAGAATGTCACAAAGCCTGCCGACGGTAAATTTACTTACACCTTCGCGGGATGGGATATCCCTGTGCGCACCGTTGACGGAGATGCGGTGTATACAGCAGTATTTTTGACATCCCCGATACTCGACCGCGACTCCGTTCCCGTAGCCACCCTCGGACTTTTGGAAATGGGACTGATAGCGGCGGCATCTGCAACCGTGTCTGCGGGCGCTATGCTGTGCGTGTTCTTTATACGCCGCCGGAAAAATCGAATGAGTGGGTAGGGATGGCTGAAATTGACAAATAATTATTGAAATGCTGTTGACAAAACAGGACATTTGGTTTATAATAATCGTGTAGGCTATCCACTGTAACAGTCGGAATGCCACGTTACTTGATTGAAAGGATAGAAAAATGAACAATAAGGAAAACAGACAGGAAGTTGACGTTAGCTTTCTTGCCAAAATATTAAAAGCTAATATAATTCTTATTTTGGTTGTTGCTGTGATTTGCGCAGCAGGACTTGGCGCATTCAGGCACTTTAATACCGTGCCCACCTATACGTCGTCGGTGTCCTTCTTTGTAAACGGTCTGTCTATGAATACGGACGGAACACAGTTTGTAAACCCGGGTAATACCTCGGGTGCGACTACGCTTGCGGAGTCCTTCGAGATAGTTATAACGTCACGCTCCGTGGTAAATAAGGCGCTGGACGTGCTTCCCGCAGGAAATAAGTACGACGGTATTACTGTCGATAGCGCACGCACGCTTATGAGCGCAAAGCTTGACGTTCAGATTTTGACTGTAAGCGTAACTCATTCCGACCCCGACGTGGCTTATGAGCTGGCTCACGCTATGGAAAAGGCAGCTCCCAAGGCGCTTGATTCTTACGTAGGACTTTCGGAGGATGCAGACAATACCATAAGCGTTGTAAAGGTCGTTGAGAACGCCGTCAAGGATACTACCCCCAGCGGTAAAAACACTGTAACCTTTGCGCTTATCGGATTTATTCTCGGAGCGGCGCTGGTATATGTTATTGCCTTCCTTAAAGCGTTCTTTGACAGAACGATATATACCGAGGAGGAGGTCAAGGATCACTTTGAGGTGCCCGTTGTAGGTCAGATACCCTCGTGGAATCCCGACGGCAAGCTTATTACAAAAAAGGATCTGAAAAAGGCTAAGGCAGACGTTCTCCGTAACTATACGGGCAGAATACTGTCGCCGCAGACTCCCTTTGCTGTGTCCGAGGCATTCAGGCTTCTCCGTACCAATATGTGCTATACCGCTAATAACGGTAGCTCCTGCGCAGTATACGGAATTGTTTCCTCTAGCGCGGGAGAAGGAAAGTCAATAGTTTCGGCAAATACGGCTATTTCCTTTGCACAGATGGGCAAGAAGGTACTGCTCGTGGATGCAGACCTCCGCGCACCTGTTCAGCGCAAGATATTTAGTCTTGATGCAAAAGCGGCGGGACTTTCGGATTATCTTGCCGGTATTGAAGATGATGTGATACTCTCCATTTCCGACATTGAAAATCTTTCCGTTATAACGAGCGGCAGAATTCCGCCTAACCCCGCAGAGCTTTTGGCATCTCCCCGTATGACTCAGCTTATAGAAAACGCAAAGCAGAATTACGATATCGTTATTATCGACCTGCCTCCCGTATGCGAGGTTGCTGATGCGGGTGTTATCAGTAGCGTAGTGGACCATTACCTCATGGTAGTGCGCTCCACACAGTCGGATATCGGAATGGTATCCTCCGCTCTCAGTATGCTTGCAGGCTTTGATGCATCTGTTGCAGGCTTTGTAATTAACGATCTTAACCTCAAGGTTAGCGGATATTCTAAGAAATCTAAGTACGGCAAGTCTTACAGATACGGCTATGCTTACGGCTACGGCGCTACGAGAGTCAACAGACAAGACGACTCTCAATCGTAATCAAACGAGCGCGAGGTGAAGTGAAAATGACTCTTGAAAAAAGAACTGACGCCGTGGCGACGGGCTTTGAGAGAATTGATTTTCACGCTCATATCATTCCGCGGCTCGACCATGGCTCAAATGACGTAAGTCAAGGCAAAGAGCAGCTCGCTCGGCTTCACAGAGCAGGGGTAGACACCGTATGTGCCACATCGCATTTTTATCCAAACGCAGCTCTTGCGAGCGATTTTCTTGCCAAAAGAGAAAGCTCGTTTGAGAAGCTGGTATGCGAAATGGGGGATAACGCCCGCCCGCGTATCATTCTCGGTGCTGAGGTGCTGATATGCGAGGGGCTTGAGAATATGGACGAGCTTAGCTCGCTGTGCCTCGAAGGCACGAACCTGCTGTTGCTTGAGCTTCCACTTGGAGCTTCAAGCGTGAGCGAGGCTATGTACGAAACGGCTTTGGCTATACGCGACAAGGGAATCACCCCCGTGCTTGCCCACGTCGACAGATATCCGCCCCAGCTTATTCGACCACTTCTTGACAGAGGGATATACGCCCAAATTAACGCGACTGCAATGTTTGGTCTGTTCCGACCGAAGCATATTGATGAATGGATAGGCGACGGTCATGTCATAGCCCTTGGAAGTGACTATCATTTCGGCGTGGATAAGGGCGTCGAGTGCTTTGAAAGGCTGTGCGAAAAGCGCGCAGAGCTGACATTTGATATATTCCGTCGGACTCGCGAATTGCTCCAAAATGCCGTAAGACGTTAAATTGAATATTTTAGTGAGAGTGTCGGATTTTCTGACACTCTCCTTTTGCAGAAGCGCAGCCGCAAATTCCAAAAAATCTTAAATATTTGCTGATATTCCTTGCAATTTTTGCACTTTTCTGTTATACTGTATATGTATAGAAATTTTTGCACGAAAGGATACGCTTATGCCCGCTCTATTGAATGATACCTCCGCAGAAAAGGTGATGCGCAGATATACCAAAATTGCGTTTTTTGTGACCCTTGTCTGTTTTACCTTGTACTCCTGCGTGATAGTACCGCTTTATACTCAGGTCCACGCCGATATTATGTATAACGGCGGAATACTGGATACTGTGCTGTATCTTCTTTATAACGCTATGGACCTTATCGTAATGTTCACCGTTTTTCCCGTAACTGTCTTTTCGGTTTATTTGCGAGGCGGTAAGGCAAGCGCAAAGCTCTTTGTAATGTATCCCGTGCTTGTCGTATATAAGTACATTCTTAACACCGTTGCAAGCTATATCGCAGACGGCGCGCTCCCCGAATTCGATAAGCTTTTGAGCGCAGATCTGCCATTGATATCCATGCTCGTGCTGCTTGAGGTAGTGCAGTACGCCCTGGTGTGCTTGGCTGCTTGCATCATCATTACTCGCGCGCGCCGCGTATTTGATTTCAAGCAGAAGGCGGCAAGCATAAGCGGCAGAATGTATTCCTTCCGTGACGGTATTTTCCCGATAAAGAGGATATTCAATTTCAAAAATCCCGTGCAGCGCTCCGCTTTCGTAACAGCTGTAATTTTCTTCGCTGTCAGGGCATTTTCAAATTTGACTTATCAGTTCACGCTCCTCGTATACAACGGCTTTAACGACGGCTGGTTCGTGCTTGTGACCGACCTGCTTATAGACGTTGGGCTGTCGGCTGTTTGCTATCTTGTCAGCCTTATGGTGCTTCAGAAAATGGATGTGGCACAGCTTGAAATTGCCGCCGAGGAGGAGCAGACCGAGCTGCGCGGCGAGGGGATAGATATCTGATGGCAGACTCTATGCGACTTGATAAATACATGAGCCTTGCGGGTGTGCTTTCCCGAAGCGATACGGCACGTGCCGTAAGAGCAGGTGATATTCTGATAAACGGTGCCGTACCAAAGAGATCCGACACGCGGCTGGATGCTGACTCGGACACGGTCACTTATCGCGGCGAGCGAGTGGTCTACCGAGAGTTTACCTACGTTTTGCTGAATAAGCCGCAGGGCTACGTCAGCGCGACGGAGGACGGCTCGCAGATGACTGTGCTTGAGCTGCTGCCCGAGGAGCTTCGGCGTGTCCGCCCACAGCTTTTTCCGTGCGGACGGTTGGACAAAAACACCATGGGGCTGATGATACTCACAAACGACGGGCAGCTTTCGCACAAGCTGCTCTCGCCCAAACGGCACGTCGACAAAACGTACCGCTTTGCTGTCAAATTCCCGCTGTCCGACGCTGACGTGACACAGCTTGAGAACGGTGTGGATATCGGTGGCTACGTAACCGCTCCCTGTAAGGTCACGCTCATAGACTGCAAAAACGGTGAGATAACCATTCACGAGGGCAAATATCATCAGATAAAGCTGATGATGGAGGCAGTGCATAACCAAATAGTCGAGCTTGAAAGAATAAGATTTGGCAAGATAACTCTGCCTGATGACTTGCCGCTCGGTAAATGTCGTCTGATGACGGACGGGGAAATAACGGCTCTTTGCGAGTCGGTAAATTAAGTAAAAAATAAACTAATATAAAGGAGCTTTCCCCGAAGGGAAGGCGAGGTGCTGAAAATGAACATTATTGAAACTCTTGCAAAAGAACTCGGGCTGAACATCCCTCAGGTAGAGCGCACCGTCGAGCTTATCGACGAAGGGAACACCATACCCTTTATTGCCCGTTACCGTAAGGAGGTCACGGGATCGCTTGACGATAACGTGTTGCGTGATCTTGACGAGCGACTCAAGGCTCTCCGTAATCTTGAAAAGCGCCGTGAGGAGGTAAAGGCTCTTATAGATGCGCAGGGTAAGCTGACGGACGAGCTTATAGCTGCTATCGATAACGCAAATACCGTTACCGAGGTTGACGATATCTACCGTCCCTACCGCCCGCACCGCAAGACCCGCGCGTCGGTTGCGAGAGAAAAGGGACTTGAGGATCTGGCAATGCTCATCCTTTCTCAGCTTCCCGAATATACCCCCTCCATTGAGGAGCAGGCGGAGGCGTTTGTAAACGAGGAGAAGGGAGTTGCGTCGGTGGAGGAGGCGCTTGCGGGCGCGTCCGACATTATTGCCGAGGAGGTGTCGGATAACGCAGAATACCGCAAAAAGCTGCGCGCGCTGTCCTTTGAGTACGGCTCGCTCGCTACCAAGGCAGCAAAGGAGCAGGACTCCGTGTACTCTATGTACTACGACTATACCGAGGCTATAAAGAAGATCCCCGGACACCGAATTCTTGCCATCAACCGCGGCGAGAAGGAGGAGTTCTTGAAGGTAACGCTGAGCATCCCGCTTGAAATAGTGATAAACTATCTGTATAATGAGGTCATCACGCTGTCCTCGTCCCCCGCACGCAAGTACGTCAGCGCGGCTATCGACGACAGCTATAACCGCCTCATCGCACCCTCAATTGAGCGAGAGATACGGAACGACCTGTTCGATACCGCCTGCGACGGTGCTATCAAGGTTTTCTCGGATAATCTCGGACATCTCTTGCTTCAGCCTCCGCTCAAAGGCAAGACAGTGCTTGGCTTTGACCCCGGTTACGCTCACGGCTGTAAGCTCGCAGTAGTTGACAGAACCGGAAAGGTGCTTGATACGGCAGTAATATTCCCGACTCAAAAGAACAGAATGGAGGATGCCGCGCGAGTCGTAAAAAGACTTATCCGCGTCTACAAGGTGGACGTTGTGGCTATCGGAAACGGCACGGCATCCAAGGAAAGCGAGATATTTATCGCCAATATCCTCAAGGAAATTCCCGAAAGCTGCCGTTATATTATCGTAAACGAGGCCGGTGCGTCTATCTACTCCGCGTCGGCGCTGGCGGCGGAGGAATTCCCCGAATTTGACGTTATGCAGCGCTCTGCGGTGTCTATTGCAAGACGGCTTCAGGACCCGCTTGCCGAGCTTGTAAAGATCGACCCCAAGGGAATAGGAGTAGGTCAGTATCAGCATGATATGAAGCAGGCTGTGCTTGACGGCGCACTGGGTGCCGTGGTCGAGGACTGCGTTAACGCCGTCGGCGTTGACGTAAATACCGCGTCCTACTCACTGCTCGCATACATTTCGGGTATCAATACCGCAAGTGCAAAGAATATCGTAAAATACCGCGAGGAGAACGGTGAATTTACCTCCCGCGCTCAGCTTACCAAAGTGCCGCGTATCGGTGCAAAGGCTTACGAGCAGTGCGCAGGCTTCCTTCGAATTCCGGGCGGTAAGGAGATACTTGACAACACGGGTATTCACCCCGAGTCATATGCAAGCACGCGCGCCCTCCTTAAAATGTTCGAGCTTACCGAGGAGAGCATCGGTACGTCCGAGATATCCTCGCTCCGCTCCAAGGTGGCAAGGAAGGGAGCTGCGGCGGTTTGCTCCGAGCTTGGAATCGGCGAGCCTACTCTTATGGATATTATCGCCGAGCTTGAAAAGCCGGGACGCGATATCCGTGATACCTTCCCCGCGCCCATTCTCCGCGACGACGTTATGTCGCTTGAGGATCTGAAGCCGGATATGCTGCTTGACGGTACGGTGCGAAACGTTACCGACTTTGGTGCATTCGTGGATATCGGCGTGCATCAGGACGGGCTCGTTCACATTTCTCAGATGTGCGACAGATACATCAAGCACCCATCCGAAGCCGTATCACTTGGAGATCACGTAAAGGTCAAGGTGCTGTCCGTTGACGTTGCAAAGAAGCGTATATCGCTTACTATGAAGCTGTAATTTTATAAATAAAGGAGAAAATTATGAGTAAAAAAGTAAAAGTCATTCTGTCGCTCGTGATCTCAACGCTGATACTCGGCGTTGCGTATTACGTAGCACTGCCTCCGCTCAATGCGTACAGCGTTGAATTCTGGATATCGCTGATATTTGCTATTGCCGTTTACGGAATTCCGCTGAACGTCATATTGGGCTCGTCCACCGTAAAGCGCGGACATTTTGAGCTGAAATTCCACCCCGTTATGTGGGTGCTGCTGGCTATCCCCGCCGCTGTGATAGTGGTAGGCTCTATATTTTCATCCACCTTTTTCAACGCACAGAAGTACGCATCTATCGCTAATGTCGAGGAGGCGGTATTTTCCGAGGATATGCCCGAGGTGGATACCGTTACCAACATTTCGCTGATGGATACTACCTCCGCGCAGGTGTTTGGCGAGAGAAAGCTGGGTGAGTTGTCCGACGTTGTATCGCAGTATCAGCTCAGCTACGACTACAACCAGATAAATTTCAAGCGCACCCCCAAAAAGATCTCCAACCTCGAATATGCCGACTTTTTCAAGTGGATAAATAACCGCAATAGTGGTATCCCCGGCTACGTCATGGTTAACCCTGTGGATACCTCTGCAGAGTATATCAAGCTTGATAAGCCGCTCAAGTACGTGGATAGCGGATATTTCGGTGACGACCTTATGCGCAAGCTGAGATTTTCTTATCCCACAAAGATTTTTGATGATATCAACTTTGAGATTGACGACGATGGAAATCCATATTTCATCGTTTCCTGTCTTAGCCCTAAGGTATTTATGTTCGGCGGAATGGACGTAAATGAGGTTATAATTTTTAATCCTTGCGATGGCACGTCGCAGCGTTACGACGTTGAGGATGCTCCCGCATGGATAGACAACGTCTTCTCAGGCTACCTTGCCTGCGAAAAGTACGACTGGAAGGGAACGCTTTCGGGAGGATTTTGGAACTCCGTTATCGGAAATAAGGACTGTAAGATAACCACCGACGATTTCGGATATATCGTACTTGAGGATGATGTCTGGTACTTTACGGGCGTTACCTCCGTTACCAGCGACGAGTCCAATATCGGATTTATCATCAGCAACGCGCGCACGGGCGAATATAAGTATTATACCGTTGCGGGTGCCGAGGAATATTCCGCTATGGGCGCGGCGCAGGGCGAGGTGCAGGAGAAGGGATACACGGCTTCCTTCCCGTCGCTTATCAACGTGTCGGGTAAAGCGACGTATATCATGATGCTCAAGGACGCTAACGATATTCCGAAGCTGTACGCGCTTGTAAACGTTGAAAACTACACCATCGTTGCAACTGGCGAAACTCAGACAGAGGCAAAGCGTGCATATGTCAAGCTGCTTGAGGAAAAGGGAGTTATCAGCGAGGAAGAGATCCCCGAGGAGCAGATAAAGAGCGTGTCCGTATTGGTTGAGGACGTGCGCCTTGCGGTTATGGGCGGCGAGACCGTGGTTTATATCACAGACGAGAACGGCGCGGTCTACAAGGGCTACCTTGAAAAGGACGAAAGCCTTATCCTCATTCGCAAGGGCGATACTATCGACATCAAGTATGTTGAAGCCGAGGGTGCTATTATTGAAATAGATACCTTCGTCGGAATACAAGAATAAAAGCTACAGAGGCTGAGCCGTTAATTCGGCTCAGCCTCTGTAGCTTCGGGCGTTGAATGGGTATTTATTCTGCCGTCGTCGGTACAGCAAACCAAAGTGGCAATATATAAAATAATGAGAAAGAACAAGAGAATGTTGATAAATCTTTTATGCTTCATACTACCGTCACCCCCGTGCGCCGTTTTGGCAATATATTATATGGAGGCGGCGGTTCAAATATGACCTATTCGTAACGTATTCGATTGACAGCAGCACGTACCGACGCCGAATAATTGCGGGACAGGGGAAGGACAACTTCGTTTTTGAGCGTAACGGCTTTGGAGCTGATTTCGGCTATTTGTCGTAGCTCGGCGGCATAGGAACGGTGTATGCGTATCACCGTTCCGCCAAGCCTTTCGGAAATGGCGGCAAAGGTCGAGGCGGTAACGATCTCACGTCCGTCGATGGTGACGATTTTTATGTATCTGCCGGACGAGCGGGCGTAGAGGATGCCGTCGGGAGAAATACTGTGCGTTTTGCCGTCAATAGAGCGCAGGCTCACGTCGGCGGCAAGCACGTCGGAGTTGCTTGAAATATGAAGATAGATAGGTGCATCAAGGCTTTTCATACTCCACACAGCGGTGGCACGCTGCTTTACGGTCAAGCCGTGAGCAACGGTTGCCGAAACTACGCTGATATTTTCATCACACGCTATTTCGCGGCAGACTACATGTATATTTTGATCTCCGCCGAATCGGTAGCGAAGTAGCTTTTCAGTGAGTAACAGTGTGTTTGACATGAATTCCTCAGAATATTCGTTTTTTGGGACGCTTGCGACGGACAGGCTTTTGAGAATTAAAGCGCTTGCCGTTGACCGAAACGCGCCGTAAGTAGATTATGATAAGAATTACGAAGCATATAAGCGTTGCCACGAAGGCGCGGCTCTGCAAATACTCTCCAAATCCGTTCATGAACACCAAAAATCCGTTCTCTCCAAACTCAGTTCCCGCAACGATACGCGCAGAGCCTATAACACATCCGCCAAACGAAACGGTTACTCTGCCCACAGCCTCCCCCTTGGCTATGGGGGCTGTAAGTGGGGATGAGTCGTAATTGCAGGCGATAGCAAGACGGCTGACATCAAGCGCGCGGGGCATATAAGCCAAGAGATCCTCGCCCGCGAGCATTTTGCTCTCGCTTTTGCTAATGCCCGTCATAGCGACGGCTTGAGTGTCCAGAATATCTCCCGCCGCATAGACTTTACGGTATGAAAAATTGGAATTTACCCACGATAAAAGGGAATTTGTGTAGCGGTAGGTATAATTGATACCCACCTCAGGAAGCTCCTTGCCACCCATAACAACGCATATATTGGACGCGCCGCCCTTTTCCCAGACGGTAACGGCGCAAAAGCCGCCCTCGTCCGTCGCACCCGCATTCATGCCCCTGCAATAACCGTTGAAGTAGCTTTGATTTGAGCCTGATATGAGCGCGTTTCTGCTTGTAAAATAACGCTTTTCCGAAAGATTGGTTGCAGGGACGGTGTACTCCTTGGCAGAGCATATCTGCATATAAAGCGAGCTTTTGTACGCCTCGCGGGCAAGAATTGCCGTGTCGCGTGCAGAGGTCACCATGGCGTCCTCGTGAAGTCCCGTCGGATTGGTGTAGTTAGTGGAGTCCATGCCAAAGCTTTCGGCAGTCTTGTTCATGCGCTCAACGAATGCGGCGACCGAGCCGTCGCAAATAGCAGCGATAGCCGTCGCGGCGTCGTTGTATCCGCCGCATATAAAGCCGAACAGCAGATCCTGTATGCGGATATCCTCGCCCTCCGTCAGCTGCATGCTGCGCCCGTAAGAGCTGGATAGCATGGATGACGTGACGGTCACGCGCTCTCCAAGGCGGTCGCCAAGCAGCTCGCAGGCGATGAGTCCCGACATTATCTTAACCGTGGACGCGGGGAAGATCACTTTGTCTGCGTTCTTTTGGTGAAGCACAAAGGCGTTTTCGACGTTATAAAGATATACGGCTCCTACGTTCTCGTCGGTCGGAGTAGGGGGTAACAGCTCCGAAAAGCTACTCATAGCCACAGAATAGGAGTCGTTGACGTGAACGCTCTCGGCACAAACGCCGAGTACGCCTACAAATATCGCAAACAAAAAAACAATAACGGAAAAAATTTTGAATTTGCGTTGATATTTAACTGTCAAGCAAATCACCGTCCTCCGTTATTGTTTTAAAGGCTACACTTTTTTAAAAATTTCCTGCGCGCGCACAGTGTCGCGTGAAATGGCAAGCTTTAATTCGTGGATATCTGAAAATTTGATCTCATCACGCAGCCGCTCGATAAACTCCACCCTTACCGACTCGCCGTAGAGATCACCAGAAAAGCCGATAACGTAGGTCTCGCAGTTGACTATTCCGTCGCCGTCTACCGTCGGTCGGACTCCTACGTTGGAAACTGCGGGAAAGCTGCCTTTATCCGTGCGACAGAGTGTGGCATACACCCCGCATCTCGGAATGACCGCGTCGTCGCGGAAGTTCTGATTGGCTGTAGGGAATCCAAGACTGCGCCCTAAGTGCTTTCCGTCAACCACGGGCGCGTCAATAAAATATCTATATCCCAAAAGGCGATTTGCCGTCTGTACGTTGCCCTCCGCTATCAAAGCGCGAATGCTTGTGGAGCTGACATCAACGCCGCCCAAGGATATTTTCGGAACTACAGTAAGCGTGAAATCCTTACAGTCCGAAAAGTATTCACCAATAAAATCGGGCGTGCCCTTTGCAAATTTGCCGAAGCTGTAATTATAGCCGCACACGATACCGCGGCAAGCGCAGCCGTCGTACAAAAGGCGGAGAAAATCGGCAGGCGACAGCTCGCGCACGTCCTCAAAGTCGCAAACAGCGACAAAATCCAGCCCTGCCTCGCAAAACATTTTCAGCTTGTCCTCAAGGGTGGTGAGGTGAAGCTTTTTTTGTCCCTCAAACGGGGGAAAATAGTCGCATGAGGGGGAGCGGAATATAAAAGCGCCGCACAGGCACTCGGAGTGAGCATCAGAGCGTCGCTTCTTTTCATTTATACCTTCTTTAATCAGCCGTTTGTGAGCGATATGCACACCGTCAAAATTGCCAAGACAGTAGACGGCGGCGGTCGGCTTGTCCACTTGCGTGAAGGTGCTATTTTCCAATCGCACGAAGGAAATTTTGGGGAAACGTGTATCAGTCATCGCCGTGCATTTCCTCGCTAAAGAAATCCTCAAGAAGGGCAAAGAGAAGCTTGTCCCGTCCTGCCTTGCAAGCAAGCGTGCGTGCGTTTTTGTAGTCGGGAATATAGGTTGGCTCCTCGGTAATCACAAATCCCGAAAGCTGTGCCACTGGGTCCATGCCTTTTTCCGCAATGAGTCTGTAAAGCTCGTGAAGCGTTTCCTTTGGAGTGAGCCCCTCCTCAATTTTGGTCACGGAGGTGTTGCCGTCCACGTCAGGCACGTCGAGCTGACAGATATCGTTAGGTCTTGCATCATTTGCGTGCAGATTAAGGTAAAGTATCTTGCCGTTGTCCGCCATAACGTCCTCCGTTTTAAAAATTTTGCCTGTTGCAAGCAATACATACTACTATTATACATTATTTGTCGAAGCATTTCAAGGGCTGTAAATAATTGTTTACAATTTTTTGAACATTTATTTTCGCTGCACGCGGTTAATAGAGAGACGGGAGGCGAAAAAATTTTAAAAAAAGTCAAAAAAATTGAAAAAAGGTATTGCAAAATAAAAAGAAGTGTGGTATAATACTCAAGTATGTTGCGGCGTGCCGCAACAGCGTATCACGGGTGGTCCGCTGCATGCTCGCATGAACACCTGATTATTAGGAGGGTCATGATGGATTTGATCAAGGCTTTTACAAACGAGCAGCTCAAAAGTGAGGTTCCCCAGTTCAATATCGGCGACACCGTTCGCGTTGAGAACAAGATCAAAGAGGGAACAAGAGAGAGAATTCAGATGTTTGAAGGAACCGTTATTGCGAAGCATGGCGGCGGAATCTCCGAGACCTTCACCGTAAGACGTATTACTTACGGTTGCGGCGTTGAGAAGACTTTCCCCCTGCATTCCCCCAACGTAGCAGGTATTACTGTTGTTCGTGCGGGTAAGGTTCGCCGTGCGAAGCTGTACTATCTGCGCGACAGAGTTGGTAAGGCTTCCAAGGTTAAGGCTCAGATGAACTGATTTTCATTCTTAAATAAATGCCCATCCGATTATCGGGTGGGCGTTTATTTTTACTAATAAAAACGTACCGCCGCGAGTTAACTCGCGGCGGTATTATTATATGCGTCAAAACTCAATAATGGACTCATCCCACATATCGGGTGCTTCGTAGCCCATGAGATTTACCATAGTAGCGGCAACGTTGGAAAGACCGAAGCTGCCGTTGTCAGTCTTTACCTTGTATGCGTTCTTTGCATCCGTGTTGTCGTAGATGATGCAGGGAACGGGATTGAGCGTGTGGCTGGTCTTTGCCTTGAACTTACCGTCCTTGCCTGCTTTGGGCTGGGCAGTCTTTTTGTCCATCTCGTACATCTCGTCTGCGTTTCCGTGGTCGGCGGTGATAAGAGCCACGCCGCCAAGCTTATCAACGACTGCAAGGATTCGTGCAAGCTGAAGGTCAAGTGCCTCCATAGAGCAACGGGTAGCTGCAAGCGAGCCTGTGTGACCTACCATGTCGCCGTTGGGGAAGTTAACGCGGTAGTAGCGGTACTCGCCCTTCTCCAGCTCCTCGATAAGTCTGTCGGTGATCTCGGCGCACTTCATCCAAGGGCGCTGCTCGAAGGGAACGACGTCGGAGGGAATCTCAACGTAGGTTTCAAGCTCCTCGGAGAACTTGCCAGACTTATTACCGTTCCAGAAGTAGGTAACGTGACCGAACTTCTGCGTTTCGGACATGGCAAACTGACGCACGCCGGTGTTAGCCAGATACTCGCTCATGGTATTGGTGATCTCAGGGGGATTTACAAGGAACTTGGAGGGAATGTGGAGGTCGCCGTCATATTCCAGCATACCTGCATATACTACCTTGGGGTAGCGCACTCTGTCAAACTTGTCAAACTCTCCTGCGGGCGTGTCAAACGCCTTGGAGATCTCAATGGAGCGATCGCCGCGGAAGTTAAAGAAAATAACGCTGTCGCCGTCGTTGACAGTGCCTACTGCCTCGCCGTCCTTTGCAATAACGAAGGGAGGGAGATCCTGGTCGATAACGTGGTATTCCTCGCGGTAAGCCTTAACTGCGTCAGCGGCAGAAGCAAATTTGCGTCCCTCGCCAAGCACGTGAGTCTTCCAGCCAAGCTCAACCATGGACCAGTCGGCCTCGTAGCGGTCCATAGTGACCTTCATACGTCCGCCGCCCGAGGCTATGCAAACGTCGAAGTCGGGTGCGCGAAGCTCGCTCATAAATTCCTCGAAGGGAAGGATATAATCAAGCGCGGAGGTCTCGCCTACGTCACGTCCGTCAATAAGAATGTGGATACGCACACGATTAACGCCCTCAGCCTTTGCCTGCTTTACCATAGCCTTGAGGTGGTCGATGTGGGAGTGAACGTTACCGTCGGAGAAAAGTCCGAGGAAATGGAGAGTGGAATTATTGCTCTTTACGTTTGCCACAAGCTCGCACCAGGTGGAGGAAGCAAACATCTTGCCCGACTCGATAGAGTTGGAAACGAGCTTTGCGCCCTGTGCGAATACCTGACCTGCACCGAGGGCATTGTGACCTACCTCACTGTTACCCATGTCGTCGTCGCTGGGCAGACCGACGGCAGTGCCGTGAGCCTTGAGCGAAACCATGGGGTAGTTAGCCATCAGCATATCGAGGGTAGGAGTGTAAGCAGCTGCTACTGCATTGGAAACGGTATCGGGCGCAAGTCCCACACCGTCCATAACGACAGTGAGAACGGGACCCTTTACTCCGTCAAAACCGTTGATATTATTAAGCTTATTCATATTCATATCTCCTTTTTAATCAGTAAAGAGGATGCTTTGCGCAAAGCTCGGCAACGACTCTGCGGCACTCGTCGGCAGAGCTTTCAAAGTCGGTAGCCACCAGCTTAAAGAGGTGAGCGATGACCTTCATATCCTCGGCATCAAAGCCGCGGGTGGTAGCCGCCGCAGTACCTACGCGGATACCCGAGGTGACAAATGGCTTCTCGGGGTCGTTGGGGATAGCATTCTTGTTAACGGTGATGTGTACCTCGTCAAGACGCTTTTCCATTTCCTTGCCCGTAATGTTCATGGGGCGCAGGTCAACGAGGGCGAGGTGGTTGTCCGTTCCGCCTGAAACGAGGTCAAAGCCTTCAGCGGCAAGCGCGTTTGCGAGCGCCTTGCAGTTGACGACGACCTTGTGCTGATACTCCTTGAATTCGGGCTTGAGAGCCTCGCCGAAGCAAACAGCCTTAGCCGCGATAACGTGGAGCAGAGGGCCGCCCTGAATACCGGGGAATATAGCCTTGTTTATCTTCTTGGCTATCTCCTCGTCGTTGCAGAGAATAAGACCGCCTCTGGGACCGCGGAGAGTCTTGTGAGTGGTAGTGGTCACAACGTCAGCGTAGGGAACGGGGGAGGGATGCTCGCCTGTCGCTACAAGCCCCGCAATATGCGCCATATCTACCATAAGGTATGCACCGACGGAGTGAGCGATATTCGCCAGCCGCTCAAAATCAATAACGCGAGGGTATGCAGATGCGCCCGCTACGAGCAGCTTGGGACGTACGGTCTTGACCTGCTCCTCCAGCTTGTCGTAGTTAATGGTGTGAGTGTCATCCTCCACACCGTAGGAAACGAAATTATAGTAAATACCCGAAAGGTTAACAGGGCTTCCGTGGGTGAGATGTCCGCCGTGAGCAAGACTCATTCCCATAACAGTATCACCGGGCTGAAGGAGAGCAACGTAAACGGCTGTGTTAGCCTGCGAGCCGCTGTGGGGCTGCACGTTTGCGTAGCCGGCGCCGAAAAGCTGCTTTGCACGCTCGATAGCGATATTTTCCACCACGTCAACGCACTGACATCCTCCGTAGTAGCGCTTTGCGGGGTAGCCCTCAGCATATTTGTTGGTAAGTATGCTTCCCGTCGCAGCCAGCACAGCCGTCGATACGAAGTTTTCGGATGCGATAAGCTCGATGCCGTCGCACTCGCGCTTGTACTCGGCATCAATAGCCGACGCGACCTCCTCGTCAAAGGAAGCAAGATACTGATTTAATTCTTTAACCATGGGATTTACCGTTCCTTTCAGTAGTCATATTGCGAGAATGTATCTATAATACATCTATAATAATATATTATACTACATTTTTCCCCGTCTGCCAAGTAAACAAATATACAAAAATAAAAAAGTTTTGAAAATTATTGTATATATCATTGACAAAAAGCTGCTTTTGTGATATAATGAGCTAAAGTTTGAGGCATGCGAGTTTGCGCTTGGCTCAAGCTGTGACACTAAAACGTTAGAGAGGGGTATTTAATGGAGATTGCGATCATTGCACACGACTTGAAAAAAGAGCTGGTCACCCAGTTTTGTATTGCATACTGCGGCATTTTGAGCAAGCACAATCTTTGCGCTACGAATATTACCGCTAAATATATTTCCGAGGCGACAGGTCTTGAAATAGAAAAGCTGCTTGCGGGCGAACAGGGCGGCGAACAGCAGATAGCGTCGCGTATCGCCTATAATGAGATCGATATTCTCCTTTATTTCAGAGATACCCGTCCCACTGCGGGCTATGACGAGACCGAGCATGAGCTGCTCCGTATGTGCGACCTTTACAATATCCCTGTTGCTACAAATATCGCAACGGCAGAGGTGCTTGTCATGGCGCTTGACCGCGGCGACCTTGATTGGCGTGAGGTCATGAATCCCCGTTCCGAGTACAACAGAAAGAAGAACGCAGGAGCAAGCTTCTGATAACTTAATATGCCTTTGATGCAAAATGCCGCTACGGGTGGCGTTTTGCGGATATAGCGCGCAGGATCTTCCGCGTACAGAGAGGAAGGATAGGGTGAGAGCCTTCCCGTATCGGTCTTGTGTGTACCGCCCGCAGAATATTTGTGTCTATAGGTGCGCTATGCGCTAAAGTGAAAAATTCGGGTGGAACCGTGCATTTTTCTTGTGTTTTTTACAAGCTATGCACCCCGAGAGGATACCGCTTTGTCGGACCTCTCGGGGTTTAATTTTTAAAAAAAAGGAGCAGAAAATGAAAATCGTTGACAAAATGTCGGCAAAGGCTACTAACCTTTATGGATGCGAGGGCGTTACAATTGCATTCCTCGGGGATAGCGTTACACAAGGTTGCTTTGAAATATATAAGATGGGCAACGGTATTGAGACTGTCTTTGATAAGAGGCATTCCTACGAGATGGGAGTATTCAATATTCTTGCCACGCTTTTTCCAAACGTGCCTGTCAATATTGTGAATGCGGGAATCAGTGGAGATAACGCCACTCACGGATGTGAGCGAGTCGAGAGAGACGTTTTGCGCCACTCACCGGATCTCACCGTTGTTTGCTACGGTCTTAACGATTGCGGGGGCGGACTTGACGGCATATACAAATACATCGGTGCATTGAGAGGAATATTTCAAAAGATTTCCGATTCCGGCAGCGAGGTCATATTTATGACTCCGAATATGATGAACACGGGGGTAAGCCCTCATCTGACCGACCCCGATTTTGTAGAAACCGCCAAGGCTGTTGCTTGCAGACAGAACGACGGAGTTCTTGATGCTTATCTCAACGCGGCAAAGGCGGTTTGTGCCGATATGGGCGTTACTGTTTGCGATTGCTACGCTATATGGAAAAGACTTCACGAGTGCGGAGTGGATACCACTGAGCTGTTGTCAAATAAAATAAATCACCCGACACGCGAAATGCAAGGTCTGTTTGCATACGAGCTGGTGAAAACTATGTTTTTCATGTAATAAATAAACACATATAAATTTGGAGGAAAAATTATGAAGATCAATTTTGGTTCAAAGGTCGTGGAGCTTGATGCTCCCATGACCGTTTACGACGCGGCTGCTGCGGCAGAGCTTATTAGCCGAGGCGTTATCGGAGCGAAGGTAAACGGTAAGCTGTGCGCTCTGACAGAGCAGCTTACGGATGACGCGGATGTTCAGCTTCTTACCTTTGAGGATGCAGACGGCAAGCATATTTTCCGTCACAGTGCGTCCCATATTCTCGCGCAGGCTGTAAAAAGGCTGTATCCCGAAACCAAGCTTACCATCGGTCCCGCAATCGAGAACGGCTTTTACTACGATTTTGACAGCGAGGTGTCATTTACTCCCGACGTGCTTAAAAAGCTTGAGGACGAAATGAAAAAGATTGTCAAGGAAAATCACAGAATTGAAAGATTTGAGCTGCCGAGAGTCGAGGCTATCGCGTTTATGCAGGAAAAGGACGAGCCATATAAGGTACAGCTTATCGAGGAGCTGCCCGAGGGAGAGGTCATCAGCTTCTACCGTCAGGGCGAGTTTGTGGATCTGTGCGCAGGTCCTCATCTGTTTGCGACGGGTGCGGTAAAGGCGCTCAAGCTGACTCAATGCACGGGCGCTTATTGGAAGGGCGACCAGAAAAACAAGATGCTCCAGCGCGTTTACGGCGTTGCATATCCCTCCAAGGATGAGCTGAGAGCTTACCTTGAAGCGGTAGAGGAAGCAAAGAAGCGAGACCACAATAAGCTCGGTCGAGAGCTTGAATTCTTTACCACGGTTGACACTATCGGTCAGGGGCTTCCCATTGTCCTTCCCAAGGGCTCTCGCGTTATTCAGACGCTTCAGCGTTGGATAGAGGACGAGGAGCAGAGAAGAGGATACCTGCTCACCAAAACGCCGCTCATGGCAAAGCGCGAGTTGTATAAGATCTCGGGACACTGGGATCACTACCTCGACGGCATGTTCGTTTTGGGCGATCCTCAGGACGAAACCAAGGAGTGCTTCGCGCTCCGTCCCATGACCTGCCCCTTCCAGTATCAGGTGTTTCTGAATAAGAAGCGCTCTTATCGCGATCTGCCCATGCGTCTTGGCGAAACGTCCACTCTGTTCCGTAATGAGGATTCGGGTGAAATGCACGGACTTATCCGCGTGCGTCAGTTCACCATTTCCGAGGGACATCTTATTCTTCGCCCCGAGCAGCTTGAGGAGGAGTTCCGCGGCTGTCTGGAGCTTGCAAAGTACGTTCTTGATACCGTTGGTATGCTTGAAAATTGCTCCTTCCGCTTCTCGCAGTGGGATCCGGCAAGAGCAGGCATCAAGTACGAGGGAACTGCGGAGCAGTGGGAGCATGCACAGTCGGTAATGAAGGATATCCTTGATAAGCTGGAGGTCAAATACGAGATCGGTATCGACGAGGCGGCGTTCTACGGACCGAAGCTGGATATTCAGTACAAGAATGTATTTGGTAAAGAGGACACTATCGTAACCATTCAGATCGATATGCTGCTTGCGGAGAAGTTCGGTATGGAGTACGTGGACTCCGACGGACAGCTCAAAAAGCCGTATATCATCCACCGCACCTCGCTGGGATGTTACGAGCGTACACTTGCGTACCTTATCGAAAGATACGCGGGCGCGCTTCCAACCTGGATGGCACCCGTTCAGGTCAAGCTGCTTCCTATGGGTGACGAGCAGATTGAGTACTGCGAGGAGTTTGCAAAGCGCGCGATTGCTATGGGTGTGCGTGTTGAGATAGACAGAAGCAACAACACCGTAGGCTACAAGATCCGTAACGCACAGCAGGAAAAGGTGCCTTATATGCTGATAATCGGCGGTAAGGAGATGGCAGATAATACCGTGGCAGTCCGCTCCCGCAGAGAGGGCGACATCGGTGCGGTGGATAAGGATAAGTTCCTTTCTGACATTCTCGTGGAGATCGCTGAAAAGCGCAGATAAAACAAATGATCTCCCCGACAATCCGTCGGGGAGATTTCTTGACTTATCAAATAAATTTTTCTTTATATTTCGGGAAATGCTCCGAAATATCCCGCTCGCTGATAACGTGATCCACGTTTTCGATGGAACAAAGAGTGCTAAGACAGGGTGCGCCCATTTTTTGTGAGTCCAGCATAAGTACTCGCTTTTTGGAGCGGGACAGCATTGCCCGACGAATGGAATTTTCGGCTATCGCATTGTCGGTCAGAGCGCCGTATTCGGTCAGCGTTCGCACCGAGAAAAAGCAAATATCGGCATTGAATGAACGAATGAAATTCTCAGCGTAGCTGCCAACGTAAACAAGCGTGTCGGGGACAAGCTCGCCGCCCGTAACAAAGGTCTTGATATTTGCGTTAGCAAGAATGAGCGGCGCTTTTGCGCTGTTTGTGATTACGATTATTGACTTTTTTCCGTCAAGCAAGCGGAGCAGGGCAAGGGCGGAGGAGGAACCGTCCGTCATGATAATATCGCCGTCGCGAATGAGGTCAAGACACTTCTTGCCGATAACCTGCTTTGCATCCGAATGCTCCCGCTCGCGCAGGGACAGCGGCAGATTTTCCCCAAGCTCGCTCTTATGCTCAGCGCCGCCGTGGGTGCGGATTATCTTTCCCTCCGAATGCAAGGTGGCAAGATCGCGGCGCATGGTGGGCTCGCTGACGTAAAAGGCGCGGCAAAGCTCCTCTACCGTCGCGCGCTTGTTCTGCCGCAGATATTCAAGAATTTTTGACTCTCTTTCTTTGACTGACATTATTTACCTCCGATGAGCGTATGAATGATTTTTTGGTGATAATCTATTAAATTTTGAACGAAACGGTCAGAATACACACAACCCCTTGACAAATCCGCTCAAAATGATTATAACATAGGTAGTGAAAAAAATCAATACTTTAAGGAGAATTTTTTATGCCAAAGGTCAATCTTGATTGGAAAACAGCCACGGAGTTTATCACCGACGCATTCGTGGGCGCAGGCGTGCCGCGTGAGGATGCCGAGATCTGTACCGATGTTTTGCTGGAAAGCGACCGCCGCGGAATTGAGTCCCACGGCTGCAACCGCTTCAAACCCATCTATATCGACAGAATAAAGGCGGGTATCCAGAACCCCGTGACGAATTTTGAAATTGTCAAGGAAACTCCCACTACCGCCGTTGTTGACGGTCATGACGGAATGGGACAGGTTATCGGTCACAAGGCTATGAGCATGGCTATAGCGAAGGCAAAGGAGTACGGCATGGGTATGGTAGTCGTGCGCAACTCCTGCCATTACGGAATTGCGGGATACTACGCATCCATGGCGACCGCTGCAGGCTGTATCGGTATGACGGGTACGAATGCCCGTCCCTCCGTTGCGCCCACATTCGGCGTTGAGGGTATGTTCGGAACGAATCCTTATACGGTGGGTATTCCCACCGACGAGAAATTTGACTTCATCTTCGACTGTGCAACCTCTATCACGCAGAACGGTAAAATTGAGTATTACGAGAGAATAGGCGAGGACGTTCACCCGGGCACCGTTATCGACAGTGACGGAAATGCAGTCGAGGGTGACGCGGGACTTGCGCTCAAAAAGATCCGACAGGGTACTGCCGCACTGACTACCCTCGGCGGTATCGGCGAGGCTCTCGGCGGATATAAGGGCTACGGCTTTGCTATGGTAGTTGAGCTTCTGTCCGCCGCACTCCAGGACGGTCACTACGGAAAATACCTTGATGGAAAAGATGAAAACGGAAACATCCGCCCCTACGGACTCGGACATTTCTTTATCGCTATCGACACCGAGCATTTCCTTGGCGAGGCGGCTTGCCGCAAGACTGCGGGTGACATCATCCGCGCAGTCCGCGCATCCAAGAAAGCACCTGACGCAGAAAGAATTTATACCGCAGGCGAGAAGGAGTACGAGATTTGGTGCGCGCGTAAAGAGAGCGGTGTTCCGATAAATGAGTCCGTTCAGCAGGAAATGATAAAGGTAAGGGACGAGATGGGACTTACACAGTACACCTTCCCTTGGGAGGTATAATATGAATTACTCCGAAGAATCACTGAAAAAGCATTACGAGTGGCAGGGAAAGATCGAGGTTACAGCCCGCGTTCCCGTGAAAAGCAGGGAAGACCTGTCGCTTGCTTACACTCCCGGCGTTGCACAGCCTTGCCTTGAAATACAAAAGGACGAGAGCCGCTCCTACGACCTCACTCGCCGCTGGAACACCGTCGCCGTTATTACCGACGGTACGGCAGTCCTCGGGCTTGGCGATATCGGCCCCGTTGCGGGTATGCCGGTTATGGAGGGAAAAGCCTTGCTGTTCAAGGAGTTTGGCGATGTTGACGCTATCCCGCTGTGTATAAAGAGCAAGGACGTTGACGAAATAGTGCGCACCATTTACCTGCTGTCGGGCAGCTTTGGCGGCATCAATCTGGAGGATATTTCCGCTCCGCGCTGCTTTGAAATTGAGGATAGACTCAAAGAGATCTGCGACATTCCCGTATTTCACGACGACCAGCACGGAACTGCTATTGTGCTTGGCGCGGCGCTTATCAACGCCCTAAAGGTAGTAGGAAAAAGCATTGACGGCGTGCGTGTAGTCATCAACGGCGCGGGAAGCGCAGGTATCGCTATTGCAAAATTCCTGTTGCGTATGGGTGTCAAGGATATGATAGTCTGCGACAAGATAGGCACGCTGACAGTAGGCAAAGAAGGAATGAATAAGGCGCAGGCTGAGCTTGCAGAAAAGACCAATTTTGAGCGTCTTGACGGCACGCTTGCCGATGCTATGTGCGGTGCTGATGTTTTCGTGGGTGTTTCTGCTCCCAATATCGTCAGCGAGGAAATGGTCGTGTCTATGAATAAGGGCGCTATTGTTTTCCCAATGGCAAATCCCGTTCCCGAAATTTCCCCTGACGCGGCTTTGCGTGCAGGTGCTGTTGTCGTAGGTACGGGACGAAGCGACGCGGACAATCAGATAAACAACGTGCTGGCTTTCCCCGGTATCTTCCGCGGAGTGCTTGACGCAAGAGCGAGCGAGATCAACGAGGAGATGAAGCTTGCGGCGGCTTACGCTATCGCATCCCTCATCAGTGACGGCGAGCTTTCCGCAAAGTACATTATCCCCAAGGCATTCGACCCCAGAGTAGGCAAGACGGTTGCCGCGGCGGTCAAGGAG
>SVQX01000042.1 GCA_015065065.1 Oscillospiraceae bacterium
TCCATAAGCCGTTGAATATTTCTTGCTTGTTCATAAGTACATATCCACCTTTCTGTTGTTGTAGACTACACTGATATTATACCCATCTAATCACTTTTTGTCAATAGTGTTTTGATGTTTTTCTAATCAATTAAACCAATGGTTGAAAAAATGCGAAAAGAAACCGAAATTGATTTCTTTCCGCATTTATTGAATATATTTTGTAAACCTGCTTTATCGCAGGTACGCCAAGGGAGGCTTTTTATTTATTCACCAAAGGCGTGGCGTAGCTTATCAATAGCCGACTTTTCTATCCTGCTGACGTAAGAACGGGATATTCCAAGCCGTGTTGATATTTCACGCTGTGTCATGGGCGGAGTTTTATTCAGCCCGAAGCGCAAAATTATCACCTGCCGCTCCCTTGCATCCAGCCGAGTACGCACAAAATACAGCGCGCGCTCTGCCTCAACCTTGCGGAATATTTCCTCGCTGATACATTCGTCACTGCTTATAACGTCCATGTACGTGAGAGGATTTCCGTCCCTGTCAACGTCAATGGTTTCGTTTATCGACACCTCAGCCGACAGCTTTTTTCGCGCGCGGAAGTGCATAAGTATCTCGTTTTGTATACATTTCGCCGCATACGTCGCAAAGCGTGCCCCGTTTTTGACGTCAAAGGTATCCACTGCCTTTACAAGTCCTACCGTGCCAATAGATACCAGATCCTCCTGATTTTTAGCTGTGGAATAATATTTTCGCACAATATGCGCCACCAGGCGCAGATTGTGCAGTATTAGCTCTTCCCTTGCCCGCTGTCCTGCCTCGCTGTCTGCGTCCGCGCGCGCGATTCTGAATTTTTCCTCCTCCTCCTTCTGAGCAAGGGGCGGCGGAAAGCTTTGCTGTGGCGTGCTTATGCCGAGTATCAGGTGCATAAGCCTTGCTATCGGCGTTAATACTATACTGAAAACCGTTGCCATGATTCCTCCTTAGCGTATTGCAATATCTTACGCTTGATTTTATGTTATCCCTGCTTGACCGCTTGCCTATATTTTGAAAAAATTATGAAAAATGCCTTGTATCCATCCCCAATGCCCATTTTCTATGTAAATAATGAGAATTGACGATTCGGCAAATTTGTAGTATAATGTATATGGAAAACCGCAATAGAATTTCTTTGGAGGTCGTATGAACAGATTGTACGGTAATGCCATAGTCGGTCAATCGGGAGGTCCAAGCTCCGCAATCAACGCTACTCTCGCGGGAGTGATCCGCGGCGCATGTGCGGATATGGGAGTTCACATCAAGAAGCTTTACGGTATGCGCCACGGTATCGTCGGTCTTATGCGCGGCGACGTTATTAATCTTACCGACATTTTCTTTAAAAACGGAATTATTGATCTTGAAGGACTTGAGTCGCTTTCGCTGACCCCTGCTGCGGCACTCGGCTCTTGCCGTAAAAAGCTCCCCGCCCCCGGTGATGAGGACGAAGAGCTTGTAATGGATGCTATTTTCCGTCAGCTTTCGGAGCTGGATATCAAATACTTTTTCTATATCGGCGGCAACGACTCTATGGACACAGTCGCAAAGCTTTCCGAATACGCCCGAAAGAAGGATATTGCCATCAACTTTGTCGGCGTTCCCAAAACTATCGACAATGACCTCGTGGGCATGGATCACACCCCCGGCTACGGCTCGGCGGCAAAATATATCGCCACGACAGTGGGCGAGATAATCCGCGACACTGCTGTTTACGTTGATTCTGCTGTTACTATCGTTGAGATCATGGGACGCGACGCGGGCTGGCTTACCGCCGCCTCAGCTCTTGGCAGAATAGTTACGGGGCAGGCTCCCGACTTCGTATATCTCCCCGAAAGAAGCTTTGATATGCAAAGATTTTTTGCGGATATCGAAATAGCTCTCGCTACTCATCCAAACGTAGTTATCGCCGTTTCTGAGGGCTTACAGTTTGCCGACGGAAGGTACGTTGGCGAGGCAACTCAAAGTAACGCTGTCGACGTTTTCGGTCACAAGTATCTTGCGGGCACGGCTAAAGCCTTGGAGATAGCAGTACGCGAAAAATTCGGTTGCAAGGTGCGCTCGGTTGAGCTGAGTCTGCCGCAGAGATGCGCGGCGCATCTGCTCTCGGCGCAGGATATTGAGGAAGCCCTTGCAACAGGCGCGCACTCGGTCAGGGCCGCTATTGAAGGCGCCACGGGAATAATTATGACCATTCACCGCATCACCGACTCCACCAGCGGATACGCTTACGATATCGGATACGAGGATATCGGTATCATAGCAAATCGCACGAAGCACGTAAGCGATTCCTTTATCAATACCGAAGGCAACAACGTGACCGACGAGTGTCTCAATTATATTCTCCCCCTCATACGCGGAGAAAGATTCCCGAGGTACGTCGGCGGACTTCCAACGCAATTTATTTTTTGATATGTATAAAAATAGAGGACGGTTCACCCGCAAGGGCGATGCCGTCCTCTATTTTTACCCAACGTAAATTACGCCTGAGCGTTCTTTCTGGCTTCGAAGCAAGCACTGCAGTATACAGGTCTGTCCTCGCTGGGCTGGAAGGTAAGCTTTGCAACTGCGCCGCAATCAGCACAGATAGCTTCATAATACCGACGCTCGCTCTTAGCTGCCTTTTTCTTGTCGCGGCAAGCCTTGCAAGCCTTGGGCTTATTCATAAAGCCCTTTTCAGCGTAGAAGCGCTGCTCACCTGCGGTGAAAACGAACTCCTCGCCGCAATCCTTGCAAACGATGGTTTCGTCCTGATACTCTACCTCAGCAGCTTCCTCGACCACAGTGTCTTTTACTTGTTCTTCGCACATACCGATTTTACCTCGCTTTGATGTAAATGTTTTACCCCGCGCGGAGTCGCACCGCGGCACTTGACAATGCCCACTCGGCTAGGGCTTACCCTCGCCTCGCACGAGCAAGCGCTTCAGCTTGGCTCTTATGCGATATATGGCGTTATGAACGGATTTTTCATCCTTACCGAGTGTTTTTGCAATATCCGCGACCGTAGCCCCCGCAACGTACATCCACCATACCCTATTTTCAAGATCGGACAGATGCTCGCGGATCTTGCGGTACAGCTGTCTGAAATCCTCCTCCTCAACAAGTCGGGACGAGAGGTCGGCGTCAGCAATGGACGCGATATCCTCCGTACCGTCCGCAAGTGACACCACACCGAGTCGGTGACGGTGCTGTTGGCGGCGAAGCTCGGATATCAGGCCGTTCTTCAGGCAGATCTTTGCGTACAGTCCAAACTCAACGCCCTCGCGACTGAGGTCGTAGGACGTAATGGCGCTGAGAAATATATGCCTTGCCTCCTCCAAAAGATCCTCCGCATCCTGTAGACTCGTATCATGCGACACGAAGCTGTAAACTGAGGATTCGATCAGCGGACGGTAGCGACACAGCAATTCCTCATAGGCAGAGGCACTTCCCTCCTGCGCTTGTATTATAAGCTTGACAAGCGCTTCCTTTGAATCAAGACCGTTCATTTGCATTACCACTCAATCAGAATTTAATATGCCGAAAAAAACGGCACACTTTCCGCTAACAATCATTATACCATAATTTCAAGGATTGTCAAGGAGAATTTTTTGAAAAATTTCACAATGTGGCATATTTTTACATTTTGCGATATGCCTTTTTGTGCAAAATCCACATTTTGCGTTTTGTTTCATTAGCTAAAAGCAACATCAAAATTTAGATTTCTCGGCAATTTACCAAAACCGAGTGTTAAAATTTTGTGAATAAAGCCAATGAGAAAAATCGTGTTTTTTTACATTTACATTGAATATATCCAGCCGAATTTTGCGCCAAGAATATTCACCGTCACGACAGAGCCTATCATAAGGGCAAGCATAAGGAACATAAATATAAAGTCCCCCGCCGAAAAACGGAGCTGCTTAAGTCTTGTTCTCCCCTCTCCGCCGTGATAACAGCGACATTCCATAGCGGTTGCAAGCTCGCCTGCGCGTCTGAATGATGACGCAAACAGCGGAATGATAACGGGCACGAGCGCCTTCACTCTGGCAACGATGCTTCCCGTTGAAAAATCCGAGCCTCTCGCCTTTTGCGCCGACATTATCTTATCCGCCTCGTCAACGATAGTGGGGATAAAGCGAAGCGCTATTGTCATCATCATTGCAAACTCATGCACGGGAACCTTTATTTTTTTAAGTGGGCTGAGCAGGCTCTCGATAGCGTCCGTCAGCGCGATAGGCGTGGTGGTGTACGTCAAAAACAGACTGCTTCCGATGACCATTGCAAGAATTCGTATTATTATGAACAGCGCGTTGAAAAGTCCCTTGGTATAAATTTTGATGATCCAGAAGGACAAAAGCGGCTCGGCGGCTGCGTCCTTAGTCCAAAAAATGTTCAGCACCGCAGTAAATATCATTATAAACAGCAGGGCACGCACGCTTCGAAGCACTGTGCTGACAGGTATGCGGCTGATGAGTATCAACACGAAAGCAGATACCGCAAGCAAAACGAAGGAGAAAAAATTACTGCACAAAAATGCCGCCACGATATAGATTACCGTGCATATCACCTTTGCTCGCGGATCGAGTTCGTGTATGACGGATCTCGCCGGATAATATTGTCCAAATCCTATATTTTTCATTAAAGATCAGCTCCGATCATAGTTCAGTTTGAAAAGTCGTGACAGCTCCGTCTCCGCAGAATCCACGGTGTAAAGTCCGCGATCAACGGAAAGCCCCTCTTCGCAAAGCCTTCCCATAAGCTTGGTTATCCTCGGAACATCAAGTCCTACGGATTCAAGCTCGGCGGCGCGGGAGAATATATGGTCCCTGTCCCCCGCCATCAGCACCTTGGAATGAGCCATAACGATAACGTCGTCGCAATACTCCGCCATATCCTCCATGCTGTGGCTGACGATAACAACACTGCAACCCGTTTTTCTGTTGTACTCGCGGATGCCGTTAAATATCTCGTGTCTGCCGCGCGGATCAAGTCCCGCCGCAGGCTCGTCAAGCACAAGCACGTCGGGACGCATTGCCATAATTCCTGCGATAGCTACGCGACGCTTCTGTCCGCCCGACAAGTCAAAGGGAGATTTGACGAGCAACTCTCTGTCAAGTCCGACGAACTCCACCGCTTCTGCAACACGCAGGGATATCTCATTGTCATCGAGCTTCATATTTTTCGGTCCAAAGGCGATATCTGCCGCCACCGTTTCCTCAAAAAGCTGATATTCGGGGTACTGCATTACAAGTCCGACGGCAAAGCGCACCTTGCCTATCTCCTTAGGATTTTGCCATATATCCTTGCCCGAGAGCAATACCCTTCCGTCCTCGGGACGGTTGAGTCCGTTGAGAAGCTGAACGAAGGTGGATTTTCCCGAGCCCGTATGCCCGATAATACCTGTCACTCCGCCGCGCTTGATGCCAATGCTTACATCGTCAAGGGCGCGTATTTCATAGGGTGTACCCTTGCTGTAGGTGTAGCTGACATTCTCAAGGCGCAGTATCTCGTCATCACTTGACTCATATCCATTGCCAACAGGCACGTCGGTGTCAGCTCGCTTGGTGTCGTCAAGCAAAGCTGTCCGAGAAAGCCCTACGATAGCCTCTACGCACTGGTCGATATTATTGAATTTGCCTGAAAGCTCAACGCCCTTTTGCTCCTTCAGCCTTCTTGAAAGACGGCGGCACAGGTCGGTGCATTGAGGAAGCTCAAGTCCCGCCATGCGCAATTCACGCTCGTGTGCGAACACCTCCTCCGGCTTGCCGTCAAGGATTATCTGTCCGTCATCAAGCACGATAACACGGTCCGCACGTGCCGCCTCGTCCATATAATGTGTAATGGTGAGAACGGTTATTCCCTTTTCGCGGTTGAGCATTTCAATGGTATCCACCACCTCGCGGCGACCAACGGGGTCAAGCATAGCAGTAGCCTCGTCGAATATCATGCAGCGAGGCATCATAGCGATAATGCCCGCGATAGCCACTCTTTGCTTCTGTCCGCCCGATAGTCTGTGCGGCTCGTGGTGCGCGTATTCGGTCATACCAACAGTAGCAAGCGCGCTGTCCACTCTTTCCCTTAATTCGGGATTGGGAATACCGAGGTTTTCGGGACCGAAAGCCACGTCCTCCTCCACAACAGTCGCTACAAGCTGATTGTCGGGATTTTGAAACACCATTCCCACCGAGCGGCGAAGATCAAGCAGCTGCTCGTCCGTCAGGTCGGGGGACAGCACGTCAACTCCGTCAACGATTATGCTACCCTCTGCGGACACATTGTCGTCCACAAGATTTATCATCTTTGCGAGAGTGGATTTTCCCGAGCCGTTGTGTCCGAGAACAGCCACGTATTCGCCTTCATTCACACTGAAGGATATATTTTTAAGCACGGGCAGAGGCAGAGCTTCATCCTCAAGATACCTTACCGTTAAGCCTTTTATCTCCAAAAAAGGAGTTTTATCAGTCATTATTGTCCTCCTCACTTAATCCTCGCTCCACCAGCGCGCGCTTGCGCCGCAAGGAAGCACGCCTCCCGTAGAGCTTACGCGAAGTCCCAGCTCCTGTGCGTCAAGATGTCCACCGTGAGCTTTTCCCACCTTCAAGTTAAGGATATATCCCATTGTGGATGCAGAAAGTCCCGTAGTATAAGAGTTTATAAGGAAAAACAGTGCATCGTCGTAGAGCAGCCTTGCGGCAAGTCCCACAAGCTCGTCCACGCACTCCTCCAGCTTCCACACCTCACCGCCGGGTCCTCGACCGTAGGACGGCGGGTCCATAATTATTCCGTCGTATTTGTTGCCGCGACGTATCTCCCGCTCGACGAACTTTTTGCAGTCGTCAACGATATAGCGGATAGGCGCGTCCGCAAGTCCGCAAAGCTGTGCGTTTTCCTTTGCCTGCGCTACTATTCCCTTTGCCGCATCAACATGGACCACTGAAGCTCCCGCCGCAGACGCCGCCATCGTAGCGCCCCCCGTGTACGCAAACAGGTTAAGCACCTTTACGTTTCTGTCGGGAGATTTCGCCTTCGCATTTCGGATTATTTCCGAAAACCAATCCCAATTCGCCGCCTGCTCGGGGAAAAGTCCCGTATGCTTAAATCCCATGGGGCGCAAAACAAATCTTAAGCTTCCGTAATTTATATTCCACTGTGCGGGAAGGTCATTTTTCACCCATGAGCCGCCACCGCCCACACGTCGGTATATACCGTCGGCGCGCTTCCATAGAGGCGAATTTGCAACTCCGTTCCATATTATCTGCGGGTCGGGACGGATGAGAATATACTTTCCCCACCGCTCAAGACGCTCGCCGTCCGTCGTATCCATCAGCTCGTAGTCCTTCCAATTATCGGCGCACCACATACCGTTTCGTATCTCCTTTGAAAATCATTTATTGTAATAGCTTGCCAAGCGCGAGCCGCCGCTGTGTGCGTGGCATATGGCGATAGCAAGGGCGTCAGCCGTGTCGTCGGGCTTTGGCGGCGCGGGCAATTCAAGTATGCGAGTTACCATAGATATTACCTGCTTTTTCTCCGCCCGTCCGTAGCCTACGACTGCTTGCTTTACCTGCAGAGGTGTGTATTCGAAAATTTCAACTCCAAGCTCCTCGCCCGTCATAAGTATAACTCCGCGCGCCTCGCTGACCATAATACCCGTGGTCTGGTTAGTATTCCAAAACAGCTCCTCCACAGCCATCTGCTGTGGGTGGTATTTATTTATAATGTCCTTTAAGTCGCGGTGTATGGCAAGCAGTCGTTCGGGGGTATCCATACCTGCAGGGGTCTGTATCGAGCCATATGCGAGCGTGCGAAAACGCCCTTTAGAATGTTCGACTACTCCCCAGCCCACAATAGCAAGCCCCGGGTCAATTCCGAGTATTATCACCTCTCCACCTCCGACAAAAATTTTCCACCTTATATTGTAACACATTTTTTCAAATTAGTCAAATGCTATTAGTGATAATTTTCAATTTTCTTTTTCTGCCCTTATATGTAGTTTTTCACAGTTTGTTAATTTGGCTTAATATTAGCGCTTTTTTACCAATATCGGGAAAATTGGCAGTTTTTTTGGTATACCATTTTCCCCGCCTTTGGCTTATAATGATATCAGTACACAGCCGACGTATCTTGGTCGGCAGAACGGAGATTGCTAATGGAACTTATAAGAATTGGCGAGGGCAAGCTTAAAATAATGCTCACCCTGCCCGATATGGAAAAGTATCACCTTGACTGCGAGGAGCTGGATTGCACCAGCGAGGACACCCGCGAGGCATTCAGACACATATTCGACGACGCCTGCGCCGAGGTAAACTTTGACACCGAGGGCGAAAGACTTTTCATTCAGCTTTACACCAGCCGCGGCGGAGGATGTGAGATATTTGTCACGAAAATACAAACTCCCCATACTGAGAGAGCAAATTCAGATGCGCTTACTCCCCCCGAGCGTGCGCTGCTTGAACGGCTCACCGAGAAAACCGAGCAAACGGACACATCAAACAAGCAAATAAATTCGGGAAAGAAGGATAATCGTATGAGCATATCTACCCGTGAAAAGGAAGCTGCGCCCTCCGTCAAGACACGGCTTCGCCCCTTCATTTTTGCATTTGACGGTATAGATCCTCTTATATCCGTTTGCCGCAGACTTGCAAAAATGAGTGAAAGGCTTGAAAGCCGTGCCTACATAGACCAAAACAATACCGCATATCTCGTACTTTTTCTGCCCTCGGGAGGCTATTACCGTATCGGCGACAGGTACGCTTTCATTGCCGAATACGGCAAGCGGATAATGTCTGAGGGTGCGGAGGAGCGACTTTGCGAGCATGCAGACCTCATTTGTCCCGAGAATGCGGTGTATCTACTGTCAAAATGTTAGGAAGTTGTATGTCTTTTGTAACCTTTTTTTAAATCTTGCGTCACTTAATATTGCGTTAAAAAAAGTATGCTATAATTTTCAAGTTATAAGATACGCAAAAATTTTTTAAAAAAAGAACGGAGGCGCAAAATTGCTTCAGCTTAAAAACATTTCCAAAGTGTATGACACGGGCGATACACCCGTCCACGCACTGAACGGCGCTGACATTGAATTCCGCGAAAATGAATTCGTGTCTGTACTCGGTCAGTCGGGATGCGGTAAGACCACCTTGCTCAACATCATCGGCGGACTTGACAGATATACGGACGGCGACCTTATCATCAACGGAAAATCCACTAAGAATTTTAAGGATTCCGATTGGGACACTTACCGAAATCACAGTGTCGGATTCGTCTTCCAAAGCTATAACCTTATCCCGCACCAGACAGTGCTTGCAAACGTAGAGCTTGCGCTCACTCTGTCGGGTGTATCCAAGGCTGAGCGACGCCGCCGCGCCGCCGAAGCACTCGAGCGTGTAGGACTTGGCGATCAGCTCAAAAAGAAGCCGAACCAAATGTCGGGAGGTCAGATGCAGCGCGTGGCTATCGCTCGCGCCATCGTCAACGACCCCGATATCCTGCTTGCAGACGAGCCTACGGGCGCGCTCGACACGGCAACGAGTATTCAGATAATGGATATCCTTAAGGATATCGCTAAGGATAAGCTGGTCATCATGGTTACTCATAACCCCGAGCTTGCCGAAAAATACTCCACCCGAATTGTCAAGCTGCTCGACGGCAGAGTTATTGACGACTCCGATCCCTATCACTATGAGGGCGAGCCGGAGGGTGTGGTGCGCAAGACGGAGGTCCAGAAAAGTAAAAAAACCTCCATGTCCTTCGGCACGGCACTCAGCCTATCCCTCAACAACCTTATGACCAAAAAGGGACGCACCGTCCTTACCTCATTTGCGGGCAGCATCGGTATTATCGGTATCGCACTTATCCTTGCACTGTCAACGGGAATTCAAGCGTATATCGACACCGTGCAGGAGGATACGCTTTCTACTTATCCTCTTTCCATTACCAAGGAAACACGCGATCTTGAGGCTATGATGTCGGCTATGACGCAGGTAGACGAGAGCGAGGACCACAAGGATTCGGATATGATCTATGTGGACGACTCTCTTGGTACTATGATGGGCGCTATGAGCGCTACCGTCAGCAATAACCTTGAAGCGTTCAAGAAGCATCTTGACGAGCATTACGACGAGATTGAAAAATATGTCAGCGATATACAGTACACATACGATTTCGACCTCCAGGTATTCACCTCCGACGGTAAAACTCAGGTAAATCCCACCACCATTTTTGACAATATGGGCGATGCCTTTACGGGCATTGGCGATATGATCGGCGGCGGAATGAACGTCTTGTCCGAGATGATAGACAACGACGAGCTGCTTGATCAGCAGTACGAGGTCATTGCGGGTGAATGGGCTGACGAGGCAGACGAGGTGGTGCTGGTAGTCAGCCGCAACAATCAGATAAGCAAGATGACGCTTTATATGCTGGGCGTGCTGGATCAGGGCGAGCTTGAGGATATCATGAATTCACTCATGCAGGACGGAGAGTACGATACCACGCCTCTCGACCCCTATACGTACGACGACTTCCTTAATATGTCCTTCATGCTTCTCAATACATCCGATTTTTACAGTCCTTACGAGCTTGACGAGCGCGAGGGATACACGGTTGACGGTAAGGAATATCCCATATGGTATGACGAGAGAAGCTACCCAAGCTACGATCAGGAAAAATTCGTTACCGAAAACGGAATCGAGCTGAAAATCACAGGTATCATACGTCCACGTGAGGGCGTGTCCGCGACCTCCATCTCGGGTGCTATCGGATACACCAAGGAGCTTACCGACCTTATCCTTGAAAAAAACGGGGAGAGCGATATCATTGCTCAGCAAAAGGAAACCCCCGATTACAACGTTCTCACAGGTCTGAAATTTGAAAGAACCGTCTATACAAAGGACAATATCGACAAGCTTATCCGCACCATTGACTCTGCAACAATGGAAACGCTGTACGCATACATGACCGAGCAGGTGCGCGCGGGATATGCCGAAACACCTCCCGTTAACAAGGACACCTTTATCGGATTTGCAAGCGTTATGTCAAACGAGGAACGGACGGCTTTGGTTGCCGCCATGGTAGAGCAGGTTCCACCACAGATGGTTGCGGGGCTTTGCATGCAGCTTTCAAGCGACGTTCTGAACGTCACTCCGCAAAACCTGTTGCTCCTGCTCCCTGTTTTCTCTCAAGAGCAGGTATTTACCACTATTGTCGGTCTTCAGCAAATGTGCGGCGAGGAGGCAATGGAGGGCATCTACGACCATATGAATGAACAGATCATGCAAATGAGCGTGACCGAGGATAATTTCATTACCTTGATGCAGCTTATGCCCGACGATCAGTTCAATCAGCTCCAGGACGTGCTTTACGACATGGCTCCGCAGACGGATGCTACTCTCAGCTCAAACCTGAAGCTTATGGGAGATGCAAGCGCGGCTACCCCTGCCTCCATCAACTTATACGCTAAGGATTTCGCCGCCAAGGATTCCATCAAGCAGTTTATCACCGACTACAACGAGGGTGTTGAGGAGATCGACCAACTTCAGTACACCGATATGATCGGAATACTCATGTCCTCCATCTCCACCATTATCGACGTTATTTCCTACGTGCTTATCGCTTTCGTTGCTGTATCACTGGTGGTATCCTCCATTATGATAGGTATTATCACCTACATTTCCGTACTTGAGCGCACCAAGGAGATTGGTATTCTCCGTGCAATGGGAGCGTCGAAATCGGATATTTCACGGGTATTCAACGCCGAAACTATCATTGTCGGCTTTGCGGCGGGTGCTATCGGTATTCTGTTTACCCTGCTGCTCACACTGCCTATCAACGGAATCATCTATCTCTTGTCGGGTATTCCCACCATCAAGGCTATCCTGCCCGTAGGCGCGGCGGTTATTCTTGTGGTCATCAGTATGGTGCTTACCACCGTGGCGGGACTTATTCCCTCCCTTGCGGCGGCTAAGAAGGACCCCGTTGTGGCTTTGAGAACAGAATAATAACAAAAGGACGGACTTCATTCTGAAGTCCGTTTTTCTTTAATCCTCATAAGGCTTTTTGATATTCAATTTTTCAAGTCGGCGGCAGTAATCCGCCACGCGCTCTGGCAGATAGTCCTCTACCTTATGTCCGTCAAAGCCCACGCTCACCTTTACACCCGAGCGGCGGACGATATCCTGCTGCTCCTCGTTTTCAAAAAAGTCCAGCATATATTTATGCACGCGATACTGATGTATAGAGTCGTAGCTGACGTTCATTTCCCAAAAGATATTCTCCTCTGCCATACGGGAAAAATACTCAAGAGAGTCTTCTCCGCGCGACTCAATAAACTTAAACATATCGGTATGCGCGACACCTACCATGGGCGTGGCGCATCTTTTAGCGTAAGCGAACAAGTCGCCGCCAGTGACACTGTCCTTTGCATCAAGGCTTTCGATGAGGCAGTAGTCAAAGTAGGACACGTCCTGTCCCTCAGGCAGATGCCAGCAAGGATGGCTTGACGTTGATATCTCAATTCCGACAAGTATTTTTATTCTGTCGGCATATCTTTTGCGCACCGAATCCATGTGGTCATAATAGCCCTTAATCGATCTTCCGTAGTCCTTTGAAAGAACCGTACCCGAATGAAAAAATTCGGGATGGCAGTACCCTATTCCGTAATTGTGGTCACAAATTCCGAACAGCTCGATTCCACCCGCGATCGCTGCTTCGACGATAGTGTCAGGCTTGTCCTTACCACAAAAGGAATAGTACGTATGTGAATGAAGGTCTTGTATCATTTTGTCACCTCAAACCAAAACGCCCACGGCATCCCGAAGGATACTGTGGGCGTTTCTTTTCACCTTGCGGTAAATTTAAATTACTTGGAGCTCTTGTCCTTAATTGCAGCCTGTGCAGCAGCAAGACGTGCGATCGGCACGCGGAAGGGCGAGCAAGATACGTAGTCAAGACCGATGGAGTGGCAGAACTCTACGGATGTGGGGTCACCACCGTGCTCACCGCAGATACCTACGTGGAGGTTCTTGTTTACGGGTCTGCCGAGGGAAACTGCCATGTTCATAAGCTTACCAACACCGGTGGTGTCGAGCTTTGCAAAGGGATCGTTCTCGAAGATCTTTGCGTCGTAGTATGCGCCGAGGAACTTACCTGCGTCGTCACGGGAGAAGCCGTAGGTCATCTGAGTGAGGTCGTTAGTACCGAAGCAGAAGAAGTCTGCGTTAGCAGCGATCTCATCAGCGGTAAGGCAAGCTCTGGGGATCTCGATCATAGTACCAACCTCGTAGTCAAGCTCAACGCCTGCAGCAGCGATCTCTGCGTCAGCGGTTGCAACAACTACGCTCTTAACGTACTTAAGCTCCTTAACATCGCCAACCAGAGGAATCATGATCTCGGGAACTACCTTCCAGTCAGCATGCTTCTTCTGTACGTTGATAGCAGCGCGGATAACTGCCGCAGTCTGCATCTTAGCGATCTCGGGATAGGTTACTGCCAGACGGCATCCACGGTGACCCATCATGGGGTTGAACTCGTGGAGAGAGGAAATGATAGCCTTGATATCATCAACAGACTTGTTCTGTGCCTTTGCGAGGGTTGCAATATCCTCATCGGTGGTAGGAACGAACTCGTGGAGAGGAGGATCAAGGAATCTGATGCAAACGGGTGTGCCCTCAAGAGCCTCATAGAGCTTCTCGAAGTCGGACTGCTGGTAAGGAAGGATCTTTGCAAGAGCAACTTCTCTTTCCTCAGCGGTGTCGGAGCAGATCATTTCTCTGAATGCCGCAATTCTGTCAGCCTCAAAGAACATATGCTCGGTACGGCAAAGACCGATACCCTCAGCGCCAAGCTCGCGAGCCTTCTTTGCGTCTGTGGGAGTATCAGCGTTGGTTCTTACCTTAAGAGTACGGAACTCGTCAGCCCATCCCATGATGGTACCGAAGTTTCCGGAGATCTCGGCGTCAACGGTAGGAATGATACCGTCGTAGATAGCACCGGTAGAACCGTCGATGGAGATGTAGTCACCCTCAACGTAGGTCTTACCTGCGAGTGTGAACTTCTTGTTCTCCTCGTCCATGTTGATGTCACCGCAACCGGATACGCAGCACTTACCCATACCGCGAGCAACAACTGCTGCGTGGGAGGTCATACCGCCGCGAACTGTCAGGATACCCTGAGCAGCCTTCATACCTGTGATATCCTCGGGAGAGGTCTCAAGTCTTACGAGAACTACCTTCTTACCTGCGTTCTTCCAAGCCTCAGCATCCTCTGCAGAGAATACTACCTGTCCGCAAGCAGCGCCGGGAGATGCACCGAGGCCTCTGCCCATAGGAGTTGCAGCCTTAAGAGCCTTAGCATCGAACTGAGGATGGAGAAGGGTGTCAAGGTTTCTGGGGTCGATCATGAGAACTGCCTCTTCCTTGGTCTTGTGACCCTCTGCTACGAGGTCGACTGCGATCTGGAGAGCAGCCTGTGCGGTTCTCTTACCGTTACGGGTCTGGAGCATGTAGAGCTTCTCGTTCTCAATGGTGAACTCCATATCCTGCATATCGTGATAGTGGTTCTCGAGGATCTCGCAAACCTGCTTGAACTGCTCGAATGCTGCGGGGAACTTCTCTGCCATCTGTGCGATAGGCATAGGAGTACGAACACCTGCAACAACGTCCTCGCCCTGTGCGTTAGTAAGGAACTCACCCATGAGCTTCTTCTCACCGGTTGCAGGGTCACGGGTAAATGCAACGCCCGTACCGCAGTTGTCACCCATGTTACCGAATGCCATTGCCTGTAC
>SVQX01000043.1 GCA_015065065.1 Oscillospiraceae bacterium
ACACAGGTACTCTTGGTTGGGACGGTCTGCTTATCAATGTTTCCGACACCCAAAAGAGCGATGGTGTTTACATTCACATCTGCTCTATGGTAAACGGAGAGGTTAAGGTTGGTGACCCTGTTCACGCAATGGTAAACGTGGCTCGCCGTGAGAGCATCAAGCGCAACCACTCGGGCTGCCACCTGCTTCAGGCGGCGCTCCGCAAGGTGCTTGGCACCCACGTTGAGCAAGCAGGCTCTTACGTCGACGACCATCATCTGCGCTTTGACTTCTCTCACTTTGCCGCTATGACGGCTGAGGAGATACGCGCGGTCGAGACGCTTGTAAACTCCAATATCCTCGTAGGTAACGCAGTCATCACCGAGGTGATGAACATTGAGGACGCAAAGAAAAAGGGCGCTATGATGCTCTTTGGCGAAAAGTATGGCGACGTTGTTCGTGTTGTTGAAATGGGCAATTCCTCCATGGAATTTTGCGGCGGTACTCACGTGTCCAACACCGCGCAGATCGGTCTTTTCAAGATAACGGCAGAAACCTCCGTTGCGGCAGGTGTTCGCCGTATCGAGGCAGTTACGGGCAAGGGTGTGCTTGAGCTGATGGCACAGAAGGACAAGCTTATTGCCGACACCGCAAAGGAGCTTAAGGTACAGAACTCCTCCGAGATTGCAAAGCGCGCGGCGGCTCTCCAGTGCGAGCTTGTCGGAGCAAAGCACGAGATCGAGCATCTTAATGCAAAGATCGCCTCGGGAGTTACTAAGGATATCCTTTCCAACTCCGCAGAGGTTGGCGCATGCAAGCTGGTAACGGCTTATATGGAAAATCTCAAGCTTGACGTAGCAAGAGGTGCTGTTGACGAGCTGAAGGCACAGTACGGCAATATCGTCGTGGTTCTGGCTATTGCTCCAGAGGGCAAGCTGAATTTCATCACCGCGGCGGGCAAGGATGCAGTTGCGGCAGGTATTCACGCAGGCAAGCTTGCAGGCGCAGTCGCGGCTGTGACAGGCGGCAAGGGCGGCGGACGTCCCGACAGCGCAATGGCAGGCGGTCAGGACAGGACCAAGGTCGACGAGGCTCTCGCCACTGCCAAGGCAACCGTTGAGGGCATGCTTAAATAAAAAATTGCAACGGAGCAGCTGCCAATTTTGCGGTTGCTCCGTTATTCAATTATAATTACGGTAAATTTTTTCAAATTTCGGCGCGCGGACGGCTCTGTTTTACGACTATAGTAGTAGAGGAGCAGAAAAAGCACCTCGCGAAAGGAAAAGAACGACTATGAACGAAGATCAGAAAAGCCCCCAAAAGCTTCTTACAGACGAGGAGATCGTGGCGCTGTTCTGGAAGCGTAACGAAAAGGCTATCGAGGAAACGGATGAAAAGTACGGCAGATATCTTTACGCTATCGCCTACAATATCGTCCACGACAGCCTTGACTCAGAGGAATGTCTGAACGACACCTATAACGGAACATGGAACAAGATACCGCCCACGCGCCCGCGCGTGCTTGGCGCATTTTTGTCGCGCATTATGCGAAATATTGCGGTCGACAAGTTCCGTTCAAATACCGCTCAAAAGCGCATACCGTCCGAGTATATTGTCGCCCTGGACGAGCTTGACGAGTGTATCGCGACCGAGGATGAATCAGTCGAAAAGGATTACGATATAAGGCAGATCAGCCGTATTCTCAACGATTTTCTGCACAAGCTGTCCGCGCGCCGCGAGTACATATTCGTTTGCAGATACTACTATTCGGATAAGATAGCGGATATTGCGGAAAGCCTCGGACTTAAGGAAAGCACCGTTTCCCGCGAGCTGTCAATGATGCGCCGCGAGCTTAAAGCGGCACTGGAAAAGGAGGGGTACGATATATGAAGCGTAAGGACGGTTTGAAGATAGACATCCTCTCCGCCATTGACGAGGACATAATCGAGCGCAACTCCCAAAAGCGCGCACGCCTTATGTTCGGCGGCAGGCGTCGCAGACAGAAAAAGATATTCATGATATCGGGAATAGTCTCTGCGGCGTGCCTGTGCCTTGCTGTAACTACCCTTCTTATGCAGCTTTTGCCGCTGACACCTCCCCCCACAGGCGAAAAGCAGGTGCCTGTCTATCAGGGAATGACAGTATCCACCCTCTCCCCCTCGGAGCAGGCGGTACTTGACAGCCCCGCATCATTTATGACCTTGTCGGCAAACGATATATTGCCGCGGCTTGAACTGCTTGACAGCCACGAGGACAATAGCGGAAACAATGGAAACGGCAACAGCCAAAACGCTCCGGGACACAATAAGCCGGCGGACAGTAATATAGCCGAGGAGATCCTGCGCGATCCCCCCGAGGTTATCGGAGCATCCGAAGCTCTCTACTACGCCCTGCCAAATCAGGATATTTATATCACCATTCACTTCCACAACCCCGACGACTTTGAGATACTTTCCTTTACACTGAATGAAAAGAAGTATTCCTCTTATATGTTTGAAGCCGGCTCAAATATGGAAAATCTCATTTTGAAGGTCAATGTGGGCGACGTTGAAGGTATAATCGAGTATACCATCGACGCTATCAAATACGTTGACGGCACAGAGATAAAGGACGTTATCATTGACGGCGACAAGACGGTCAAGGTAGGCGTATTTACCGAAAAGCAGCCTGCGGCAACGGTCGATCTTGGCGTTGCGGGTATCAACAAGATAGATATCACCCTTGATTTGAGCGACGAAATGGAGCTTATCGGCATTTCAAACGGCTTTGTAAAGGCAGTATTGACCGAGGGCGAAAATATCGTTGATATGCAAGATATTTCGCTTGGCGACGACATCAGCGTGACCTTCGGCGGCTTGCGCTCAAACACCAAATATAAGTACTCTGTCGTGGCAACCTACGACGCTCTTGACGGACTCGGATTTACGTCCTACGTGCTTTACGAGGAGGAAATACTCACCGAGGAATACGTGGCATTTGACGGCGTTACGGTGGAGCAGGAGTCTATCTCCTTCGGCTATCAGTGGAACAGCGCTCTTACCGACGAGCAGAAAACTATCGTTGCGCTTGAACTGTACCACGGCGACGAAAAGGTGCGCGATATTGACGTGTCAACTACCGAAATTGACGGTCTGCTTTCGAATAACGAATACAGACTGCTGGCTCGGTTTGTAAACGGTGAGCTTGATGAAAGCATCAGCTTGACCTTTACTACCAAGGCGAAGGCAGCGCCCGACTTCACCCTTTCGGAGATTGATAAAACGCAGACCTCCTTCAAATTTGATGTGGACGTTACCGACGTTGACACTGTCGGCGCGATAACCAAAATCGAGCTGCTCCACGGTGAGGACGAGCCCGTGGTTGCGAACAGCATTGATGTGCGCGAGTTTACTTCTCTGCTCTCAAACAACAAATATACCGTCCGCGTGACCTATACCTACGATATTAACGACGGAGTAGGCGCACAGACTGTTGTGAAAACTCTTGACGGTATCACCGAGGCAAAGGCTGTGCCCGTCATAAATATCACTTTGACTCAGGCAAATTCCTACGGAATGAAATTCGATCTTTCTCTGACCGATCCCGACGTAATCGGCACGGTGACGGATATCATTTTCAAGGACAAGCATGGAACCGTCCTTGCCGCGGGCAACGCAGATATGCGTAGCTACGACGAGCTTAACGTGCGCGAGACCTACACGCTCACCGTTATCTGCGACTACGACCTCAACGACGGCGACGGCGTTCAGCAGACACAAAAGACGGTAGATGTATACGCCGCACCAAATATGGAAACTCCTTACACCGTAAAGCATTATATCGAAGAGCTTGACGGCAGCTACACCTTGAAGGATACAGATAATCTTACAGGAGAGGAAGCAACCAACGTAACTCCCGATCGAAAGAGCTACACGGGATTCACTTCTCCCAAGGCTCAGACAAAGCTTATCAACCGTGAAGGCGATATGCTGATAGAGTATTACTATACCCGTAACAGCTACACCGTTACCTTCGTTACCAACGGCGGTGACGAGATAGAGCCTTGGACGGGCAAATACGGGCAACCCATTCCATATACAGACGCTACGCGCGAAGGCTTTACCTTCGGAGGATGGTTTGCTGATGCCGACCTTACCATACCTCAAACGACAGTCGTTGATTCAGATGTGTGCCTGTATGCTTGGTGGCAGGAAGAAGAAAAGCCATCGTCATTCAAGTATACTGAAATTGATTCCGGCATTGAAATAACGAGCTTAGTATCCACTTCCTTAACATCCGTTGTAATTCCTTCTCACATCGGAGGTGTAGAGGTAACGAGCATCGGATTCTTCTCCTTTAATAATCGTTCTACCATTAAAAACGTCACTCTACCGTACTGCACAACCCAAATTGCTCAATTGTCTTTTGCGGGTTGCACAAGCCTTACAGATATAAATATACCGGACGGATTAATTTACATTGGTCACGCCGCATTTTCAGGTTGCTCCTCCCTCACGAACATATCTATACCATCCAGCGTTACAACAATAGCATTTGATGCATTTCAACAATGCTCACGCCTGGAAACATTAACGGTAAATTCCGATAACGAAGTCTATTACAGTTCGGGAAACTGTATAATTGAAAAATCCACCCAAACACTTGTGACAGGTTGTAATAGCAGCACTATTCCAAACGGTGTTAAAAAAATCGGCAGAGATGCTTTTTCCGGTCGCGTTAATATCACAACCGTAATTATCCCTGATAGTGTAACAGAAATCGATATAGACGCCTTTAAAGGTTGCAGCAGCTTATCCACCGTAGTAATCGGAAATGGCGTATTAAATATTGGACATAGTGCTTTTTACGGTTGCACAAATCTTTCCAATGTAACAATGGGCAACAAAATACAAACCATTGATAATTATGCTTTCAGTAGTTGTTCCGTCCTTAAAGAAATAACCATCCCATATAGTGTGACGAAAATCGAATATTATGCATTTGAAAAATGCACATCCCTTACAAGCGTCACGTTTGAAAATCCATCCGGATGGCAAGCTATTAATCCTTGGACTAACGTTAATACGCATTTCTTCAATCTCTCTGACATATCTGCGGCTGCAAAATATCTGACAGATACACATTGTCAAGATTCTTGGACGCGATCATAGCCCATAATCCCCCGACTCGCAGGAGTCTGGGGGATTTTATAGTGCACAAAACCTTCGATTTGGCGAGATTTAACGCAAAATCGCGCGATTTTGAGAGATTGTGTGTTCAAAATCATAAAATTTCGCAAAAATCAAAGAAATTTCGTCAAATCCGTTGACAAACCGTCTGCGCGGGCGTATAATATGTTTGTTGCAAGGAGCATACTACAACGACGTAATATCTCCGCGTGTCATCTTGAGCGGAACCCCGCCGAGATTCCGCTAACGCGCCTACGCTGCGCTTCGGCCCGACTCCGTTTCACTCCGCTCAGAATGACACACGGTAAAGCTTTAACTCCACGCAACACTACCCTCAACAAATTTGCGAAACGGAGGATGCGATATGACTGAAAAAGATTTTCGTGATGACGAGAACCAAATGAAGCAAGACACAGAAATCCAAGACGAAATTAAGGCGCATCCTGCCGAATGTGAGGACGATATCAATGCCGACGGGGCAGAGCCTCTCGATAAAAGCTCGGATGAGGATGATGAAGAGGCTCTGACCGAAACCGAGGCTTACGAGGAGGAGATCGCGAGCAAATTCGAGCAGCTTATGGAGCTGCTTGACACACGGCAGTACGCCCGCTTCCGCAGTGAGCTTCGAGAACTGAATCCCGTTGATACGGCTGATTTTTTCGACGCCGTATCCCCCGAGCTTATCCCGCGCGTGTTCCGCCTTATCGAAAAGGACACTGCGGCGGACGTTTTCGCCGAGCTTGACCCCGACCTGCGTGAGAAGATAATATCCGCACTGACCGACCGCGAAATATCATTCATTATCGAGGACATGTACCTTGACGATGCGGCGGATACTGTCAGCGAGCTGCCCGCGAATATCGTCAAGCGAGTGATGAAAAACGCCACCCCCGAAACGCGAAACGCCATAAACCGCTTGCTCTCCTACCCTCCCGACAGCGCGGGAAGCGTTATGACGGCGGAATATATCGACCTGCACAGCAGCATGACCTGCGCGCGCGCGATAGAGCATATCCGCCGCACGGGTATGGACAAGGAGACCGTTTACGTGGCTTACGTCACGGACGAGGCGCGAGTTCTGACGGGCACGGTAGCCTTGCGAAAGCTGTTGTTCGCCTCCCCGGACGACACCATTGAAAACATCATGGAGCCAAATGTTATTTGCGCCTCCACCATGGACGACCGAGAGGACGTTGCATCCGTTATTTCCAAGTACCACATGCTGGCTCTCCCCATTGTTGACAACGAGCACCGCCTTGTTGGTATCGTTACCGTCGATGATGCTATGGAGGTCATGGAAACGGAGGTAACGGAGGATATCGAAAAGATGGCGGCTATCGTTCCGTCAGATAAGCCTTACCTCAAAACGGGCGTGTTTGAAACGTGGAAAAAACGCATACCGTGGCTGCTCCTTTTGATGGTTTCAGCCACCTTCACAAGCTCTATCCTTTCCTATTTTGAGGCGGCGCTCAGCGCGTGCGCCGTACTTACGCTGTTTATCCCCATGCTGATGTCAACGGGCGGAAACGCGGGCGAGCAGACCTCCGTTACCGTTATCCGAAGCCTGTCGCTCGGTGAGGTAGAGCCGAGGACAGCTTACAAGGTGCTGTGGAAGGAATTTCGCGTGTCAGTTATCTGCGGAGTGACCGTTGCGGCGGCTTGCTTTATAAAGCTGATGCTGGTTGATTTTAAAATGGATTTTTCAAATGAAAATTTGATGGTAGCGCTTGTAGTATGTGCCACCATGTTCGCGGCTATCGTGGTGGCGAAGGCGGTGGGCAGCCTGCTCCCGCTCGGCGCAAAGCTACTCAAGCTTGACCCTGCCGTTATGGCAAGTCCGTTTATTACGACCATAGTTGACGCTATCGTGCTTCTCGTTTATTTCGCAATAGCTTCAAGAATATTGGGAATTTAAAAAATCCGAGGCAAATCACATGATTTGCCTCGGATTTTTATTGATACAATTACATAATTTTTGCAAGAGCCGCTTCAACGCCGCTGAGCTTTTCGCGTGCCGCGGCGAGCTTTGCACGCTCACCGTCAACGACTGCTGCAGGTGCTTTTGCGGTAAAGCTCTCGTTTGACAGCTTCTTTTCAAAGCGGTCTATCTCGGAGAGCAATCTCTCCTTTTCCTTATTAAGTCTTTCCCTTTCCTTCTCGTAATCAACAAGCTCGGCAAGGGGCAGATAGACGGTTGCGGAGTCGGTAATGACCTGAACGCAGGTGTCGGCATTTACCGTAGCCTCATCAAAGCTGTCGGCAACCTCCACCTCGGATGCGGATGCAAGTCGGCAGAAAAACGCCGCCGAGCAGTTGAAGGTATCCGCGTATTTGGTCTGAACAAACAGCTTCGCCTTGCGTGAGGGCGGAACGTTCATCTCGCTTCTGCGGTTTCTTACCGCCTTGATGGCGTCGATAATACGCGCCATTTCAGTTGCCTCGTTCTCAAATACAAGGGCGGGATTGAATTCGGGGTATTTGGAAATCATAATGCTCTCCGCTTCGCCCGCCTCGTGAGGCAGAGATGCGAATATCTCTTCCGTGATAAAGGGCATGAAGGGATGGAGCAGCTTGAGGATACCGATAAGCACATAGGCAATTACGTTCTGGCAGACCTCGTTACCCTCGCACTCGGCGTCACTGAGTCTTGCTTTCGCAAACTCAATATACCAGTCGCAGAAAACGTCCCAAGTAAACTCATAGATCTCCGCGAGTGCCACGCCCACCTCGTAGTTATCGATATTCGCGCCCACATTCTTTGCAACGCGGTTGAATTCGTGGAGTATCCACTTGTCCTCGGCGGAGAGCTTGTCCGCCTCGGGCAGAGCCACCTCGTCAATAGTAAGATTCATTCGGACGAATCGGGATGCGTTCCACAGCTTATTGGCAAAATTTCTTGCAGACTCGATCTTCTCATCCGAGAATCTCATATCGTTTCCGGGGGAATTGCCCGTTGCAAGCGCAAAGCGCAGAGCATCCGCGCCATAGGTCTTGATGACCTCAAGAGGATCGATTCCGTTGCCAAGAGATTTGGACATCTTTCTTCCCTGCGCATCACGCACAAGACCGTGAATAAACACGGTGGAGAAAGGCTTCTCTCCAATATGCTCAAGTCCGGAGAATATCATTCTGGATACCCAGAAGGTGATAATATCGTAGCCCGTCACAAGCACGCTTGTGGGATAGTATTTTTTTAGCTCCTCTGTGCTGTCGGGCCAGCCGAGCGTTGAGAAGGGCCAAAGAGCGGACGAAAACCAAGTATCAAGCACGTCCTCATCCTGACGGACGGGTGCGCCACACTTGGGGCAGGTGTCGATATCCGTCTTGGATACCGTCATCTCACCGCAGGCGTCGCAATAGAAAGCGGGAATTCTGTGTCCCCACCAAAGCTGACGGGAAATGCACCAGTCGAGAATGTTGTTCATCCAGTTGAAATAATTCTTGGAGAAGCGCGCGGGAATAAAGTTGATAGAGCCGTCCTCAACCGCCTTTATAGCAGGCTCTGCAAGCGGCTTCATCTTGACGAACCACTGGTCGGACGTCATAGGCTCAACCGTCGTGCCGCAACGGTAGCAAACACCTACGTTGTGGTCGTGAGGCTGAGTCTTAACGAGATATCCCTCCGCTTCAAGATCTGCAACGAGTGCCTTGCGGCAGGCATATCTGTCCATGCCCTCGTACTTGCCCGCGTATGCGTTCATTGTAGCGTCATCGTTCATGACCTTGATCTGCTCAAGATCATGGCGCTGACCTACCAGGAAGTCGTTGGGGTCGTGGGCCGGGGTGATCTTAACGCAGCCCGTACCGAAGCCTATCTCAACGTAATCGTCCGCAATTACGGGGATTTCACGGTTTACGATAGGCAGAAGAACCTTCTTGCCGATGAGGTGCTTGGTGTTCTCGTCCTCGGGGTTGACCGCAACCGCGGTATCACCGAACATAGTTTCGGGACGGGTGGTAGCTACCTCAACGTAGCCGTCCTCACCGATAATGGGATATCTGATGTGCCAGAAGTTGCCCGGCTGATCCTTGTACTCTACCTCCGCGTCCGAAAGCGCGGTAAGGCAACGTGGACACCAGTTAATGATACGGTATCCGCGGTAGATAAGTCCCTTGTCGTAAAGATTTACGAAAACCTCGCGGACGGCGCGGGAGCAGCCCTCGTCCATAGTAAATCTCTGGCGGCTCCAGTCGCAGGACGCGCCAAGCTTTTTGAGCTGACTTGTAATGCGCGCCTCGTAGGTGTCCTTCCAGCCCCAAACTCTTTCAAGGAACTTGTCACGACCGAGGTCGTAGCGGGAAAGTCCCTCGTCAACGCGAAGCCTCTCCTCAACCTTTATCTGAGTAGCAATTCCCGCATGGTCGGTGCCGGGTACCCAAAGTGTGTTATAGCCCTGCATACGCTTTGTGCGCACAAGGATATCCTGCAGGGTCTCGTCAAGGGCGTGTCCCATGTGAAGCTGTCCCGTTACGTTGGGAGGCGGAATTACCACGGAGAACGCAGGACGCTCGTCCTTAACGTCGGGGGTAAAGTAGCCCTTGTCGCACCAATCCTGATAGATTCTGTCCTCAAACTCCGACGGAGCGTAAGTTTTCGGAAGCTCGTTGTAAGCCTTCATTTTTCCTCCTTGATGCCGAAAGCTCGGCATAAAACAAATTTCACAAAATAAAAAACGCGTTCTCCCATCAGGGCGAGAGAACGCGGTACCACCTGATTTCGCGTAAAAAGAACAGAGTCCCTTCACACGCACTCCTTGAGAATATAACGCTTCTCACACGCACCGCACTACCCCGTTTTGTCGGCTCACGCGGCGTGTTCACGGGCGACTTCACTTCCCTCCGCCGAGGACTTACACCAACCGTCCCCTCTCTTTGCGCGGGCGAAAAAGCTACTGCTCCCGATCACCACATTTACTTATCCCGTATATTGTATCACAATATTTTGGCTTTGTCAATCATATTTTTACAAAAAATCAGAATATTCCGCCGTTATATTTATTCATAGCGCGAAGGCTTATGACGAGCCCCACAATTATTCCGACAATAAGCAACGCGGTAGCAACAAGCACGATAGCCTCGTTATCGCCAAACAGTGCCATCGCTCCGCCGAAAAGCATTACGGACACGCCGACAATAAGAGTCCCGAGTCCCACAAGCCGACCAAACGGCTTTCTGTTTTCCTCACTTACGTTCTTTCTGTGATACCAATGAAGCGATGCGATATTCCCCGTCATATTGATAATTCCGAGTATGACAATTATCGCGCCGATAATTGCGGTTGCTATGCCTGCCATATAAAGCTCTCCCTTAAAATCATAATCTATGTAGTTTTTAAGTCGCCGCTATACAGTCTTTGGTCGCCGACTGTTCCGCACCACCTTTCTGCGGTTATTATAGCATAAAACCTTTTGCTTGTCAATAAGATCCAATGCCAAACGTGCATTGCTGCTTTTAAGTCGTCTTGACCACTCCGCGCATATACTGTCAAAAAACTTGCGAGGTGGAGTATGAACAGAAAACATTCGATAAATTTTAACAGATTGCTTACTCACCTACCCGATGCGGTGGCTATAATATACGGCTCTCCGCAGTACCAAAAGCTCTACGGCAACATCAGATTTTATCAGACAGAGCAAGGTGTTTTGGTTGTTACAGACGTAGAAGGACTGCCCAACGGGGACGGATGCGCCTCCCCGATTTTTGCGCTTCATATCCATGATGGCAGCTCTTGTACGGGAAATGCCGACGATCCGTTTGTAAACGTAGGAATGCACTATAATCCATATAGCTGCCCACATCCTTATCACGCAGGCGACCTCCCTCCCCTTTTTGGCGCTGACGGCAGAGCGTTCTCGGCTTTTCTGACAGACAGATTTACGGTCAAGGACATTGTGGGTAAAACCGTTATTATCCACGGCTCTCCCGACGATTTTACCACCCAGCCGTCAGGCAACGCAGGGCAGAAGATCGCATGCGGCGAAATATTTTCGGTAAGGCGGAGGAGATAAAACGCATAAAGATAACGCGCGCCGTGTCGTACCTGCCGATGGCGCGCGTTATTTTTGCCAATGCCGTTTTTCTGCAAAAAATATGTTGACATATTGTGCAATATATGTTAATATCCTTATGGAACAACACGCAAAGGAGAAATAAATAATGACCGCTATTGAGAAAATGCGCGCCCGCAAATGGGGTGTTTTCAATCATTACCTGTGTACCCCCGGCAGAGATGCTATATATGAAACCGATCTTTCGGATTGGAATAAAACGGTGGACAGCTTTGATGCCGAGAGGCTCGCGTATCAGCTCCACCAAATGGGCGCGGGATATTATTTTATCACGCTCGTCCACGGCAACGAGTATATGATCGCGCCCAACGCGACCTACGACAAACTGATGGGAGTATCCGCGGGCACTCTTTGCCCACGTCGCGATCTCGTGCTTGACATATACAACGCCTTGCAAAAATACGGTATCGACCTGTGCCTGTATTTTAACTGCCTCTCCCCCTTCAACAATACGTTCAGTCGGCAATACCGCGAGCGTGTGGGGATATTTGCCGACCGTCTGCCCGAGCCGCAGAAGGACGTGCTGACACGGGAAAACGCCGAGAAGTTCGTCGCGAGCTGGTCAGAGGTGCTTCGCGAATTTGCAATAAGATACGGCGACAAGGTCAAAATGTGGTGGCTTGACTCCTGCTACGATTACGCAGGATACACCGACGGACTGCTTAAATACTATCACGATGCTATAAAGGCGGGCAACCCCGATGCGCTTATCGGGTTTAATAAAGCGGAGCTGCTCCTCTCACCCGATTCCGAAATGCAAAGGTCCTGTAAGTACGAAACGCTGACCTGCGGCGAGCGCAATACCTTTGACTATTATCCCAAGTCGGGTGATGTGGACGGTGCTCTTGCCCATCTGCTCATCCCTCTTGGTAAAGAAAGAAATTTCTGCGGCCGTTGGTGCGCCCCCGATACCGACTACACCCGCGATTTTATCAGAGCTTACATAGAAAAAGTCAACGCCGTCGGCGGTATTGTAACGGTGGATATGTTCGTAGAACCAAACGGTAGCTTTACGGATAAACAGCGCGAGGCGCTGTCTGTACGGTAAAAATCGGAGTGGCATGAGATTATTATCCTCCTATTCACAGAGAAGGAATAAGACAAAACACAGCCTCACCGTAGCGGTGGGGCTGTGTGTTTTTTTGATAAACGAATCAGTGTAATATGAGTAAGTTATCTCAAGTCCGATTGATTAAGGGAAACTGATAAAATTTTTTAAAAAATTTTCAAAATAGTCTTGACGTGGGGGCGACCCCAAGGTGTATAATATAGGCGAAAGGCGGTGAGCACATGGGATATTCGGTAAAATGGGTGGTAGAAAACCTCGGCATTACTCGTGATATGCTTCGATATTATGAGAAAGAAAATCTTCTTCCCATTGATAAAACAAGAAACCCTTCCAACAAATATCGTGACTATAGCGAGAACGATATTGAGCGTATTTGGGGTATCAAACTTCTCATAGGTATAGGCTTCTCTGCAAAAGAAATTTTTGCATTGATGAATGATCCTGAATATGACTTTGATACTGCAATCGCGGCAAAGGTTGAAGAATTAGAAAAAAAGCATGATGAAAATGTGATTTATCTCGAATTCGCCAAGAGTATTAAGATGTTGGGGCGCGTTCCCACTACATCAAAAATCGGTAGCGTTCGTTTTGATGAATTTCTTCAGTATGCTCATGAAAACTGGAACTTTTATGATGATCCAAAACTCACTCCGTTTATGAAGCTATCGGATACACTTATGCAACGTTCTCCTCAAGAATGGGGTCCTGATGATGTAGAACGTATATATCGACTCATTCTTGATTCCGGAGTAGAAGAAATGGTACATACATACACTCTTCACGGATATTATCAAGTGATTGCGGATATGCGTGATCTTGAGTTTTCCAGTGATACAGTTCAAAGAGTTGTTCGACTTTTACACGAATACCTCGTGCGGCACAATTCGGAATCGGAATTGGATGGAAAAATTACACCTCAATTTTTATCCAAATATACAGCCCCTGCATTTTTGGATGGTGATGTTGCGAAACAACACAGGCAAACATATGGCGAGGATGGCTGTATTTTTATAGCTCGTGCGTTAACATACTACGGAGGATACAATATTGAAAATTTGTAAGGAGTGGTACAAATGAAAAGCGAAACGAAGAAAATCAGCATTGGTGATAGAGCCACATACTTTTACATCAAGAATCTAAAGAAATGGATGTTCTGCCCCTCATGCAAGAATGGCAAAATTAGCTTTAACAAAAAGACCTCACACTGGGTATGTGAGGATTGTGGTTACGGCTTTTCCGAGGAATATTTCTTAGACGATTGTGTATTTTGGTTTTGCGACGAGTGCGAAACCTATCTTAATAATCAAGAAGGATTTGATAAGCACTCTCCAAAGCACATTTGCCGAAACTGCGGATATGAGAATGATACTACGTTCGATAATATCAAGGGCACCTGCTCGGATTGTGGAAAATTACTTCCAAATCCAGATGCAACTCTCTGCGCAGATTGCAGACAAGCCCGACGCGAAAAAGCAAAGCAATGGCTCATCACCGCAGGTACAGTTGCAGCTGGAATTGCCGTCGTTGTAGGAACTGCAGTTATTGCCGCCTCTGCTATTGAAGATGATGAGAATGCAAATTATAAACCTCTCCCCGGCGGAGATGATGAAGGAGGATTAGATATGAAATTTAGCCACGTTACAGATTCTTGGATGCAGACCGCATCGGAAGACGAGCTTCGTGAAACTTGTAGAGAAATGGAGCGTCTTCTTGATGAGCTGGACTATGAATCTAAGGAACACACCCAAATTTCGAATATACATATTGATGTTGTGAATGCAATTGCCAGCCGATTCCCACTCAACTTGCCCCATCGGGAACACGGTTGGTATCTTCCCAACGACGATGATTAAATAGGAGGTTTGCTATGAGTAGAATGTCAGCACGATTTGTAGGCAGAGCTGTCGGCATGAGCACTGAATGGGTTTATGGCATGTGGAAAGATATGGGGCTTGTTATAAAAGATAAGTTCGGTGACTGG
>SVQX01000005.1 GCA_015065065.1 Oscillospiraceae bacterium
AATGATTATGTCTATTGGAACTACAATCAAAAAACTTCGTCGTGACAGAAATATCACGCAAGAACAACTTGCCGAATTGCTCGGAGTATCTACCAATGCTGTTTCCCAATGGGAGTGCGATAAGACCGCACCCGATATTTCACATCTTCCCATGTTGGCAAATATTTTTGAGGTCAGTGCGGATGTCCTTCTTGAAATTGATATTGCCAAAAGCAAAAAGCAATCCGAGATCAAAGAATTTACAGCCAAGTACGCAGAATTTCACAGCCAAGGAAAAACAGAAGAAAGACTAAATCTCTGCCGTGCAATGCAGAAGAAATATCCAAACGACGAGACCGTGCGTTACTTCTTGATGAGAGTATTGCAAAACGGATATATCGACGAAAGCTTTGATGAGATTGTTATGCTCGGTGAACAACTTATGGAATCCACCAATATGGAATATCGAATGGGAGCCATTCGCGGTCTGTGCTTTACCCATTTGCACAAGGGTAACAGAACTAAAGCTTTACAGTATGCGGATATGATACCGCCCGCCGAGGATCTCCATGTTCATGTGCTTGAAGGAAATGAGCTTGTAGAACATTGCCAAAATTATTTTTGGAAGGTTTGCGATCGTATGTATCTCTATATGAAATATCTGATCGATTGCAAGGATGCCGGCTACACTCACGAAGAAAAGCATACTATGTTGAAATCTCTTTACGATATGTTCCATATAATCTTTTCGAATGAGGATTTTGGATTTTACAATGATCGTCTAACAAGGATAAGCTTTTTTATGGCACTTGAAAGTGGCAAGGCGGGAGAATTTGAAAGAGCAATAGATGAACTTGAAAAAATGGTGTTATACTGCGAAGCATTTAAGAACTTTACAGAAATTGATCATTCATCTTTGTTTGTTAATAAGATCAAATTCAGCCGAAAAGACATTTCAAAGCACAGCGGGGAAACGCTCGATCATGCTTGTTTGAGATATCTCAATAATAATGATGTAGTGTTTGCCTCAATCAAGGACACTCCTCGTTATGTGGGTATCAAAAAACGGCTTTCAAACCTCTAAATTCTCGCCCCGCCACACGCGGGGCTTTGCTTTTGTGTCCACAAAAGCAGTGCTTGTCAGGAAAATTGACAAGGTATAGATGAACATGAAAGAAAGGCTCCCTCCGGGAGGGAGCTCATTACCGCCCGACAGTACACCTAAAAGGTGTAACACACTATACCTTGCAGGCAAGACGTTTGAAAAGGAGTACGAACTAAAATGTCCGTACTCCTTTTGTTTTTTTCGGCAGGTAAAACCTGCTTTATGGAAGGCACCCCTTGCGAGTGCTTTTTTACTTTATGCGTTGACTAAAACCTTTTCTTCGGAGTCGGGGGTATTTGCAGAGCGCATTTCATCCGACTTATAAGCCTTTCTGTTCACCTCGTCCGGCTCGTGGTAGGTCGGAACGACCTGCATCATTGCCGCCTTGATAGCGGAGGCTTCCAGCTTATCCTTATTTCTCTCCACCGCTTCACGCAGGATAGCTATGCGACGCTCTACCTCCTCACGGGTAAGGGGTGCGTCTTTTTCTATAAAGATAAGCTCATTGTCCGTCTTATCAAGGGTTTCGGTCTTGATAAGCAGCTCCTCGTACAGCTTCTCTCCAGGGCGCAGACCAATCTCCACGATATCGATATCCTTATAAGGCTGAAGCCCTGCAAGGCGTATCATATTTTCCGCCATGTCAAGGATCTTTATCGGTCTGCCCATATCAAGCACGAACAGCTCCCCGCTCTTTGCCATAGCACCCGCCTGCATGACGAGCTGGCTTGCCTCGGGAATGGTCATAAAATATCTGATGATGCGCTTATCCGTCAGCGTGATAGGTCCGCCTGCGGTTATCTGCTCGCGAAACAGCGGAATTACCGAGCCGTTAGAGCCAAGCACGTTTCCGAATCTTACAGCAGAGAACGAAGTCTTGCTATCCGTGCGGCACTGTATCACCATTTCGCACATACGCTTGGACGCACCCATGATATTCGTGGGATTTACCGCTTTATCGGTGGAAACGAGGATAAACTTTGACACCCCGTACTTTTCCGCCATATTAGCGGTATTATAAGTACCTATGACGTTATTTTTTATCGCCTCGCAGGAGCTATGCTCCATCAGAGGCACGTGCTTATGCGCCGCGGCGTGGAATACCACGTCGGGACGGTAATTTGCAAATACACAGTCGAGTCTGTCAACGTCGCGCACGGAGGCTATCTCCACGGCAAGATCCAGCTCGTCCCCATATTTACGGATGAGCTTTTGCTGTATGTCGTAGGCGTTGTTCTCGTAAATATCCAGAATTATCAGCTTTTTGGGCGAGCATTTTGCAATCTGACGGCAAAGCTCGCTTCCGATGGATCCGCCGCCACCCGTTACCAGCACGGTCTTTCCGTTATAGTACGGTGCTATGGTTTGGATATCGATTTTGTGGGCATCGCGGAACAGGAGATCCTCGATCTTGATCTCACGAATAACTCTCCTTTTGGCGTCAAGTCCCGATGACGTAGCGTCCTTCATAGGAAAATCGTATATCTTTACCTTACAGCCCGTGCGGCTGTAGCGCTCGTGCATCTCCTTAGTCTGCTTGGACGTCATGGAGTCGATAGCAATGAATATTTCTTGCACGTCAAGCCTTTTTATAACATCCACAACATCGTCGTTTTCGGCAAACACCTTGAGTCCGCAAACTCTGCCTCCTATCTTTTCGGGGTCGCGGTCGATAAAGCAGATGGGCTTGTAGTGTGAGCGTTTATAGGTAAGCTCCTCGGCAAGAAGCGCCCCTACCTGACCTGCGCCCACGATGGCAACGCCTATTTTATTCGCACCCTTGAACTCATTGGCGTTACGTCGCTGATACAGCTGCTGATACAGAAAACGCGAAACAAGAGTTGCAAGGTCAAAAAGTGCAATTACACAAACGCTGCTGAGCAATCCGATATCGGCGGGTGTGCCGGCATCTACAAAATGCACAGTGATGTAACCCAGAACTCCTGCGGTGATGTCCGCAAAAACATATGAAACGTAGGACTTTGAGTTTGCGTATCTCGAAACGTTGGAATAGGTTTTAAATATAGCTCGCATGAGCAATATAAAAAATGCGAATATTGCAATGTTTATCAGATATTTCGGAAAGTCGAATTCAACCTTCGTCGGCACGCCGAAGAAGCTTGAGATAAATGCGACGATTGCGTAAGCCGCTACAAGGCTGCAGCCGTCTACTAATATCAGCAGTCCTTTTCTTCCAAACAGCTTAGACCAAAAGCTGTTTTTATTTTTGTTGGTTATATTTGTGCGATTCAATTTAAGTTACCCACCTATTTTTATTTTGGTGCAAATGCAAAAAGCATGGCTCAAAATTTGACTTTTTTGCCTCCGCATACTATAAGCTCCATTCGGAAATCCTTATCAAGGAGGAGCATATCCGCTCTTTTTCCCTGCTCTATCGAGCCCAGCTCATCCGAAATTCCAACAGCCCTTGCGGGTGCGAGAGTGGCGCAATAAATGGCATCCTCAAAGGAAATTGCCGCGAAGTCGGCAAGATTTTTCACGCCGTCGAGAAGCGTCAGAGTGCTTCCCGCAATAGCACCGTCGTGCGTTCTTGCCTTTCCGTCCTTAACCGTAACGGGCATACCTGCAATAGTATATTCCCCGTCGGCGCAGTCTGTCGCCTCCATAGAATCCGTGATAAGCACGAGGCGGTCATTATCCTTCAGGAGGCGATATGCCATTTTGACCATCTCAGGAGCAATATGGAAGCCGTCGCAGATAAGCTCGCAGTAAGCACCTCCGAGCAGACCCGCGGCAACGGCACCACCGTCACGGTGATGGAGAGGCGGCATTGCGTTGAAAAGATGTGTCATTGTGGTGACGCCGCTATTAATAAGCCTTGTGGCGGTTGTAAAGTCAGCCGCTGTATGACCGAGTCCCACGGTCGCGCCAAGCTCAAGGGCGCGACGGAGGAAGGAGCCGTCCGTATCAAGCTCAAACGCCGCGCTTATATGCTTTGCGCCGTGGATACGGTTAAGGATCCCCTCAAGCTCGTCCGCATCAAGGGGACAGAGCAGCTCGGGTGCGTGCGCGCCTCGCTTTGCGGGATTGAGATATCTTCCCTCAAGGTGAACGCCTATGACGTAAGGCAAGCTTCCCTCAGCACATTTTAGGGTGTTGATGCGCTCCACCGAAGCCGTCAGCTCGTGAAGCGTAGCAGAAGCTAACGTGGGCATTACTGCGGTAACACCCGACGAAAGATAGCTCTTTGCCATCTTTACCATAAGGGAGTCGTCAGCTGTATTGAAATCGCCGCCCGCTCTGCCGTGAGTATGTATATCAACAAGTCCCGGGATGAGCATACGTCCCTTGGCATCCACAACGGTAGCTCCGTTGGGTACGGGAGGAACAGGCTCACGGCTGACGCATACTATTCTATCCTGCTCGGTCAGCACCGAGCCGTCGAAAAACTCTTTGTGTTCAGAGTCATATACCTTTGCGTTACAAATCAAAAGTGACAAATCTATCATTCCTTTCGTACGCCTAAAATGTATACACGATATAGTATACCACAGAATTGTCCTTTTGGCAAGGGGTTTTTGTTTATTTCCCCATATCCATTTTCACACATTTTGCCTATGTTTTCTGTGATTATTATACAACAATTTCACATTAGATACAAATTCAAGCGCAAAATATGTCGTAATTGCACAACAGATACGGTATTTTGCATAAATTTGGCATGTTAATATGCTACAAAAAAATCCTCAGGGAGCTTACTATGAAATTACAAAAAGATCAAGCAAGCCGCATCCGTGCGGACGCGGCTTGGAACAATATTCTATTAACGCTGTTTTTGTTTGTCGCGGGAGGCACGCTCTACTATCTTATTGAGCTTAGCTGGCGTGGCTGGTCGCATCCTACCATGGGAGTGCTTGGCGGGCTGTGCTTTTATCTTATCTACCATGTCAATCGAATTTTTTGTCGCCGTTCCCTGCTCTTTCGCTCCGTTGTCAGTGCCGTTATAATCACAGCGCTTGAGCTTTTGGCGGGCTGCATATTGAACGTATTGATGGACATGAGCATTTGGGATTACAGCTCAAAGCCTTTGAATTTTCTTGGGCAGATCTGCTTTTCCATGAGCGTTTTATGGTTTCTTTTATCCGTCGTTGCCTGCATACTCAGCACAATCGTACGAAAATACGTTTTTGAATATCCGTTACTCGTGGATACGGCGCATGGGACTGTGAGTGCGCACACTATGTACCATACCGATGAGAATATAGGTAGCCAAAAGTGATGAGCCTCCGCAGGACAAAAACGGCAGGGTTATTCCGACGACTGGCAGCATAGCGAGACACATTCCAATATTTTCAACGCTCTGCGCGATAAGCACTGCCGCAACGCCTACGCAGATAAACATTCCGTAGTCGTGGCTTGCCTGTCTGCCTATCCACAGTATTCTTGCCGCCATAACGACAAGTGTTATAACGACCGCTGCCCCGCCCACAAAGCCGAATTTTTCGCAGACGGTGGCAAATATAAAGTCGGTATGCGAGGCGGCAAGCTGCTCGTATTCGCCGCCTCCGAAAAGTCCAACCCCGAAAAGTCCTCCGTTTTCGATGCATTGACGGCTGAGCAGTGGCTGCCAGCCCTTATCAAGCGGGTCAAGCTCGGGGTCAAAGCCCACGAGTATTCTGTCCTGCTGATACGGAGCGAGGAAATTCCACAAAAACGGTAAGCCGCCGAGGAGCAAAAGCACACCTCCTCCGAAATACCACAGATTAAGTCCTGCGACGAACAGCATTATCAGCATCACTGCGATATAAACGAGAGCAACGCCAAGGTCGCCCGACAGAAGGATACAGCCGATAATTGCGCCCGCGTGTAGCAGTAACAGCAGCAGCTCGCGGGGACGGTTTATTCTGTCTCCCACTGTTAACAAATGCTTTGAAAAGGTACAGATAAAGGTTATCTTGACAAACTCGGACGGCTGTATGGCAATTCCCACGATCGGAATGGTCAGCCAGCTTTTATTCGCCGTTTCCCTCTCTGCGCCCGTCGTTCCGAGAAAGAGAGTGACGGTAAGAATGGCTATGGAAAATATCAGCATAAACAGCCATAGCTTATCCACGATAACGTGATAGTCAAGATTTGCGACGACATAGGTAAGTATAATACCAACTATCGCCATAGCTATCTGCATTTTAAGCTTACTCTGACCGAAATTGTCCACCGCACCGTAGACGGTCACAATACTGATCGCTGTCAAGACCAGCGTGCATACAAAAAGAACCGGGTCAACGCAGTTGATTCGGCGCAAAAGAAGCAGAAAACGTTTTTTGACCGTACCCTGTGCTGATCTCGGCATTAGCTTTCCTTTCAACTACTCCCGCGGTGTTTCCGCGGGAGTAGTAATTTTTAATATATCAGTACTGTCTGCCCCAGACGACCATGTGCTTTGCGGGCTTTCCGCAGCAAGCGCAAACGTCGGACAGCTTTTCCTCATCAAAGGGTATGCAACGGGACTTGACGCCGCCCGTTACGTCCTTTATCTTATCCTCGCACTCAACATCGCCGCACCACATAGCCTTGATAAAGCCGGGACGGTTAGCAGCAATATCGGTGAGCTCATCGAAATCCTTTGCCACGTGAGTCTTAGTCTTGAGATTTTCAAGTGCGCGGTTATAAAGCTCCTCATGCACCTGATCCAGCATTGCCTGTACCTCATCTACGATATTGTCGAGAGATACGATCTTCTTTTCTCTGGTAACGCGGCTGACAAGCACGCAGGAGTTGGAGGCAATATCGCGAGGACCTATCTCAAGTCTTACGGGCACGCCCTTCATCTCGTACTGGCTGAACTTCCAGCCCGCAGAGTTATCGCTGTCGTCAAGCTTTACGCGGAAGCTCTCGGCGAGCTTGTCGCGCAACGCGCCTGCGGCTTCAAGAACGCCCTCCTTATGCTGAGCGGCGGGAATGATAACTACCTGAATGGGCGCTACTCTCGGCGGCAGGATAAGTCCGTTATCGTCGCCGTGTGTCATGATTATTGCGCCGATCATACGGGTGGAAACTCCCCAGGAGGTCTGGTGAGGATACTGCACCTTATTTTCCTTGTCGGTGTAAGTAATATCGAATGCCTTGCAAAATCCCGTGCCGAAATAGTGGGTGGTTCCGCCCTGAAGGGCTACGCCGTTGTGCATCATAGGCTCTATGGTATAGGTCTCCTCAGCGCCCGCAAACTTTTCCTTCTCGGTCTTGCGTCCAAGAATTGCGGGGATAGCAAGTGCCTCGCGGTAGAAATCGGAGTAAACGTGGAGCATCTGAATAGTCTCCGCGCGTGCCTCGTCCTCGGTCGCGTGCATAGTATGTCCCTCCTGCCACAAGAACTCAGAGGTGCGGAGGAAGGGGCGGGTTGTCTTTTCCCATCTTACCACGTTACACCACTGATTATACAGCTTGGGCAGGTCGCGGTAGGAGTGGATTATATTTCTGTAATGCTCGCAGAAAAGTGTTTCGGAGGTAGGACGGATAGCAAGGCGCTCGGACAGCTTATTCTCGCCGCCTACGGTTACCCACGCGCACTCGGGGGCAAAGCCGTTTACGTGATCCTTCTCCTTCTGAAGCAGGCTCTCGGGAATGAACATAGGCATATACAGATTTTCATGTCCCAGCTTCTTGAATCTCGCGTCAAGGTCCCTCTGTATATTTTCCCAGATAGCGTATCCGTAGGGACGGATGATCATACAACCGTGCACGCCCGAATAATCAACAAGCTCCGCTTTCTTTACAACGTCGGTATACCATTGCGCAAAGTCGGTATCCATGGACGTTATCTGCTCGACCATTTTTTCTTTTGCCATTTTATATCTCTGCCTTTCGACTGTGATTAGATTAGTTACAGTTTATTATAATCTAATTTTCCTCTTTTGTCAAGGGGATTTGCGTTATTTATCCCTCATTTTACAAAATGTACCCCGACGCTATCGGCGTCGGGGTACAAGATATGTCATTACGTATAATCATCAAAAATATATCAGCCGCATCTGAATTTAGGTCTTACTCTGCGTCCTCTACGACAAAGGGCTTGATCTTAGCGAAAAGCTCGTCTGCCTTGGAGTCGTCGTGGAAGGTCATCTTAATGGGTTTGCGAAGGTCAAGGCTGAAAATACCCAACAGGGATTTTCCGTCTACCTTGTAACGGCCGGACTCAAGATCCACGTCGCCGTTAAAACCGACGATAATGTTTACAAAGGAATATACGTCGTCAATCGTACTGAGCTTAATATAAATGGATTTCATTTCCGTTCCTTTCTGCCGCATCTACTCTCTTTCTGTGTGCGGTCTGTTGCATTTTTTACGAAAAGGCTCAAGCTCCAATGCGGTGGTGTTTCTACCTTTACACTTACATTATATACCAAATTTTCAGCAAATTCAATCGGTAATTTAAATAAACTTTAAATATCGAGCCAAATTTTTGTGGCAAACATACACAAAACAAGGCTCGCTGTTTTGTGTAAAATGTCTTCAAAGAGAGCAGATAAGCTTTTCAATGACAGCATATCCTTTAGCAGACAGCTTCAAGGCTTTATCTGCGTCGTCACAGCTTCGGACGGCGGCCTTTAGTCGGGACAGCTCCATATCCTTCGCCTGACGGAGGTAAAGTCCCGCCTTATATTCATGCATACGCAACGCCTCTGCAACCTCGCCCACAGTTGCGCCATCGTCTGCCATTACCTTGACGGACAACAGATCGCACAGTACGCGATTGACCTCCGAGAGAATGATTATTGGCTCCTCCCGTCGGAATTTAAGATCGGCGAGAATATTCAAAGCCAAGTCGCGGCGATGCTCCATTATGGCGTTGGTAAAAGCAAATGCGTCGTATTCCACGGCGGGTATTGCCACAAGCTTTACGTCGTCGACAGTAACCGCTTCCCTGCCCTTGGCGCGAACATAGGATGCGACCTTATGTATCTCGGACGCCAGCTTATACATATCTCTACCGCACCAATCAACGGTAAAGGCGCACACCTGCGCGTCAGCCGTCACCCCGCCGTGCTGATAATGCTTGTCTACCCAAGCGGCAAGCCGTGCGGGGGTATTGCGTTCAAAATACACGGGGGTCAGATGCTCGCACAGTGCTGTCAGCTTTGCTGACGGGCGCTTTGGAAGCGTACCGTAATCAAACGCATCCGAATCCACCGAGATTATTAGGAGATTGTAGTCAAGCTCGGGACGGGAAAGCTCAGAAAGTGTAGCGCACAGGTCTTCAAAATCCGCCGCCTTCATATCGTCGATACGAAGCCCTGTGACGGTTATAATCTTGCGCTCGCCCATCATAGGCGGAGAATTGGCGGCATCTGCAAGCGCATCGGCAGTGAAATCCGTTCCGCCAAGGCGGATATCGTTAAAGCAATCGCCAACGCTGTCACCGTTTGCGTGAAGCACTGCGTCGCGTGCGGTGGATATAGCCGCCACCTTCATATAATCCTCCTCGCCAAAGAAAAAATACGCGCCCGTAGGGTCTGCTTTTATTTTTCGGCGAAGATCCGCTTCCTTTAACAGATTCATTTTGTTTCCTTCCCCTTTTGTTTTTTATCGACAGGGTCACGCTTTAAGGCTTCCGCAACAAGCGGGAAAAAGGTCACGTCAAGCTCGCCGCGCGTGGCTTTACCGTTTTCCTGCGGTTCTCGCTTTTCCTTGCCCTTTTTGCCGACATCAAGATTTAGCATTGCCGCAAAGAGAAGTCCTACGGCGTCGCGTGTTTCTCGGTCAAGCTCGTTTACCATTTTAATTACGGTGATGGCGTTTTTTATCTTGCTTTCGTTCAGCTCCGACAAGGTTTTTGCCCCCGTCGCGCTAAGTATATCGAAAATTACCTCGGTAAATTGCTCTCTCTCCTCGGGTGTCAGTGCTGCTATCTTTTCGCGCAGCACAGTATCGTTTTTGACACCCTGCGCTGAAAGCTGCGGGAGTCTTACAAAGCCTCCGCCCATTACCTCCCAGAGCATGGGATTATGCTGAAGAAGTCCGCTTTTCCTGCTTTTGACTATTTGAAAGGATCGGTCGTTATCAAGCAGGAGTCCGACGAGTGATGACTGCGGCACGAGGGTCGTTATTCTGTCCGACATTTCGCGATACTGCTCCGACGCTATGACCTGCGGCAAAAAGCCTGGACCGTCAAGGCTGTACACCTTAACTATCCTGTCGCGGATCTTCTTTTGAGAATGTACCGCCCCCCATACGGCAAGATGTCCACCCTTGGAGTGTCCCGCAACGTACAGCTGTGTTTTTCTCGTCGGCACGTGTGCGGCGAGGTATTCAACAGCCCTTGTGTGTGACGGCACCTCCTCGCGAAAGGAGAGGTGGAAGTCTTCCTTCCAGCCGACGATATTATCGTCAGTCCCTCGGAAGGCAACGACGGTTACGTTATCGCCAAGCTCAAAGCTGACGGCGGAAAACTGCATCTCGCACCGCTCGCACACCTCGTTGACGTAACCGAATATACGTACGTCTGCATAGCGAGGGGACGCAGGCAAACGGATAAGCAGCTCGGATATTTCGGGAATGATTATAAGCCCCAGGTATCTGTCCTTGGGCGTGGGGTATTTTTCAACGTAGGCATCAACTGCCTCACGCACACTGATTCCCTCCTTGCCGCTTGGGACTATTCCGTCGAAATTTATATATGACAAAAGCGCAAATATCAGCGCGTCCGCCTCGCACGGCGGCAGCTCTGAAAAGGAAATATCCCCTCGCCAATCGAGATAATCGTTTATATTTGCCATATTCTCCCCTTTCCCGACAAAATCGTGATTAAACGCAGTGCGATACCGCAAAAGGCAGTATCGCACTAAAATTATCAGATAGTATGAACGCCCGACGCCATGTTTGCGTGCTGTGCATCCAGATTATATTTCTGCGCCTTGCGATACTCAAAGAATTTGAGCGCAACCTGCTCGAACAGCGCGTAGGACAATACGTCCTCCTCCTGCTCGATAAGTCCTGCGGGAATAGCCGCGCGGAGCTTTTCTATCTCGGGCTCAAGCGCATCTGCGGGACGGTAGGTTATGGGCTGCTCGTCGCCAATAATCCTCTTTATGAATTCGGGATCAATCGGAACTGCCGCTTTACCGTAATCGCCACGTACTATTCCCTTGAATTCCTTGGTAACCATCTTGTATCTCTCACCGTTAAGCACGTTAAGCACCGCCTGCGTACCTACGATCTGCGACGATGGTGTTACAAGAGGAGGATATCCAACGTCTGCGCGCACTCTCGGCACTTCCTCAAGCACCTCGGTCAGCTTATCCTCCTTGCCCGCCTGCTTGAGCTGGGACATAAGGTTTGACAGCATTCCGCCCGGAACCTGATATATAAGCGCGTTTACGTCGACCTTGAGCGCCTTGGTGTTCATAAGTCCGCTCTCAAGATATCTTTCGCGCAGAGGTGTAAAATATTTGGTAATTCTATCAAGGGATTCAAGTGTGATACCCGTATCGTACTCCGTGCCTGCGAGCGTTGCAACAAGCGCCTCTGTGGGAGGCTGGGACGTACCGAGAGCCATGGGCGAGATCGCTGTATCCACAACGTCAACGCCTGCCTCAATCGCCTTGAGCAGGGTCATGGAGGCAAGTCCCGAGGTATAGTGGGTATGGAGCTGGATCGGTATCTTTACCGTCTCCTTCATAGCCTTTACCAGCTCGTATGCGTCGTAGGGCTTGAGAAGTCCTGCCATATCCTTGATACAAATGGAGTTAGCACCCATTTCCTCAAGCTGCTTTGCATAGGTGGTATAATACTCTGTGGTAAATACGGGACCTGTGGTATAGCTGACTGCAGCCTGAACGTGTCCGCCCTCCTTGATGGTGGCGTTGATTGCCGTCTTCAGATTGCGAGGATCATTGAGCGCGTCGAATATACGTAGAATATCAATACCGTTAGCGATAGACTTCTGAACGAAATACTCAACCACGTCATCCGAATAGTGGCGGTAGCCGAGAATGTTCTGTCCGCGGAAGAGCATCTGGAGCTTGGTATTCTTAACCTCCGCTCTTATTTTGCGCAGACGCTCCCACGGGTCTTCATTGAGGAAGCGCATGCAGGAGTCGAAGGTCGCTCCTCCCCACGCTTCAAGAGAATGATATCCTACCTTATCCATTTCGGCAAGGATGGGAAGCATCTCCTCCGTAGTCATTCGGGTTGCAATAAGTGACTGATGTGAGTCACGAAGCACTGTTTCTGTTATTTTAACTTTTCCCATTGTTATACTCACTCCTAAAGGTTATTTATCAGAGCCACGAGAGGAAAACGCCCGCGGCTACGGCTGAGCCGATAACGCCTGCTACGTTGGGGCCCATGGCGTGCATGAGCAGGAAGTTGGAGGGATCCTCCTTCTGTCCTACCGTCTGCGCTACGCGAGCCGCCATAGGTACTGCGGAAACGCCCGCAGAGCCGATAAGCGGATTGATCTTTCCGCCCGACAGCCAGTTCATTATCTTTGCGGTGATAAGTCCGCCGCAGGTAGATATACAGAAGGCTACGAGTCCGCACGCAATAATAACTACGGTCTCAAGTCGAAGGAAATTTTCAGCACTCGCTGTGGCTCCGACACTGATACCGAGGAATATTGTAACTATGTTCATAAGCTCATTCTGCGCGGTCTTGGAAAGTCTGTCGGTAACTCCGCAAACATTGAGCAGATTACCGAACATAAGACAACCGATAAGGGCAAGCGCGTCGGGAACGATAAGTCCTACGACAACGGTTACGATGATCGGGAAAAGCAGCTTTTCGGTGCGAGATACAGGACGAAGCTGTTCCATTTTGATGGATCTTTCCTTCTTAGTTGTAAGCAGCTTCATAAAAGGAGGCTGTATCATGGGGATAAGCGCCATATAGCTGTACGCCGCGATTGCGATAGCACCGAGAAGTGCGGGACCGAGCGTTTTGGTAACGAGTATCGCCGTAGGTCCGTCAGCACCGCCGATAATACCGATAGATGCCGCCTCACCAAGCGTATACAGTCCCGACATGAATGCCGACGCAAATGCTACGACCACGCCGAACTGTGCGCCGGCACCGATAATAAAATACTTGGGGTTTGCGATAAGAGGAGTAAAGTCGGTCATGGCACCGATGCCTACAAATATAAGGCAGGGATAGATACCCAGCTTTACGCCAATGTAAAGGAGATCGAGAAATCCGCCCTTATTGACCACCATTTGCAGTGATTCAAGCACCGTCATGCTACTGTCACCCATCCACATATCAAAGTGGAAAAGCCCCGCGCCAGGAAGGTTTGTCAGCAGTATTCCGATAGCAATAGGCAAAAGCAAAAGCGGCTCGAATTGCTTTGCTATTGCAAGGTAGATAAGAATTCCCGCGATAGCATACATAATCAGGTACTGCCACCAATTTTCGTCGCTTATCAGCAGGGATATGCCCGTCTTTTCGATAAAGTTCTTTATAGTTTCAAGTATGCTGTTCCACATTACAGAATATTCCTTTCATCAAGATTTGAAGCAGGAATACTCTGATCAGTTGAGAGTAACGAGAACTTCGTCTGTCTGAACGGACGCGCCCGTCTGCACGTTTACGGTCGCTACCGTTCCGTCCTCGGGAGCGCAGATATCGTTTTCCATCTTCATAGCCTCCAGAACGCAGAGAACGTCTCCCTTCTTTACTGCCGTGCCTGCTGACACGTTTACCTTTACGATAGTGCCGGGCATGGGAGCCTTTACTGCGACTGCACCTGCGTTACCTGCGGGTGCTGCCGCGGGGGCAGGAGCTGCTGCGGGTGCGGGAGCTGCTGCGGGTGCAGTCTGTACTACGGGAGCAGGTACTGCTACGGGAGCTGCGCCGCCTACCTCTTCTACTGCTACGTCATAAGTGACACCGTTTACGGTTATATTAAATCTTCTCATTTCAAATACCAACCTTTCAAATTTTGATTATCATTTGTTGTTCCAAGCGCCGCTTCCCTGTACCCTATTAAAGGATACCACACGGAATCCGCTTGCAAATTCACTACGGTATTCACCGCTCTCCAGCATAGCAGCCACAGCCGCAGTCAGGACGGCGACAAGCTCATCGTCAGAGCTTTTGCTTACAACGGCGGGAGCAGGCGCTGGCGCGCTCTTTTTGGGAGCGGGTTTCTCCGCTTTCTCTGCTTTCTCCGTTTTGGGTTCTGCTTTTTTAGCCTGCGCGGGAGCGAAAACGTATTTCGACAGCGAGATCAGCACCGCAAGCAGAATGAGAACTGAAAATATCATAAGCATTCCCGTTACCATTCCCTGCAAGGCATAAGGAACTCTTTCCGCAAAGGTAAGATCCGCACCGTCAAGGTCACCGAGCCTTGTTTCAGCCTCTGTTACAGCGGAGGTAGAGATAGCCTCTGCATTCACGCACACCACCGTAGCGGCGACGAGAACAAGCACTGCAAGCATCAAGGCAAATATACGAATTTTCTTCATTTGAGCCTCCTGCACGTTAAAGGGGCATACTCAGATGCTTTTTAGTGGGAGTCGCATCGGCCTTCGCGGAAAGCATATACAGTGCGGAGCATATTCTCGCGCGAAGCTCCTCGGGGGCTACGATATCGTCGATGTCACCGTTTGCCGCAGCAGCCTCGGCAGATGCATACCTTTCGGTCCACTCAGCCTCAACATCGGCGCGGGACTTATCGGCGGTTATCTTATCGTTCCAAACGAATGCAACTGCGCGGTCGGGAGTCATAGCTCCCATCTGCGCGTCGTTTACTGCTATTGCAAGGTCTGCACCAAGTGCGCGAGATCCAAGCAACAGGAAGGGCGCTCCGAATGCCTTACCCGTGATAGCCGTCACCTTTGCGGTGGTCGCCTTGAGGTAGAGCGCGCCGAGCCTTGCGCCTGCAGTTGCAAGCTCCCTATCCTCACCCTCGGCAACACCAAGACTGTCGATCAAGGTCACGACGGGAATATTGAAGCTGTCGCAGAGCTTTACAAGTCTTGCCGCCTGCTTTGCCCCCGCGGAGGTAAGTCTGCCGCCGTCTGTCTTTGCGTCAGTCGCAACAACACCTGCAAGTCTGCCGCCGATATGGCAAAGAGCGGTCACAACTCCGTCAGCGTCGTTTGCATAAAGCTGAGTAACAGCGCCGCCGTCGGCAATAGCCGCTACGAGGTCAAGTCCGGACATTCCGTCAATATTGCAAGCCCGTGCAGGATCGTCAAGCGGTGCTACATCCGCAACGCTCTTATTATTTTGCGGAAGGATATCAATAAGTGCGCGCACCTTCGCCGCGCCGTCAGCCTCGTTTGAAGCCTTGACTGCGGGAATATCAAGCTCGCATCCTGTATTGACGTAAAGCTCGGACACGCCGTCAACGGTAACGGTTATATCGAACATTGCCGCGATCGTAGCGGAAATACCGGAGCAAACGCCCGTGATATACGCGATCTGCGGAACTACGCCGGATGCGTCGGACACGCATTTCATTACCTTTCCGTAAGCCGCAAGCGCCGCTGTGCCGTCATACACGGAAGCTCCTGCGCTGTCGAACACTCCAACGACGGGTGCGCCGTTATTTATCGCCTGTTCGTACAGACGTCTGATCTTCTCCGCTCCGATATCGTCAAGTGCGCCGCTCGTGCGGCTCATATCCTGAACGAAAGCGAAGGTAAGCTTTGAATTTACAGCGCCGTAGCCGCAGATCACTGCGTCGTACTCGCCTGCATCTCCGTTTGCGTCGCGGCGACGAAGATGAGCGCCAAGCTCAACAAACGTCCCCGGCTCAAACAGTGATACGATCTTTTCGTACCCTTTGGTTTCCTTGTTAGCCATACTGTTAATTACCCTTTCCTTTCCCTGTCGGCACATTTTGAGGTTAAAAAACGCCTTCAAGTCTTGTGCGGAGAAGGCGCAAAAAAGTGAGTTCCTCCATCTTTTTCGCGATATAAACCTTCTACCCCAATTTACTATAAATGATAACACAAAATCAATATTTTGTCAACTGAGTTATATATTACTTATGTAAATATTTTTTGAATACGCGCGCACGCGCGCGAAAAATATTCGAAAAAGCTGCTTTTTTTCAACTTTTGCTCTCTCCGCACTTGAAATAATTATAGAATTGTGGTATCATAATGTATTGTAGATGTATTTTTGCGTCTTATTCAGCGAAAGGGCTTTTATCATGATAATAGATTTTCACACTCACTGCTTCCCCGACGCGCTTGCGCCACGCGCCATTGAGCAGCTCAATATCAACTCACGGCATGCAAATCTTGTATCCCACACTGACGGCACGGCGGGCGATCTCGTCCGTTCCATGGACGAATTCGGGATTGACTACTCGGTGGTCTGCAACATAGCTACAAACCCCCGTCAGATGCACAACGTCAACAGCTTTGCGATCTCCCTTCTTTCGACTCATCCAAGGCTTATTCCGCTTGGCTCGCTCCACCCCGACGGTGAGGATCTTGAGGGTGAGGCGGCACGGCTTACAGCAGCGGGCATCAAGGGCATCAAAATTCACCCCGACTATATCAAAACTCACCTTGATTCGCCTTCCTTTGACAGGATGTTTGATATATGCCGCGACGCGGGACTTTTCGTCATTTCCCACACGGGCTATGATCCCATTTCCCCCGACCACTATCACGCAACACCCGATATGATACTCAGCGTTATCAAGCGCCATCCGGGTCTTAAATTCATAGCCGCGCATATTGGCGGAGTTGGAAGCGAGGAGGAAGCCCTTGAGAAACTGGTCGGTGAGGACTTATATCTCGACACCTCTCTTGTGTCACTGCGCCCTCAGAGGGCAGATATCATATACAAGATACTGAACGGTCACGACCGCGAAAGGCTGCTTTTCGGAACGGACACCCCTTGGACTCAGCCGAGCGAGGAAATTGAATTTATAAATCGGGCGAGCATATCCGACGACTTGCGGGACAGAATATTCCATGGGAATGCGGAGCGCTTGCTCGGAAAGGTATTTGAATGAGCAATACGGCAAATCATGAGCCTTGCGGCGTTCTGCTTGTGGACAAGCCCGCGGGCATGACCTCTCACGACGTTATTTACAAGGTGCGAAAGGCTTACAACACCCGTCGCGTGGGACACACGGGCACGCTTGACCCTATGGCTACGGGCGTTCTTGTAGTGCTTGTGGGGAGAGCGGCTAAGGCGTGCGAATATCTCGCCCACGACGAAAAGGAGTATATTGCCACCTTGCGCCTCGGCATCATCACCGACACCGAGGACACAAGCGGAAATATACTCGTGCAGTCTCCCGAGGCAGATATTCCAAGCTATAAAAAAGTCCTTGAAGCGGTTGAACAATTCAAGGGCGATACATATCAGGTTCCACCGATGTACAGTGCCTTGAAGGTGGGTGGACAAAAGCTGTGCGATCTCGCGCGAAAGGGTCAGACGGTTGAGCGCAGGGCGCGTAGAATAACCGTTTTTGATATTGAAGCGACGCCGACGGACACTCCTACGGATTATACCCTCCGCGTGCGCTGCTCGGGCGGAACTTACATACGCACCTTGTGCGCTGACATTGGCGCGGCTCTCGGAGTCGGCGGTGCTATGGCAAGCCTACGCCGCACCGAAACGGGCGGCTTTCCCATCACAAAATGCTATACGCTTGAACAGCTTTCAAGCATGGATTCGGAAGCTTTAGAGGCTTTGCTTTTACCCGTCGAGTCACTGTTCTCCGATCTTGCGGCTATCACTCCCCCACCCTTTTACGTAAAGCTGTCGCGCAGTGGTTGCGTGATATATCAAAAAAAGATAGGCACGTCATTTCCGCTCGGCACTCGCGTACGTCTGTACGACTCGGAGCGCGGCGGTGAATTCTACGCCATCGGCGAGGTGGGCGACTACCCCGACTCCGCCGCACCCGACGGAGATGTGAGCGCTATCAAAATAATTAAGCTGTTTTCAATTTAAAAAGAATAAGCGGCGGTGATCCTTTCGGATTACCGCCGCTTATACCTTTCACAGATTACTCAGCAGCGTATACGCTTACTCTCTTCTGTGTTCTTGTTGCATGCTCAAACTTTACCTTACCGTCGATAAGAGCGAACAGAGTGTGATCCTTACCCATGCCAACATTGTTGCCGGGGCGGATAGCCGTTCCTCTCTGACGTACGATAATGTTGCCGGCTACTACTGCCTGACCGTCAGCCTTCTTAACGCCCAAGCGCTTGGACTCGCTGTCACGGCCGTTCTTAGTAGAACCTACACCCTTTTTGTGAGCAAAAAACTGCAAACTGAGCTTTAACATCTTTCTACCTCCAAATTATCCGTTTTGAATTTTTGTGTTGCCCTTTCGGGCTTTCTCTACAACGGTAGTACTTAAATCAGTCCTCGTATTCGCGGTTTATAACCTTGACGTCGAGATAATCTCCGTACTCCTCCAGCATATCGGTAAGCTGCTGGTAATATCCCAGAAAGATTCCCGATACGGCGTATCGCTTAAAGTCGTCCTCCTCAAATTCGGGGAGTGCCGACTTACACTTCACGCGAACCGTTGTGGTGTTGTCGTCTATTTCATACTCAATGCGAGATGCATAGGCGACCTCGACGGTGTTTATCAGAAACATTGACATAGCCGAGATCGCTGCGCAGAGAACATCGCCGCCCTCCTCGCCATATCCCGTATGTCCCTTTTCCTCAAAACCGTAGAAAATTCCGTCGCTTCGAAAAAAAGTGATCCTTGTCATAACAGAATCCTTTACCGACAGAGCTTATCAGCCCTCGATAGCGGTGATCTGTACCTTGGTGAAGGGCTGTCTGTGGCCCATCTTCTTCTTTTCGTTCTTCTTGGACTTGTACTTCATAACGTAGACCTTCTTGCCCTTACCGTTAAGAAGCACCTTGCCTGTTACCTTTGCATCGGCAACAGTGGGAGTGCCTGCCTTGAAGCCTGCATCGGTGGAGAGTGCGACTACGTCAAACGTAACCTCAGTTCCCTCTTCAACGTTCAGCTTCTCGACATAGATGATGTCCTGCTCGGTGACCTTGTACTGCTTTCCGCCTGTAGTAATTACAGCAAACATGAAAAGCACCTCGTTTCTTTAAGACTCGCTAACGGGGCGGCGCAAAAACACGGAGTTTTTGACACACTTAAAAAAGCCCTTTTTAAGCGGCAAATTATTATAACATACAAATCTTCCCTTGTCAATAGGTTTTTTCGACTTTTTTAGAAAAACGGGAAAATTTATTTTTCTTGTGACATCGGTGCAGTAAATTGCAAAAAATGTATTGAAAACAGCAAGCTTATCTTATATAATATAGTTATAGAAAATTTTAAGGAGGTGGGCTTGCATCATGATTTCCTTTGAGAATTGCATTGAGGAAATAGAAAACAACCTTGCCGGAGAGATCGATATTGAGCGGTTGGCAAAAATGGCAAAGCTCTCCGTCTACGAATTCCGCAGAATATTTTCGTTTGTGGCAGGGCTTCCGCTGAGCGAATATATTCGCAAAAGAAGACTGTCCCTCGCCATATTTGACCTTATGGATACCGAGGCATCCATTACGGATATTGCCGCCAAATACGGCTACGACTCCTCTTCCTCCTTTTCGCGCGCATTTAGGGATTTTCACGGCATCTCCCCCAGCGACGTCAAAAAGGGCAACTGTCGCTTCAATCTTATGACACGGATCACGGCAGAAATAGTTTTACAGGGTGGAAAGGATATTTCCTACTCCGTCGAGGACGAGCCTGAATTCTGCATTTACGGTATTTGCGGAGAGTCGAATATTGAGGACACCGAGTGCTGTGAGCAGGTATGGAATCAATACTCCGACGCGCCAGAGGGAGCGGACAGAGTCTTTGCCGCTTACCAAAATCACGGCAACAGTGTTATGTGCTACATAGGCTCAACGACTCCGACGGATAATTCGACGTCGTATACAATTCCCGCATCGCGCTGGGTAAAGTTTGACCGCGTTGGGACAGACGATGCGGCAGTCAATGAGTTTTACCGTGACGTGCTTAGCGGCTGGTTCCGTTCAACCGGACTTATCCGCCGCGCGAAGCTTCCCAACGTGGAGGTGTACCCCGCCGATATGAGCGAGGACAACTTCGCTTGGCAAATATGGATTCCGATCGAAAACATTCAAGAATAAGTATAACGGAGGATTTTATGAACAATTTGCAAAACAAGGTAGTATTTTTGACAGGCGGCTCCAGCGGCTACGGCAAGGCGACCGCCAAGGCGTTGACGGAGGCGGGCGCAAAGGTGGTCATCGCCGCGAGAAACGAAAAAAATCTCGCCGCCGCAAAGGAGGAGATCGGATGCGACGGTATGCTGGCAATGGACGTGACCTCCTTTTCCGACTGGGAAAAAGCCAAAAAATATATGCTGGACAACTACGGCGGCATTGATATTCTCATAAACAATGCAGGCGGCGGCGTTTCCATCAAGGACACCGTCGATCAGGAGGTAAGCGACATTGACCGCACCATCACCCTCAACCTGAACAGTGCCATTTATGGTTCAAAGGTGTTTGGGGATATTATGAAATCCAACCGCCGCGGCACTATCATCAATTTCTCCTCGGTATGCGCCAAGGAGGCTTGGGCAGGCTGGACGGTATACGCCGCTTCTAAGTGGGGAGTCCTTGGATTTTCAAAGGGACTATACGTGGAAATGCGCCCTTATAACGTGCGAGTAAGCTGTGTTATTCCCGCAGCTGCAAGCACGGGCTTCCAGCGTAATGCGGGAATAGGCGACGTAGATAATCTGCTTCAGCCCGAGGATATCGCAAGCACCGTTTTGTACATATGCTCCCTGCCCGACCACGCGGTGGTTGAGGAGGTTACGGTCTGGGGAATCGACCAAGAGGTCAATCCGCTTTAAATCATGAGAAGCATAAAAACAGAGGTCTGTATTGTCGGCGCGGGTGCGGGCGGATTTGGATGCCTTTACCGACTTATTACGAACAGAATACGCGCGGTTATCGTTGACGAAAACGACGGATTTGGCGGTACGGCGGTCTTCGGAGGTGTTCACTGCTGGGAGCCGGGCGTCAGTCTTGACGGAGCTCACCGCACTATTGCAGAGCGATTGAGCAATATGCCAAACGCCGCCTCGGTATGTAAAACGGTACCAAATTTCCGTCTGCTTGAGGGCAAGGACGGTCATTCCTTTGAAAAGTACCCTTGGGGCTTGTCGGTTTGCGCCGATGATGATTATAACTCGACTCTGAAGCGTTGCAGACTGCTTACGAATAGCGACTTCAGCAGCCACAGACGTTTTCAGTTTGAAGGCGACGCTATGGCCGCCGTTATGGATGAGCTTACCCAAAGTCCATTTTGCACAAAGCTTTTCGGTTATAAATTTTTTGATGCCAATACCTGCGGTGAAAAAATAGAATACGTGACCGTATCAAACGGTGACGAGGTAGTTCGGATATATGCGGACACCTTTGTGGACAGCACGGGCAGTATTATTCTTGCACGCGCTGTGGGATGTAAGACAACCGTCGGCTCGGAGCCCTACTCGGAGTACGGCGAGCCGTCAGCACCCGATACCGCAGATATGTGCATCAACGGCGTCACATTTGTTTTCCGCATCGCAAAGAAGGAAGCATCGGACGGTAAATTTGATTTTGATCTTCCGCCCGACACCGAAAACAAAAGCACGGTCTCCTGCTTTAATACCTATCCTAACGGGGATATAAACGTAAATATGCTCCCCACTATGTCGGGCGAGGAATATCTGAGTCTTGAGGATGCGGATGCGGTCGGTGTCCAAAGAGTTCAGAAATATTGGAACTATCTGCAACGAAAAAAAGGAATGGACGGCTATACGATGACGGAAATTTTCAAGCCCGCCATCCGCGAAGATTACCGTCTTGTCGGAAAATTTGTTCTTACGGAAAATCATTTACTGCAAGGAATATTGGCGCAGGCAAAGGACGGTAATATCATTGCCGTTGCCGATCACGCCATGGACATTCACGGCAAAAAAGGTCGCTGTAGCGAGTTGGATATACCCTACGGTATCCCCGTTGACTGCGCTATCCCTCAGGAGTGTTCCAACCTGCTTGTGGCTTGCCGCGGCGCTTCATTCAGCCATATCGCGGCATCAAGCGCACGGCTTACCCGAACTATGATATCCTTTGGCGAGGGTGTTGGCGAATATATTTCCGAAATGAAGAAAAACGGCGTTTTCACAAACACGGTGCAGGGCGCGAGAGTTGATGAATTCTGCGCGTGGATACAGAGCATCAAGGTATAAAAATCAATAGTTCGAAAGGGAAAATTATGAATTACAGACAGGTTCATCTTGATTTTCATACATCAGAGCATATTGCGGAGATAGGTAAGGATTTTTCCAAGGAAAATTTCCAAGAGATGCTCAGAAAAGGACACGTCAATTCCATCACGGTATTTTCAAAATGTCACCACGGAATGTCGTATCACCCTACAAGGGTGGGATGTATGCATCCGCATCTCGAATTTGACCTGCTTGGCGCACAGATAGAGGCAGCGCACGAGATAGGCGTCAGGACACCCGTTTATCTGTCCGCGGGAATTGACGGATATATGATGTCTCTGCATCCCGAATGGCTAAGATATGCATACGTGGACGGCAAGATAAAGCCTCCCGACTACACCTGGCCGGGCTTTCATCATCCCTTCTGCTTCAATTCTCCCTACCTTGATTATCTGCTGGCGCAGATACTCGAAGTGGTGGAAAGCTACGATGCTGACGGGATTTTTCTTGATATCGTGGGCGTAAATCCCTGCTGTTGCCGCTACTGTCTTAAGGAGCTGTATGACAGAGGAGAGGATCCCTCCGATGCCGATGCCCTTCTCCGTCAGGCAGAGCGGGTATATGCAAATTACACCCGCCGAGTGCGCGAGTGCATTGACAGTGTAAAGCCGGGGCTTCCCGTATTCCACAATTCGGGACATATCACTCGCGGCAGACGGGATCTGGCGCGTATGAATACACATCTTGAGCTTGAATCCCTCCCAACGGGCGGATGGGGCTATGACCACTTCCCTCTCTCCGCGGCGTATGCTCAAACATTAGATATGGATTACCTTGGTATGACGGGCAAATTCCACGGCACATGGGGTGAGTTCGGCGGCTACAAGCACAAGAACGCGCTCAGATACGAGGTCGCCCTCTCTGCGGCATTCGGGGCAAAATGCTCTATCGGCGATCAGCTTCACCCACGAGGAAAGATGGACAACGCAACCTACACCCTTATCGGCGCGGCATATTCCGAGCTTGAAAGAAAAGAGCCGTGGCTTTGCGGCGCGGAAAATATCGCAGACGTTGCTTTGCTGTCAATTCAAAACAAGGTATGGCAGGACAAGAGCGACAGCGGTGTGTGCCGCATACTGCTTGAGGGAGGCTATCTGTTCCAAGTGATAGATGCCGAGGCGGACTTCAGCAAATATAAAGTGGTCATCATCCCCGATAATATTCAGATCGATGGTGAGCTGGAGAAAAAGCTCAAAAATTACGTGGAGAGAGGCGGCAAGGTGCTGGCAAGCGGCTCGTCCTGTCTTGACGCAAGGAAGGAAAATTTCGTGCTTGATCTCGGCGCACGGTATATCGGAGCTAATCCTTTTAATCCCGATTATATCCGCCCGCGATTTGAAATTTCCGATATGGAAATCGCAGATTACGTTATGTACTCCAAGGGCGATGAGATAAGGTCAAACGGCGGCGAGGTGCTTGCAGACAGGGTTGATCCGTACTTCAACCGCAGCACCTTCAAATACTGCTCCCACAAGCACACTCCCCCCTCTCCCTCATCCATAAGCGCGGGAATGACCGAGGGCAAGGACGGAATTTATATCGCGTGGAGGGTTTTTGAGGACTACGCCACATCGGGTATGCTCATTCTGAAAAAGGTTGTTTGTTATGCCCTTGACAGACTGTTGGGCGACAGAAAAAGCGGTGTCGTCTCCCTTCCGTCACAAGGCGTTTTCACTCTGACAGAGCAAAAGCGAGAAAACAGACTGATCGCACATTTGCTATATGCCGCTCCCGTCAAGCGCGGCGACGGTGTTGAGGTAATTGAGGACATACTGCCCGTATATAACACCGAGCTGAAAATAAATGTGGGTAATCGAGGTGTGCGCCGCGTATATCTCGCTCCGCAAAACGAGAACTTGGATTATTCCATATCCGACGGTGTTCTCACCACTACTGTCTCAAGGCTTGAATGCCATCAAATGGTGGCTGTGGAATAATCGCAAAAAATCTCTCTGTGCGACGAGTCGCACAGAGAGATTTTTTATGCCTCTAAAAATCTGCAAGCCGCGGTGGCTGCAACTGCGCCGTCGCCGCAAGCGGTGGTTATCTGGCGTATGGTCTTGGAGCGGCAATCGCCTGCGACGAACACGCCGGGGGTTTTCGTCAGGCAATCCTCGCCCGCGTCGATATATCCGCGCTCGGTAAGATCTGCCACATTTGCAAACGCTTCGTTCTCGGGTATCTGACCGATAGCCACGAAAATTCCGTCCACGTCAAGACGTGTGCGCGTACCGCTATCGGCATCTTTGATAATGATGCCGTCAACACTTCCCTCGCCTGCTATTTTATCCACGAGGTGGTTGCAGATTATCTCCACGTTATCGCGCTTACGGAGAATTTCATAAAGTCTTGTTTCTCCCGTCAGGTGCGGAAGATTCTGCACGATATACACCTTTTCGCATATATCCGAGAGCATCACCGCCTCCTGAAGCGCGGTGTTTCCGCCGCCCACAACGGCTACGGATTTACCCGCGTAAAACGCGCCGTCACAAACTGCGCAGTAGGAAATTCCGTTGCCCACGTATGTTTCCTCATACTCCACACCGAGAGGTCTGTGCTTGGAGCCTGTGGCGATAATGACGGAGCGGCAGAGATAAGTTCCCTCCTTGCCCTCTACCGTCAGCACGTCGCCGTCACGAGCAACAGCCACCGCCTCATCCAGCTCGATATCCGCGCCGTGGCTGATGACCTGCTCTACCAGCTTGTCCGCAAACTCGTTACCGCTCATCTGAGCGATACCCGGATAATTCTCTACCTTAGGAGAATGCGTGATCTGTCCGCCGAAGGTCTCCCTTTCAAGCACTAAGACACTTTTCTCCGCTCTGCGAGCGTAGAGCGCCGCCGTAAGTCCCGCAGGTCCTGCGCCGATTATAACTATATCGTACATATTTCCTCCGAATGGTTAAAGCGTTTATCAGACCTGTGCGAGAGAATCAACGTATTTTCGAATATTGGACACGTTGGTGATAACGTCAGCATTTCCGTCCTCGCCTACTACGACGAGAGAGGGGGCTTGCATGATGCCGTACTTGCGCACGAGGTCGGGATTTTCCTCAGCGTATACCTTTTCGTACTGTATGCCGCCCTTATCAAGAAAAACGGTAGCCATCTTACAGTTGGGGCAGGTCTTGGTTGCGAAAAGTATTACCCTTGCTTCCTCTGCCGTATCGGCAACAGGCTCAAAGTCAACCGCTTCGCATCCGCATCCACCTACGGTGAGGTTGGGATGAAGCTCCATGGAGCGTTCAATATTATATACTCTTCTCTCCTTGAACTCCTGCGACTTACCGTCGTTCCAGTTCTGTACGGGACGGTAATATCCCGTGATACGGCTGTAAACCTCGGTGTTCTCGCCGCAGTGCGGGCAGACGTAGGTCTCGCCGGACAGGTAGCCGTGGTTCTTACATACGCTGTACGTGGGAGAGAGTGTGTAGTAAGGCAGCTTATAGTTCTCTGCGATCTTGCGGACAAGAGATGCCGCGGACTGCCAGCTGGGCAGCTTTTCGCCGAGGAAGCCGTGGAATACCGTTCCCGAGGTATAAAGCGTCTGAAGCTCGTCCTGAACGTCAAGTGCCGAGAAAATATCGTCGGTGTAGCCTACGGGCAGGTGAGAGCTGTTGGTATAGTAAGGAGTATGTCCCTTATCAGATGCGGTGATTATATCGCCGAAGCGCTTTACGTCGTGCTTTGCAAGACGGTATGCGGTGGATTCTGCGGGAGTTGCCTCAAGGTTATAGAGGTCACCGTACATTTCCTGATAGTCGGAAAGTCTTTCGCGCATGTGGTTGAGGACTTCCTTGGTGAACTCCTGAGTTTCGCGGTGAGTCATATCAGCGCGCAGCCACTTTGCGTTGAGTCCAACCTCGTTCATACCTACGAGACCTATTGTAGAGAAATGGTTTTCAAACGTGCCGAGGTATCTCTTGGTATAAGGATACAGTCCCTCGTTGAGTAGGCGGGTGATGACCGTTCTCTTTGTCTTGAGCGAGCGAGCGGCGAGGTCCATCATTCTGTCAAGGCGCTTGTAGAAATCCTCCTTGCTGTCGGCAAGGTAAGCGATACGCGGCATATTGATTGTTACTACGCCGACAGAGCCCGTAGATTCACCCGAGCCGAAGAAGCCACCCGACTTCTTGCGCAGCTCACGTAGGTCAAGGCGGAGGCGGCAACACATGGAGCGCACGTCGGAGGGCTCCATATCGCTGTTGATGTAGTTGGAGAAATAAGGTGTACCGTATTTCGCGGTCATCTCGAACAGCAGTCGGTTGTTTTCGGTATCTGCCCAATCAAAATCGCGGGTGATGGAATAGGTGGGAATAGGATACTGGAAGCCGCGGCCGTTAGCGTCGCCCTCGATCATGATCTCAAGGAACGCCTTATTGACCATATCCATTTCCTTCTGGCAGTCCTTATACTTGAAATCTACCTCCTTACCTCCGATAATGCAGTTAAGCTCTGCCATATCGTTAGGAACCACCCAGTCAAGGGTAACGTTTGAGAAGGGTGCCTGAGTTCCCCAACGGGATGGCGTATTTACGCCGTAGATGAAGGACTCAATGCACTTCTTCACCTGCTCGTAGTCAAGGTTATCTATTTTTACAAAGGGAGCGAGATATGTATCAAAGGAGGAGAACGCCTGCGCACCTGCCCATTCGTTCTGCATGATGCCGAGAAAGTTTACCATCTGGTTGCAAAGGCTTGCAAGATGACTTGCGGGTGCTGAAGTGATCTTTCCTCTTACTCCGCCGAGTCCTTCTTTAATAAGCTGACGGAGCGACCAGCCTGCGCAGTAGCCTGTGAGCATGGACAGGTCGTGGATATGCATATCCGAATTTCTGTGAGCGTCGGCTACCTCCTCGTCGTAGATCTCGGAAAGCCAATAATTAGCCGTGATAGCGCCCGAGTTGGACAGAATAAGTCCGCCTACCGAATAGGTAACGGTGGAGTTCTCCTTTACGCGCCAGTCGGTCTCCTTAACGTATTTATCGACTACGTCCTTATAGTCAAGGATGGTAGACTTCATGTTACGGATCTTCTCTCTCGATTTACGGTAAAGAATGTACGCCTTTGCGATATCGGCGTATCCCGCCTGCACCAGCACAGACTCCACGCTGTCCTGAATATCCTCGACGGAAATAAGTCCGTCCTTGATTTTAGGCTCGAAATCGGCAGTGACCTTCAGCGCGAGAAAATCGATAACGCCGGGGTGGTACTGCTTGCTCTGAGCATCAAACGCATTGCGAATAGCGTTTGAAATTTTTGAGATGTCGAATTCGACTGTTTTGCCGTCCCTTTTGAGTACCTGATACATATCTTTTCCTTTCATAATTAATAATATATTAGCCTGCGGAGTCCAAAAACGCACCCCGAAAGGGCGCGAAATTTGTCGTCTGCGAAAATGGCAGTGAATATAGTATAAACTATATTTTTGCATTTGTCAATACCTTTTTCACAAGATATTGTATATTTTTCAAAAATTTCGGCACTATATCTTGTGGTTTGCTGGCAATAGTTTCCACGCAATATGTGCCGAAAATATCAGATACCGCGAATTTCGGTGCGCGGTATATATTTTTTGAGTATCTCGCCAAAGCCTTTGAGAGTTGCATCGTCCCAGCCGCTGACCTCCGAGTCGATAAGGCTGCCCGAATCCTTGAACTGCTGCAGATAGAACCGCTCATCCCCACAAAGCCATTTCCCTATTTTCACGAAATCCTCCGCCTCGTGAAACTGTCGGGTAACGGTCGTGCGGAACTCAAATTCCACGCCTCCCTGCATCAAAAGCCGCGCGCTCTCCTCTACCGCCGAGGTATCGTAATCAGGTATTCCGATAGTTGCCCCGTACCTTTCACGGCTGTTTTTGATATCCATAGCAACGTAGTCCACAAGCCCGCTTTGGATAAGCTCTGACAGCACGCGGGGACGCGAGCCGTTGGTATCCAGCTTGACGGGATAACCGAGAGCGCGCACGTCACGGATAAAGTCGGCAATATCGGGCTGCAGCAACGGCTCTCCGCCCGTGATAGCAACTCCTTCAAGCACTCCGCGGCGCTTTTTCAGGTATGACATTATCTCGCCGATATCGTGAGAAAGATTTTTCTCGGGATCAATGACCAGCATTGAATTATGGCAGAAGGGGCAACGGAAATTACACCCTCCCGTAAACAGCGTGCAAGCCACCCGTCCGGGATAATCAAGGAGGGTAAGCTTTTGTATTCCTTTTATATTCATGTTAACTCCGAGCTTCAAATTCATTACCTATACATTTTACCATACTTTTATGACTTTTTTCTTAAAACTCGGCAAAAAATTTCAACAAACTTATTGACTTGAATTTGTGCAGTATGTTAACAATTCGTAACCTTTAAAAATAACTATTGCAAATTTGCAAAAAATGCTGTAAAATATATGGTGGAGTAGGATTGACAGCACTGTTGTGACTTTCCGTCCGACTCCGACATAAATAAGTCAAAAAATAATATCAAATAAGGAGAAACCCATGAACAACACCCCCACCTCCAACAAACACGTTCTTGATTGGATCAAGGACATGGCTGCTCTCACCCAGCCCGACAGGATCGTTTGGATCGACGGCTCCAAGGAGCAGGCAGAAGAGCTGAGAGCCGAGGCTTGCGCTACCGGCGAGATGATCAAGCTCAATCAGGAGAAGCTCCCCGGATGCTACCTCCACAGAACCGCGGTAAACGACGTCGCCCGCGTTGAAGGCAGAACCTTTATCTGCACCTCCAAGAAGGAGGATGCAGGTAACATCAATAACTGGATGGACCCCGCAGAGTGCAAGTCAAAGCTTACCAAGCTGTACGCCGGCTCTATGAAGGGACAGACCATGTACGTCATTCCCTACTCCATGAGTATCGTTGGCTCTCCCTTTGCAAAATACGGTATTGAGCTTACCGACTCTATCTACGTTGTTCTCAACATGCTTATCATGACCCGCGTCGGCACAAACGTGCTTGAGGCTCTCGGCGACAGCGCAGACTACATCAAGGGTCTGCATGCTCGCGCACAGCTTGACGAGGAGAACAGATATATCGTTCATTTCCCCGAGGAAAACACCATCTGGTCCGTTAACTCCGGTTACGGCGGAAACGTGCTGCTCGGCAAAAAGTGCTTCGCACTCCGCATCGCGTCCTATCTCGGACGCAAGGAGGGCTGGATGGCTGAGCATATGCTCATTCTCGGCGTTCAGTACCCCGACGGCGAAACAAAGTACGTTACCGCGGCATTCCCCTCCGCTTGCGGAAAGACCAACCTTGCAATGCTTATTCCTCCGGAATACTACTCAAAGCAGGGCTACAAGGTATTCTGCGTAGGTGACGATATCGCTTGGCTCCGCGTCGGCGAGGACGGCAGACTTTGGGCTGTTAACCCCGAAAACGGCTTCTTCGGAGTTGCTCCCGGTACTAACGAGAAGTCCAACCCCAACGCTCTCTACACTACAATGAAGGATACCATCTTCACCAACGTAGTTCACAACACCGCCGATAACACCGTTTGGTGGGAAGGTCTTGACAACAATCCTCCCACGCCCGGCAACGCTATCGACTGGAAGGGCAATCCTTGGGACTGCACAAAGTACGACAAGAAGGATAAGTCAACCTGCGGTGCGCATCCCAACTCCCGCTTTACCGCTATGGCTGAAAACTGCCCCTGCCTTTCTAAAGAATTCTACAATCCCGCAGGTGTTCCCGTTTCCGCTATCGTATTCGGCGGACGCCGCGCTAAGACCGCTCCCCTGGTTTACCAGTCCACAAGCTGGCAGAACGGCGCATTCGTCGGCTCTATCATGGCTTCCGAGACCACTGCTGCTGCTGCAGGTGCGGTCGGCGTAGTTCGCCGCGACCCCATGGCTATGCGTCCCTTCGTAGGCTACGATATGGGTGACTACTGGGCTCACTGGCTGACCATGGGTACCCGTATTCCCAATCCTCCGAAGATCTTCCACGTTAACTGGTTCCGCACCGATGAGAACGGCAACTTCATCTGGCCCGGATTCGGCGACAACATGCGCGTTCTTATGTGGATACTTGCTCGCTGTGAGGGCAAGGTTGACGCGGATATCACTCCTATCGGTTACGTTCCGAAGGCTGAGGATATCTGCATTGAAGGTCTTAGCGACGTTACTCTCGACACCATTCGCGGTCTTCTGTCCGTTGACGTTGACGCATGGCTTGAGGACGTTGCAAACATCAAGGAGTTCTACGCTCAGGTAGGCAGCAGAGTTCCTGCCGCTATGTACGACGAGCTTGCGGCTCTTGAAGCAAGACTTAACGCAGCTAAATAATTGACAAATATTGATCTACAGCTTTGGCGGCTGTGTGACACAGTCGTGTGACACAGCCGCCTTGCGTACAAAATTGAATTTTTTCAAAATTTTTTATAGAAGCCCTTGACTTTGACCTTACGTTAAAGTTTATAATGATGTCGATAGGAAGGAGAAAATCTATGAAAAAGTCTGTCATCTGTTACATGCTACTTCTCATTACGCTTTTTTTCGTTTCATGCAACTCCGACGATAACAACGTAACGACAGATACGACATTTGTCGACACCGAAAGCTTTGGCACAGAAAGGACTACATACATGGACACGGAAACCACTTCTATTACCGAAAGCGCTGAAACGTCAGCCACGACTGAGGAGGCTTCAACTGCAGTAGAGCCTTCAAGCACCGCAGAGACGGTAACCGAGTCCGAAACGACTACTGACGAGATTACTACCGAGGAGGAATTACCGACCGAGAAAGTTTCCTCATTACAGATCATCCCACAACCCAAATCGGTAATTCGCGGCAAAAGATACGCCCGCGTTCCTGCATTTGTAGGCAACGGAGATTTTGACAACGCTGTTAACACATTTGTTTATTTCGTAAAATATACTCACGGCATTACGTCCGAAATCGTCTATGACGGCGAGGCGGATATTCGATTTGTAAAAATTGAAGGGCTTGCCGAGGAAGAATACAGGATAACCGTTTCAAAAAACGCAATACTCGTCGAAGCATCGGACGAATACGGTGCACAAAACGCTGTATCCACACTGGTTCAGGCAATGACAGCAGAAAACGGACTTATAAAAATCCCCGAATGCGTGATCGAGGATAAGCCCGACCGTAATTTTCGCAGTATCATGTTTGATCTCGCTCGCTCTTGGCATGAGCCGAGCTACATTTACGATTATATTGATATGTGCCGATTCTACAAGGTAAGATACCTGCATCTGCACTTCACCGATGCCCAGCTCTACACCCTTCCGAGCGAAGCATATCCCGAGCTTTCCACGACTGGATACAGCTATTCGGCTGATGACATTAAGGAAATTGTCGCTTACGCCAAGCTACGAGGCGTAAATATTATTCCCGAGATAGACGTACCCGGACATTCAACGAACTTTCATCGCGCGTACCCTGAGGTGTTCGGAAATCATAACATAATATGTATGAGCGAAACCTCGCTTACCGCCATGGAAACACTGTTTACCGAGCTGTGTGAGCTGTTTGAGGATTCCGACTACATCCACATTGGCGGTGACGAGGCGTCTACCTCTAACTGGACCACCTGCCCTGACTGCTTGCAATCCTTCCGCGACAAGGGCTTTGACGTTGACAAGATGTCCTCTGATGAGCTTGTGACAGTAATGTACGCAGAATTTATCAACCGTATGGCTAAGGTCGTTCAGGATCACGGCAAGACTCCTATCGTGTGGGAGGGCTTCCCTGCTTCCGCAAACGATCTTATCACTCGCGATATCGTCGTGTACGGATGGGAAAATTATTATCAGACCACCGATTCACTGCTTGCCGCAGGATTTAACGTTGTTAACGCGGCATGGAAGCCAATGTATATCGTTGCGCCCAAGCCCATCTCCTCCGTTGATGAAGTTATTAACTGGAACATTTTCAAATGGGGCGCGGTACATCCAAATTCTCCGTACCTTAATACCCCACTTATAATTGAGCCGACCGATCAGGTTATCGGCGCACAGATGCTGTGCTGGGGTGATTTTATCACCACCCAATATACTTCTGTCAACGAAGGTCTGGAGCATGAGTTGACTATCGTATTTGACAAGCTTCCGCCAATGATAGAGCACGTTTGGAATGTTGATAAGCGACTTGATGCAGACAGATTTTACCGCAAGGCGGATGCTGTCGATGCATTGCTTCAACAGTTCTTTACAAATATAAAGAGTTCGCGCGCTTGAAACCCAAAGATAAAATCGGGATAACCCGTTTTTATATTCGCAATCCACACCACAAAGAAAGGAAAACATTATGAAAAAGCTTTTAATTATGCTGCTCGCTATCGTTATGATTGTTACTATGGCTTCATGTGACACGGGCAATCAAGGTGACGTTACCACGGATACGACGGACACCACCGCAGACTCCGACGTGACTACCGAAGCCACGTCCGAATCGAGCAACAAGACCGACGAGGATACGACTAATGCTGACAGCACGGAAACTGACGGTGATGAAGCGGCTACCGTTTCCCCCACGGTTTTTGATACTATCTACGTAACCAACAAAGATAAGAAGCTCAGCTTCACTGAGGCTATGGCTCTTGTAGAGGATATCGTTACCTTCCCTGAGTTTGAGGAAGGTGCGGAGATCTTCAAGATCAACCTTTCCGCAGAGTTCAAGGCATCTGCGAAATCCGGCGGAGTAAGCACCGAGATATCCGTTCCCGCAGTTCTTGAATTCGTAGCTATAGGTTCCGAGGATTTCTCCCTGAGCCTCACCTTGTACGACAAGCCATTTTATAGCTGTATTTACGTTGACGGCGTGATCTATGTCTCACTGACCGACGTGGACACAGGCGAGGTTACCAAAGCCCAGATTGCTCCCACTGAAGAGGAGCTTGAAGCTCTTATGGCGCAAATTCAGGCTATGATCTCCGACGAGCTCGGCGGCGTAGCTCCCGAGGATAGCACTGACCTCCCCGAGGACGAAACTACAAGCATCATTGATCTGCTTCCCGCCCCGGGTGACGAGGACGAATACGTTGAGACCGAGCCCGTACACAGCGAGGATGAGGCAATTGATCAGGAGGCGCTTGAGTCTATACTTGCAGAGGTATTCGGTGACGCGACACCCGAGGACATAGCGGCTGATATGCTTGGCGATGCAAAGCTGTCCTACAATGATGATCACAGCAGATTCTACATTTCTGCCGTCGGCGGATTTGATAATATCAACGCCAAGCTGGGTGAGCTTGCGGCGGCACTTGACGCGCTCATTCCCGAGGAAGAGCTTGAGGAATACGGTGGAATGACCGTTACGGATATTATTTCCTCCTTCACCTTAAAGACCGACTCTACTTTCATTGATCTCGTTTTCGATGCCAAGGGTAACTTCTGCGGCTTTGGCGTAGATGTAGGAGTTGCAGGACAGGACAGCGATTACATGGAGATGATGGGACTCAGCAACGTCAGCGCCGGCTTTACCATGCTGCTTGATATTACAGTTGACGACACTCTTACAGTGACTGCTCCCAAGGACGCCGACGAATACGTTGTCATTACAGTAGAGGAAGTCATGGAGATGCTGGATTCCTACTTTGGACCGAATGATGAAACCTACTTCCCCGAAATAGACATTGAGGGTGAGGACGTAATATCCCTTGAGCTGGTTCCCAATATTGACGGTTATATCGAGCTTAGCTCCGATCCCTACCGCCGCGCTCAGCAGCTTCTCTACATCTGGTACTCCGAGAATCCCGCTGAGGAATTCGATTGCGTGTTCAAGACTGATGGCGTTATTGCCTACGCTTATTCCGAGGACGGCGAATACTACTATACTGTCGCCGTAAGCGATCTTGGAGAGGATGCGGATTTCTACTACGATTCCACGATAGATATTACCTCCGACAAGATCTACGAGGAGGGCGACGAGGTTGAGATATATTTCGTTATTGAGGTCGTTGATCTGGGCGACGGATTTATGTATACTGAATTTACAGAGGTCGAATATCAGATAAGCGAATGACATTCGCAAAAAAGAACGCGAGGGAAGCAATAGCGTGATACTCCAAGCGGAGTATCACGCTAACTAAGTTTGCCCTTCGGGCAAGTGAAGTTATCTTCGATAGTGAAGTTCACTTCGTGAGTGAAGTTTCGCCTGACGGCGAAGTGTGGGCAAACTTAACTTCACTTGTGCGTAGCACAAACTTCACTGCGTAGCAACTTCACTTTTGCGATAGCAAAAACATCACCAACAGAAAAAGAGAGGACATTTCGGCTATGACCGATTTGTTCTCTCTTTCTGCTTGTTATATGGGTTTGGGCTTAGCCCATTTGCGTTTGACTAGTCAAATGCGATGCTTGCACTTTTATGAAAGTGTAAATTCTCCGCTAAGGACATCACCCTATTCCCTCGCGTTTGTTTATATTTATTTAAGAAATCCGTTGATGATCTGCTCCTCGGCTTCCTTCTCGGTAAGTCCGAGGGTTTCAAGCTTTATGAGCTGCTCCCCTGCTATCTTTCCGATAGCCGCCTCGTGGATAAGCGACGCCTCGGTATGGTTTGCAAGTATCTGCGGCACAGCCACGACGCAAGCGTCGTCCATAATAATGGCGTCGCACTCGGTATGTCCCGAGCAACGGTTATTTCCGTTGATACAGGACAAAAATTTCTGCGTGGACTGATCCTTTGCCACCGAGCGGGAAACCACGTGAGTTCCGCAATCGACGCCGTTAAGGTCAACCTCAAACTCGGTGATCGCCGTTTGCTTGCCGTGTGTCATTATCTTTTCGTGGACGATAAGCGTTGCATTATCCGCAAGCGTTGCCACCGTTTTGCGGTTAGTGGAGTCAACTCCCTTTATCTGCGCTGTCTGCATCTCCATATACGCGCCCTCGTCAAGATGCGCCTCGGTGGTGGGATTCATTATGCGCTCGCCGTTTCCGTCGCCGCTTCCGTAGTGCTTTTCCACGTATTTTACACGGGCGTTTTTGCCAAGGAAAAAGCGGTGTATTCCGCTATGCTCGCTCGCCTTGTCGCCGCCGTTGTGGATACCGCAGCCCGCGACTATGGTAACGTCGCAGTCAGCGCCGATATGGAAATCGTTATATACAAGCTCGCGGAGTCCCGACTGTGCAAGCAGCACGGGAATATGCACGCTCTCGTTTTTCGTGCCTTCCTCGATATAGATATCTATACCGGGAAGGTCGTTTTTCTTTTCAATGGTTATATTTGCAGAGGAATTTTTGCCGTAGAGATGACCGTCGATTCGCAGTGAATACGCGCCCTCAGGCACCTCGTGCAGGTCTGCCACCTGCATTAGCAATTCCTTCTTGATGGGGTCGAGTTTATTCTGTGACATTGTCTGAAACCTTTCCTATAATATATGTGTGTTATGCCTTGGGTGCGGCAGTATATCTGCAGCCAGAAGAAACGTTCAACAGCTCGGGGAGGATCTCATCCTTCGTGCCGTATGCGGCAACCGTTCCGTCCGCAATTACTACCACCTTATCGGCAATATCAAGTATACGCTCCTGATGGGAAATGATGAGAATACTTCCCTTCGTGCGCTCGTACATCTTTTTGAATACCTCAATGAGGTTATTGAAGCTCCACAGGTCGATACCCGCCTCGGGCTCGTCGAAAACGGAGAATTTAGTTCCCCGCGCGTTTATCATAGCGATCTCAATGCGCTTCAGCTCACCGCCCGACAGACTTCCGTCCACCTCGCGATTGATATATTCCTTAGCGCAAAGTCCGACCTCCGAAAGATAAGCGCACGCCTGAGCAACGGTTATTTTCTCGCCTGCGGCAAGGGAGATGAGATCCTTTACGGTGATTCCTTTGAATTTTACGGGCTGCTGGAACGCAAAGCTGATACCCATTTTCGCGCGCTCGGTGATGGACATATCGGTAATATCCACGCCATCAAAATAGATACGCCCCGACGTAGGCGTGACTATTCCCGCGATTATCTTTGCGAGGGTGGATTTTCCGCTTCCGTTAGGGCCTGTGATAGCTACGAAGCGGTTGTCTATCTTTAAATTTACGTTTTTAAGTATTTCGGTTTTAGCATTTTGGTCCGCGCCTTCGACGCGGTAGCTTATATCTTTAAGTTCAAGCATTTTCTATATCCTTTACATTATATTAACTGTCTTTGGCACACGTATATAATATACCACATTCTCCTCCTACTTTCAACACAAATTTTTAAATTATTTTGATTTTTGCCTACAATTTTTCAAAAATTCGGCGAATGTTCGTGCAGAGAGCATTTTTTACAAAATTATCTCCTATTTTTTGGCAATTATTTTTCAAAAAAGCTATTGCAATATTTTCCAATTTATGGTATTATATTCATGTCAATAAATTCCCAATTTTTAGGAGGTACACATGGATTACACCACTCGCATACTTATTGCGGACGAAAATGCAAGCGGGCGAGCCCTGCTGAAGGAATCACTTATGAGATCGGGCTATCGTATGATAGACGAGGCGACCAACGGCGACGAGGCACTGACAAAAATAGAGCGTACACACCCCGATATTGCCATTGTGGATATATGGCTGTCAAAGCTTGACGGTATCGGGGTTATCCGCGCGGCACAAAGCATCAATTACGCTGCCTCGGGCGATCGCGCGCCCGTATTTATTATGACGTCCCCCGTTGCCAATCAAAATATGTTTATTCAGGCGGCGACGGCAGGCGCACAGCTTTGTCTTATCAAGCCGTTAAAGCCCGAAAGTCTTATTCAGCACATTGATATGCTGCTCCGCTCGCGCGACGGAAAGAACGGTAATTTTTCGCCTACCGATGCCGAGAGCGACAGGACTCCCGACATTGAAACGCAGGTGACGCAGATCATTCACCAAATCGGCGTTCCCGCGCACATCAAGGGTTATCAGTATCTGCGCACGGCGATTTTGCTCACTGTCAAGGACAGCGATATAATCAATTCCGTCACAAAAGTGCTGTACCCTTCCGTAGCAAAGAAATATTCGACCACGACCAGCCGTGTGGAGCGAGCCATCCGCCACGCCATTGAGGTAGCGTGGGACAGAGGTGACGTGGATACCCTGACGTCCTATTTTGGGTACACCATTCAGAATAATCGCGGCAAGCCCACCAACAGCGAGTTTATCGCGATGATTGCGGATAATTTGAGGCTCAAATATAAATTGTATTGATATGTGAGGAGCAGACGGATGTCTGCTCCTCTCTGCTTTGAGCGGGGTGGTCGTGATATTTTCTTCGCAAACCGCCATCCCCTACCGTGATTTGGAGATTATTGTATAACAAAATGGTTTGTGATTTAGATTTATTTATACATCATACGGAAGGAGCAAGCCTCTCCCCTCCTGCTTTGTAACAACTAAAAGCTTATATTTAATATTCCGCCCGAGATCCTTCGCTGCGCCTCGTGGCATTTCGCATAGCGAATGCGGTCATTCTTGAGCGCCTACCGAGAGGTTTTATTAATCTTTTGATTGTCAGTCCCCACGATTATATTTTGTTGACTGTATCACACACGAATGGTTATCAATCGTTTTTTACGTTCTTAATTTTCAATTTTGGCACACGCGAGGCGTGGTGCGATTTTCAAGTTGCAATTTTTTATAAAATCCCCCTTTTAGGTATTGATTTTTAAAAATATTTATGTTACAATAAAATTATGAACAAAAACTCTGTTATAAATTGGAGGTAAACATGGCAAAGCCGATTATCGGAATTTTATACGACTTTGACAAGACTCTTTGCACAACAGATATGCAGGAGTACGATTTTATTAAAAATCTCGGAATGGAATCCAACGATTTCTGGGGTGAGGCGGGTGCTTTGACAAAAAAATACGAGGTTGACAAGATCCTTGCTTATATGTTCGTTATGATCAAGAAATGCAAGGAAAAGGGTATTCCCCTTACCGAGGAATATCTGCGCTCCTGCGGCGAGAACGTGGTGCTTTACAAGGGTGTTCTCTCTTGGTTTGACCGAATCAACGAGTACGGTGAGTCCCTCGGCGTTACCATTGAGCATTACATCATTTCCTCCGGAACTTACGAGATAATTCAGGGTACGCCTATCGCTAAATACTTTAAGCGCGTCTACGCTTGCAGATACATGTACGACGAAAACGGCGAGGCTATCTGGCCCGCGCTTGCAATCAACTATACTATGAAGACTCAGTACATCTATCGCATTTCCAAGGGGGTTCACGACGTTACAAACGACTACGACCTCAACCGCGAGCAGGATGAAAGTCTGCGACATATCAATTACCGTAATATGATCTATATCGGCGACGGAATGACGGATATTCCCTGCATGAAGATGATAAAGGAGCGCGGCGGCAAGTCCATCGCTCTTTATGCTACGGGCAAGGCGGAAACGGTAAAACCCCTTGTTGACGACGACAGAATCAACTACGTTTGCGTTGCCGACTACTCCGAAAATTCCGCGCTGGACAAGATAGTTAAGCTTATGATCGAAAATATGGCACTGATCGAGCGGCTTAGCTCCAAGGAGAAGCAGCAGCTCTCACAGTACAGGAGAAACACTGATAAGGAATAACAAAAAGCCTCGCCAAAGGCGTGCAAAATTAGCGGAGAAATCACAAAATATTTACCTAACACACGGTAGGGGCGAACTGTGTTCGCCCGCAGGCGTTCACAGAACACCCCTACGGACGTGTGCAAATTGCGACGTGGTAAATAAATCCCCGACAGATTTAAAAGTCTGTCGGGGACTTTCATATAGATAGATATGCTCCCTTAAATTGAAATCCACATGATTTTGCAGTGTTAAAGGATGCTATATTAGTTTTTACACAACTATAACAATAAACTATGTTTTCATTTGTAGCACATATCGCTGAAAGCAATCGTTTAGCGTATCCTTTTTTACGTTGCATTCTGGTTACATATATGTTTATTGTTGATATGCCACGGTTCTTTTGCTCAAAAGATTGCACAAATCCAACTAAACTATTATCAATAAACAATCCGAGATTTACTGTATGGGTATCATTCATATAATCGCTGTAATATGTCAAAAATTCTCTGGCAATATTTTGACCGATTTGATTATCGTCGGTCTCGCATGAACAGCACTTTTTAACACACTCATAATCATCTATTGTTAGTTGACGAATAGATTGGTCGCTGTATGGAAGATATTCTCGCGCAAGTTTATATGCGCCTCGCTTGTCCTTTAATTTTTCCGGTATGTTATTCCAAGTAAGTACCATAAGGCTTTCAGTATCTGAAGCCATAAACTTTGATACTTCTTCTATTGCAGAAGAAAGATCAGATTCAGCGCTTATGGCATGGATATGCCAGTCAGAATCATTTTTTACAACAAGACACCCATAAGTCATATATATGTCAAGAGCAACTTCTCCCGAAAAATTATCATAATAAATGTAAGATTGTTCCTGTGAAACATACTGCGCTCCAGAAGAAAAAAACACTTCTCTTGCTTCGTTTAAAGAAATTCGATTCATATTGTATGCACCTTTGTTAAGTTCTTATTTATCAATCTAATTTATCGCTAATTTATCGCCAGTTTCGCCTTTGTATTACAAATGCGTCGGGCAAAGCCCGTACCCCTTTATTCCTCTGTGTATAATTCGTCGTAATACCAACGGATAGGGTTTTCGTAAATATAATTCAATCGAGTTTCGTAATCCTTTTTATTTCGTATCACGTGTTCAATAAAAGATTTTTGCCAAATAGGTTTACCAACCTTTTTTGTGATCGCTCCTTTGAACTGCTTCACCATTCGTTCCACCGTAGGGGCGACCTGTGGTCGCCCGTATTCATCGGCAGAAATAATAACCATTATATGCAGGTGATTCGGCATAATCACGTAAGAATACAATGTTACCGCAGGATACGCTTGATTCCAAACTTCCAATTCGTCTAAGATAGTCTTGCCGATATTGGATAACGGCAGATTTTGCGGGCGAACACAGTTCGCCCCTACGGAACACCATTTGAATGTCTGCGGATCAATCGACCCGTTCCAAAAGTAATTCTTTCTGTCTTCCGTACAGATGGTTACAAAATATGCACCGGGAGAACTATAATCATAATTTTTGAGCCGTATATCTTTTCTTTTCGGCAATTCTTTTTCTTTATCCATTTGCATCACCCACACCATTATAACACAAATCGGCAGAGAAAACAAGTTCTCTGCCGAAGTTTTTGTGCTGCTAATTCTCCGCTAAGAATGCAGAGAGAAGCGAGGCTTTTTGTTAAATAATAAATAAGAAATAATAAAGAATAATTGAGGTAGCTTTTCGCTGACGGCGAAAAGCTTTATTTTTTAATTAAAAATGCAGATAACCGCGCTCGTCGGCGCGGTTATCATCCAAAATTATTCTTTATTATTTATTCTTTCTTCTTTACCAGATCTTACGGTATATCTCCATAACCTCTTCCTTGGTAGGTGTACGGGGATTGGTTGCGGTGCAGGCGTCCTCAAGCGCGGCTTCTGCCATTCTTTCAATATGGGATTCGTATTCCTCCCACGTAATATTGACAGCCTCGGACACGCGCGCGGGAATATGCATTTCCGCCGCCATAAAATGAATATAGCTGATAAGCGAGCGGACAGTAGTGACCTTATTGATATTATTTACGCCCAGCGTTCTCGCCATATTACAGTATCTCAACACGCAAGGCGGATAATTGTCCTGCGAGCGGCTGGTAAGGCTGATTCCGCTGTTAAACTCAATGATATGCGGCAGAAGTATCGAATTCGCTCTGCCGTGAGGAATATGGAAATTCGCGCCGAGCTGGTGCGCCATACCGTGGTTGAGTCCAAGGGATGCAGAGTTAAAGGCAAGTCCCGCAAGGCAAGCGGCGATATGCATTTTTCTGCGAGCGTGGGTATCGTTGCAATCGCTGTATGAGCGGATGAGAAACTGTCCCGATATCTCCACTGCCTTCTCGGCAAGAGCCGCGGAAAACTCGTTATTATTGATACTCACGTAAGCCTCAATAGCGTGGGTAAGCACGTCCATTCCCGTATCGGCTGTAATAGACGCAGGCACGCTCTTTACAAGCTCCTCGTCAAGTATTGCCTCGTCGGGGATAAGATCCTCGCTTGCAAGCGGATATTTGCGCTCTGCTGCGGGATCGGTAATAACCGCAAAGCGTGTGACCTCGCTTCCCGTGCCGCTGGTGGTGGGTATAGCGATAAGTGACGGGCGGTAAGCAGGCTCTATCTGAGTTGCAAACTTGCGCACTGCCTTTGCCATGTCGATAGCCGAGCCGCCTCCGATAGCCACGATACACGGCGGGCGGGTCTTCAGCACCTCGGTAACGCCGCCGATCACCTTATCAATAGGCGGATCGGGCACGACGTCGGTATAGATAGTATATTCGATCTTGGCGCTGTCAAGGCGCGACGTAGCAAGCGCTATAAGTCCGCTGGTGACCACAAATGGGTCAGCAATGACAATAACGCGGTCATATTCCAGCTGTGCAAGTCTTTCAAGTGCTCTTTCGCCGAAAAATATTTCTGTATTGACGTGGAAATTTTTCATTTTGGTCTATCCTCCGTCGGGTAGGTTGTTTGCTTTTTAAATTTTAACACAAAATTGCTTTTTTGTCAATAGTGTTTGCGAGAATTTCGGATTGCTCGTGTGTTTATTTTGCCGACACACAGGCATACGAGTCGTCTATAGCCGCAAGCTCATCCACCGAGTCAATCTCGGTAATCTGTCCCGCTTTGACGGGATGCACGGTCAGGCGGAGAGCGTCGAGGTGCATATTGACGACGTCGTCCCAAAAAAGCTGTGCGCTTTCCTCCTTCGCGTACTCCTCGGTAACGTAATCGGCTATTTTCTGTGCCTCCTCTTGCTTGAAGTAGGACACACCGACCATATTATAGGCATTGTCGCCGTATTTGCCGACACGGCTGATATAACCTTCCCTATCAAGGTCAAATACCCAGTCGTCCGAATGTCCCTTGACCATTTTGCCGAAGTAGCAGGACTCGCCGTCAAAGCTGTCCTTATCGAATATAGAAGGGTCTGAAAGATAGAGGTCTGCCTCACAGACGAAGCAATCGCCCTTACCCATAACGCCTCTTGCAGCATAGATAGAGGAGATATTATTTTTTGTCATATAGTCGTTGTTCTGGATAAATTCTACGTTGTCATACTTATCGGAGAGGTACGCAAACTGCTCCCCCTTATAGCCGACTACGACGTAAATTTTGGACACTCCGCGGCGCAGAAGTCCGCCTATGACCGTTTCGATCATGGGAGTACCGTGTACCCTTATGAGGGGCTTAGGGGTAGTATTCGTCAACGGCAGCATACGGGTTCCGAGTCCCGCCGCCATAAGCACTGCAATTTCGCTGTTCATTTTAGTCATTTTTCCTTTGGTTATATGTATTTTATTTTTCGTCAGACAGATGCAGCTTGCCATCCGAGGACAGCGCGCCGATACGGTATTCGCAGGCATCAAGGGCAACTGTTTCACGCAAGGATGCCACAAATTTATTCATTACTCCCCTGCCGCCGCGTATTTCCACGCGACCGTCGGGCAGAATTATAAGAGTAGCCTCCGGCATAGCAGTCACAGACACGCCAAGGGGAATATCCGACACGTTGCATTGGGAAAGTCCGTTGTCGCCCGTGGCTACGACGCTACCGTCTGCCTTGAGTCCCACGGTATGGTTCTCTCCGCAGGATAGCATAACTATATTGCGCCACCACTGCGTATCGCACTGACCAAAGCTGTTATCGCCCACGCAGACCACTCTGCCGTCACGCAACAGCACTGCCGTATGGTGAGTACCGCAAGCCACCTCAGCGGCGTTTCTTATTCGGTTAAGATCGCACTGCCCGAAGTTGTTGTCGCCCACTCCGAACACACGCCCGTCACTTCTTACCGCCGCGACGAAATTACCGCCCGCAGACAGGCTGACGTAGTGAAGCTGACTGTCATTAAGCGTATAGGCTGCATCCAGCTCGTCGTCCCCGCCGCTATCCTGCGGCAGGCTGATATCCACGCTGTAAAGCAGGAAATTCAGCTCGTCCGCTATGGAACGCGAGGTATTATTGCCGTCCGTGGATGCTACGGCATCCTTACCCGACGAGCATACCTTACCGCTCGCCGTAAGTCCCACGCTGAAATACAATCCGCAAGACAGAGAGGCTATATCCTCCCAACCGCGTGCGTCACACTGCCCTGCTACGTTGGAACCGTAGGCGCGCACGTGACCGTCGTGGCGAAGCTTGAGTGCATGGGTCAGTCCCACGGCGATCCTCCGTCTTGTCATTTTTGCAACATTCAAGACATCAACCATTCCCGAAGCCTTGCCGACACGGTTCATAATACCGTTCTCGGCACGAGGTGTGAATACACGCATAGTTTCTATACGCGACAATTCCTTTTTACTGCCAAGTCTATGATAATACAAATATCCGTCCGCACCGAGCAGCACAAGATTTGCACCGAAGCAGAACACCGCACGCCAAGCGACTCCGATATTAGTATTGCAATCGCAATATCCAGCCACACTGAGATGACCGTCGGCACTCAGACCATAGGTTACACCGCTGTGCAGGGCAAGCATTATAATGTTTTTCCATTCGGAGGTATTACATTCTCCGCGCTCGTTGCATCCGATAGCCTCAACGCGGCCGTCGGCACGCAATGCGGCAGTATGTCTGCCCGAGGTCTTGACGGCTATAACGTTATGCCAAAATCCCGTGCGGCACTGACCGAAGTTATTGCCGCCCACAGCCAGCACGTCGCCGTCGCTCTTGATGCCGAGAGTAATATCGGCAGTACATTCAATGCTTTCAACGTCACTCCACCTCTGCGTATGGCAAGGATTCCAGACGGGAGCGTGAGCCACCGAGCGAGCCTTTATTGCGATCTCGCGATTTTTTGAGCCGACCGCAATAACCTCGCCGCTCTCCGTAAGTCCCGCCGTATGCGCCGAGCCTGCGCCAAGAGCTTTTATGCCCGTCAGAACGGACACGTCACACTGACCGAACTTATTACTTCCCATAGCTCTGACAGTGCCGTCCTCCAGCAATACTGCGGTATGTCTGTCACCTGCACAGATGTCAACAGCCTTGACAAGTCCAATTGAATTATACCACGGCGGAAGCACCATAGCGGGATTGAGCTGTGAATCAAAGGATTCGCGCAAGCGCACGTCGCCGTTTTCGTAAAGCACCGCACTGTGCGCCTTGCCCGCAACTACCTTTATCGGTCGTTTACCCGTCACCGGCTCTGTAATGGTCACGCCGCCCGAGAATGAGTATGAGCGCACGTTTCCCTCGTCGTCCGCCACGGTAACGTGGTCCTCACCGCCCGCGATCAAGCTCGTATATCTATTTGAATCGTAAATAAGATTTTCGTGTGCCGTTCCCTTTACCCCGCCGTGTGCTGTGTCAGCGCTGTCAGCCTCGGCGGTATTTTCATCACTTGCAAATATTTCCTGCTCGCTTGCGCGACTCTTATAATAGCCGACACCCTTATCGTACTGGGATATGTTGCTGAACATTGTGAACGCGGACACCGCGCACTGACCGTCGCCGTCAAGTCCGAGGGCAAACATCTGTCCTCCCTTATCAATGGCGAGGGTATGCTCGGGAGCACACGTTATCGCCACTATATCCGACAGCATATCGGTATTACAGCGAAGGTAATTGACTCCCTGCCGCTCGCCGCGCACAAGATTTGGAGAATCAAACATTCGGCTTGCCTGCTCTGCGCTTATACGTTGCGCGCCCGCAGAATAGACCTTTCCGTCGGCACAAAGTCCCACAAGCGACGTGCGTCCTGCTGATATGTGCACGATGTTACTCCAATTTTGAGTATCACACTGACCGAATGTATTTTCACCCACAGCAAGCACTCTGCCGCCGTAGCAAAGTCCCGCCGTAAAGCCGTTACCTGCGGCTATGGACTTGACACCCTGCCAATCGGCAGTACTGCAAGCAAATCGGCTCATATACGAAGCGTTACCCGCGGTGACCACCGTACCGTCGGCACGCAATGCGGCGATATGGCTATCGGTGGGGACTATATGAACTATATCTTTCCATTCCCCACTTTCAAGCACGTCCTTGGCGCAAGGAAGTCCGCGTCCCGCAGATATCACACTGCCGTCGGAGCGCAGTCCGAGAGTATAGGTATCCGTTCCGAAAATATGCTTGATACCGCTCCACGAGCTCACGTCGCCCTGATTATTGTAATTCTGTCCCGTGAACAGCACTCTGCCGTCCGAGGAGAGGGCAAGTGAGTGATATTTACCCGCAAGTATCTCAACTATACAGCGCCATTCGGACACGGCAGTACAGCCCTCTACATTGTTTCCGGACGCACTGACCGTTCCATCCGAATGAAGGGCAAGGATATGTGCGTTGCCACAGCTTATAGTGGTAACGTCCGACCATGATTTGACGTCCTTGAAGCTACCCGTGGTATAAACTCTGCCCATGGCGGAGATACCCACGCTTATTCGTTCACTGCAAGCCATACGGCGGGAAAATCTCTCTGCCTCGCACTCGCGCTTTTTATATTCAAGCTCGCGCTGACGGCGACGGCGGCGTGCCGCTTGCATATTTGCGCACAGCTCTGTAAAGTCGTCAAACAGCGGCTTTTGGTGACGTGTATCGCACTGACCGAAGTGATTGTCTCCAACGGTCAATATCTGTCCCGTGCTGTTGACGGCGGCGGAGTGGTCGCCGGACATAGACACGGCAACGAACTCCTCAGCCTTATTTGACAGCATTTTTTCAAGGTCGCCGTTTCCGTAGACGTTGACGGTTCCGCCAAGCGTTATTCCAGCGTAAGCTCCGTCGGCAACCGAAAGATACACAAGGTTCTTCCACTTCTTCACCTCGGGAGGAAGCAAGGAATTCGACACCACCGTTCCGTCTGCGCGGATACCGTATATCCGCTCGCCTGAAACGTCAGCAAATAGTCCCGCAATCTTATTCCAATGAGAAAATCTCGCTCGCATAGCGCGACTGCTACCCGCATACAAAACCCTTCCGTTTTGCATAAGCCCCAGAGTAAAATTCTTTCCGCAGACAACGTCGCACACGTCCTCCCACTCGGAGGTATCACACTGACCGTGGCTGTTATCTCCCGCACATACCACACGTCCGTTCTGTATGATAGCCGCAGAATGGTAGCGTCCTGCAGACACACTGCGCGCGCAGGAAAAGCGGCTTATCTGAAGCTGTCCGTGAGAGTCGTAGCCTGCCGCGCGGACAGTTCCGTCGGACAAAAGTCCAAGCACGTACTCATGGGCGACGGATATACTGATAACGTCCGTCCATCCGGTACATTCCTCCTGCCCCCATCTGTTCTCGCCCGCGTAGAATATTTTGCCGTTTTCGTATCGGGCAACGGTATATCCGTTTGAGCAGCCTATTATTCCCTTGCGCGACAGCACTCTCTCCTGCAAGAGCCCTATTCTGTCGTCTGCGGCGGCACTTATACTACCGCTCGCTTGCTTCTTGATGATAGTCATACCTCTCACCTCTTTTCAAAGGACGTTTACTCCTTGATCTTCGGCGCATACGCCTTGATAGCCTTTATGTCCTCGGCAGAAAACTCAAAATCCTTTCTGCCGTATTTTTCCTCTGTAATGTAATCGTAAACGCACAGCGTACCGTAAGAATCCTTGTCGTAGTTGATGTCCTTGTTGTAGTAGATATCCACATAGACTGCAAGCACTCGGTTGGGAGATGCGTTCATATCCACACCGTCAAAGACCAGTTTGCGATAATTGTATACGTTCTTTTTGTCACTCTCGGACGAGGTGGGATAGTAGCGCACAAGCTCAACGCTTCCCTCCTCACTTTTCAGGTTGTCCGAGGTATCCTCGGGTGTCAGGTCGTAGGCTACCACAAGGCTGACGTCATACAGCTCCTCGTCACGTGATGGCATTTCACTGAGCCCGTAGTCCTCCTTGAGGTGTTTTATGGTGCTATTGTTGTATCTGAACGTGACCTGAACCTGCTCTGCTTCCTCTATAAACAGTGCGCGCGTGACGCTGAAATAGCCGTAGTTTTTATTGACAACGCTTGTTGTTTCCTCAAGCTCCAGCCAATACATAGTTAAGTCCTCGCCATGCTCGCCGTAAGCCTCGCAAAGCTTATCGTTGATCTGCAGGCGATTCATGCTCTCGGGGTCTCCCGACGAGAATATGCGCCACAAAAGTATTCCGATGGTACCGAATATCAGCACAAGGCAGATCGCTTTTAAGACGTATCCGACTATTCTTATTCCCCTGCTCTTATACACTTGTCAAGCCTCCTCGCCGTGCGCCGCAGCCATAAATTTCAGCTTATCCAGCGCGTTCTGCAATATTATCTGCGCCGACAAGGTATCTATCACTCCCTTGCGGCGGCTGCCTCGCGTATCCGTTTCGTTAAGGTATCGGGATGCCGCCATGGTAGTCATACGCTCGTCCATCATGCAGACGGCAATATTACTGTCACCAAGCGCCTCGGAAAGCAGGCGTGCGAACTTTTCCGCGTGTGCGGTGCGTGGTCCGTGCGAGCCGTCCATATTGACGGGCAGACCTACCACAATGCCAACTACTCCTCTTTCGCGGGCGATCTCTGCCACCGCCTCGGCAGTTCTTTGCATACCGCCGACGGATATCTGCGTGATACCGGATGCCACGGTACGCCGCTCGTCCGAAATAGCGAGTCCCGTTCTTTTATCTCCGAAATCCACACCGAGAAGCTTACCTCTCGCGTTTAACAATCTTTCCATAACGACCTCTTGAATTACTTTCTCACCGAGCGTTTTTTAGGCTCGGGCTTACCGCAGGCGGTAAGCTTTATTATCAGCGAAATATCGTCCGTCTGCTGACCGTCGCGCAGTGCGGCACGGTTTCGGTGTATTTCACCGCAACGGGTACACTGATAGATTATAACGTAGCCCTTTTTACTGTCGGGCTCTGCGGATATGGGCTTCATAGCTCCGCGGCAGGGGTTTGCCCTGTCCCCCGGATTTATATCCACATGAAGCGACCACAAACAAAACGGACAATGGTCGCGGGAGGTATATCCAAGCGGCAGTACGGTATTTTTGCAGTTTTCGCATACAAAACCGTCGTCGTTCTTGGAAAATCTTTTGTTTTCAAGCTCCATTACTCCACGACCTCCTCACTTGGGGCATAGTATTCTTCAAGCACACGCGCCGCGGCAAGCGCTGCATAAGATCCGCCTCCGCACCGCTCGACCACCGAGCTTACAACTATCTCGGGCGCTCGTGAGGGCGCAACGCAAACGAAAAGTCCGTTATCCGACTGATTTCCGCCAACCTGAGCAGTACCCGTTTTACCCGCCACGGTGACGGGAACATCCTGCATAAAGTAACCGACGGTATCCCCCTCTGACACCACTCTTTCCATTCCGCGAATTACGGTGGAAACGTGCTGCTCGGGCAATTCCATAGCGCTCATTATTTCCGCCTCGGGGGCATAGACCACTTCTCCGGTTGCAAAATCCACCACCTTAAGCAAAAGGTGCGTTCTGTATCTTGTTCCGTAATTGACAACGGTGGAGATATATGAGCTTAGCTGGAGCGGCGTGAATGCGTTATCCGACTGACCGATAGCGGCAGCGATAGTATCGGTGGGTTGCCAATCTATGAGGTGATAGTCCTCGCGGTATGCAGGACCTGCAAGGCTTCCCACAGCCTCGGCAAGCTCTATTCCCGTACTCAGTCCGAGTCCGTAGCCATTGGAATAGCGGTTAAGAGAATGAATGCCCATAACTCTGCCCACCTCGTAGAAATAGCAGTTGCAGGACACCTCAAGTGCCTCCACTGCGTTAATAGGTCCGTGCATTTTTATAGGGCTGGAGGTGCTGTTATACACCCAGCATTTCGGTTGATAGCTATCGTAATACCTATACACGCCCTCACAGTCGACAAGCGTTGACGCGCCGACTACTCCCTCGCACAGTGCGGCAAGTGCCACACCCGGCTTGAAGGTAGATCCCGGCGCATACGTCCCCTGAAGCGCTCGGTTGAGCAGTGGCAGTGCCTCGTCGGCGGCGAGAGTATTGTAATCCTCGCCAAGGGTGGTCAGATCAAAGCTGGGATAGGACGCAAGCACAAGCACCTCGCCGTTTGACGGATCTATCGCCGTCAAGGCACCCGCGCGGCTTTCCGTACCCGTGGAAAGACCGTTGACGTACGCAACATTATCCTTCAGTCCATCCTCAGCGGCTATCTGCAGGTCGATATCAATGGTGAGATACACATCCCGCCCTGCTATGGCTTCGGTCTTCATATACTCGTCCACCACGTTGCCGTTTTTATCCTCGACGATCACCTTGATACCGTCCGAGCCGCGCAGATATTCCTCAAACGCAAGCTCACAGCCCGAAATTCCGACCGTAGCGTTCATATTATAGCCTTGCGCCTTGTAGTATTCCCAATCCTCCGCGTAGATCGGTCCTGTCTGACCGAGAATGTGGGAGGCGTATCCCGGGTATTCATAAACGCGCGTCGCCGAAACGGAATACCAGACGCCGTCAAGTCCCCATTCCAGCACCGAGGTAATGGTATCCAGCGGGACGTTTTTGATAAACGTATAATCGTTGGCGCGTGAAAAGCCGGATATGACCATACTGTATCGGATCATGAGCAAAAGCTCCACCTCGTAATCCGAAAAGTACCGCGTGCCGCTATCGCCGTCGGAGAGCAAAAGCCCGTATTCCTCCGTCATATACCCCACCAAACCGTCTGCGCTGACGTATTTCAACGGATCGCGGTCAAACTCCTTAGCCGCCTCGTCACGGCTGTATCCGCTCTTGCGCAGCTTGGCAACAGCATCCGCTCGAAGTCCGCTCTCCTCTATAAAGTAGACGAGCGAGGCAAAGGTATTTCCCTCGGTATCGTATGCGCTCTCGGAGTATTCAAGATTCGGGTACTCGCCTACAAGAGGATATCTTTCCTCCGAAAATCCCGCATAGCCGCGAAAGGCTGTGAGCGCCTCCAGCACCCTTATAATAACGCCGTTGCGCTCGGATTCCTCCTTAGGAAAAACGCTGTAATCGAGGGTTATATCGTAGGTATAGCTGTTAGATACCAGCACTCTGCCCTCTCTGTCGTATATCTGTCCGCGTTGCGCCTGAACGATAACTGAGCGTTGAGTCGTACCGTCGCTTTTATGACCTCCGATATTTTCGCCGCTCAGCTCAAGAGTGCCGAGACGTACTATGTAAACTATACAGCATATCGCGAAAAAAGCGCCAAGCGCCGCGATACGCGCCACTTTTTTGTTATGGATATACACGTTGCGACACTCCTTTCGCGAAAAAATTTAAAGCTTCCTTACGCAGGCAAGAGATTCAGTGCAAACATCAACCCCATCACTATGATAGCAAGTATCATTCCACCGTTATTTATAACCAAGCTCGACAGCTTAGCTGTCACGAGCCGTACCCTACTCTTTGACAGCGCCAGCTTTCTGAAATGCAGTATAATTATCACCACTGCCGCAATTCCTGCCGCATAGGTAAGAAGGAGAGCAAATGCATAAAGCAGATATCCCACGGGTGCCGCCGTTACCGACTCTACTATGGCGTTCAAGTCGCCCGAATTCAGCACCTCGAAATCCACGTGCGACGCCATGGCGGGGATAACAATAGAGCCGATAAAGTTTACGAATGAGTGAATGGCGATGCTCCATCTGAGCTTACCCGTCAGCGTGTACGCATAAGCCGCTATAAATCCAATAAGCACTGCGTAAAAGAACTGATAAAAGTTCATGTGGAACAGACCGAAGGACAGCGCGGATATCACTATTGCCAATGCGTCGCCGTATCTGCGCGTTTTGTCGATAAGCAGCTTTCGGAATATCAGCTCCTCGCCGAAGGGCGCGATAATACAAGTCATGATAAGAGTAAACCACTGCGGCGTTGCGTCCACCATAGTTCCGAGTGCGGAGGAGTAATCGTAGCCCATAATGACCGACAGAATGGACATGACCGTCTCACCTATATAGCTACCGATATACATGACGCCCATTGAAGCCACCGCAAAAAGCAAAAGCTCCTTCACGCGAAAGCGCGGCTTGGATAGGACCGTGTCCTCCTCACCCAGCCTGCCCTTAACAAGGTAGGTGTCCGCGTGCGGCGCGGTTCTCACCTTATGCAAAGCGAGCATAAAAACGGGGAGTGCGAAAACGTAAAGCGGAACTATGGACAAGAGCCAATTCATCCACCATGCATCGATAGTGGCGGGAAAGAACAGGTATATGACTCCAACCATCACAGTCTGCGCCGCAAGCCGCACGAGTGCGAGCAGTGCGAGTGCTACCCCGACGGCTGAAAAATCCCTTTTTGCCTGACTGATATTTTCCTTTTCAAGCAAAACAAAGTCTATTGTGGGAGGTGTCATTCTTTCCTTCCCGTTATTTTGTGTAAAGCTCATATTTTCATCGCTCATGAATTTGTCCTCGGTTATTTTATTTTGAACTGCGGCGAGTCGCCGTAAAGGTGCGGCTTAGCTATAAGCGTACCAAGTCCCGCAACCACGGTGTCAAGCGGATCCTTTGCCACCGTCACGCGAAGTCCCGTTTTCCTTGACAGCGCCTCGGGCAATCCCGGAAGCCGTGCGCTTCCGCCGCTCAGCATAAATCCGTAATTATATATATCGCCGATAATTTCGGGCGGCGCGCCGTCAAAGGTACTCATAATCATTCGGGAGATTGCTTCTATACAAGGCACAAGCGCCTCACTGACATGCGAGCTATGTACGTCAAGGCTGAGCGGCAGCTTGGTGCGGTCGTTCTGCCCGTGGACTGTCATGTAGCCTCTGTCAATAGAGGGCAACGCCGTTCCCACGTTTATTTTCAGCTTATGCGCCGTGCGGTCGCCGATAAGTATTCCCATATTTTTTTTGAGATAATTGCTTATCGCCATATCGAATTTGTCACCCGCAAGCTTCATGGAGCGCGCTCGGATGATACCGCAGGAGCTGATTATAGCCGCCTCTGCTCTGCCTGCACCGATATTTACTATCATGCATCCTCTCGGACTGCTGACGTGAAGTCCGGCACCTACCGCTGCCGCGTATATGGCGGGTATCTGTGCCACCGATCTTGCGCCCGCCTCCAGCACTGCATTCTCAACGGCAAGGCTTTCTACCTCATTGATGCTGTACGGAGCCGTAACTATCACCGCGGGGCGGTTGAACAGCGAGGACAGATGCTTATTGTAGAAAAACTCGTTTACCATTCCCGCCGCCGCCTGAAAATCGGCGACAGTGCCGTCCTTAACGGGGCTGTAAGCGAGGATATCCTCAGGTGTTTTGCCCAGCATCATCCGCGCCTTCTCACCCACCGCCACTATATCGTGAGTCTGACTGTCCATAGCAACAGCCGAGGGGCAACGCAGTATTATTCCTTTTCCGTCCAGCCAGATACGTGTGTATGCCGTACCCAGATCAAGTCCCACGACCCGTGCCATAGACATTCCTCCCTTCAGCAAAAATCAAGTCAGTGCTTTCGGCGTCAAAGCTCGATACCGAACTCCCGTCTTACGAAATCAAAAATTTTATGCGCGGGCAGACCGACGACGTTGAAATAATCGCCCGTGATGCCCTCGATATATCTTGCGCCTCTCCCCTGTATGGCATAAGCTCCCGCCTTTCCGAAGGGCTCACCGCTACCTATGTAGCCGTCTATATCCGCATCTGTCATTTCCGCAAATCTGACAACGGTTTTTTCGTGTGACACCCTCACACGCCCGTCAAGGCAAGCGGCAAATCCCGTTACAACGAAATGCTCGCGTCCCGAAAGTCTGCGCAGCATACGCGCGGCGTCCTCGGCGTCTGCGGGCTTGCCCAAAAATTCACCGTTCGCTACCACAAGCGTATCTGCGGCGAGTATCATTGTGTTGCCGTCTATATTCTCCACTCCGCCAAGGGAGTCTGCCACGGCAAGACACTTGGCGCGTGCTATATTCTCAACGTGCGCACCTGCGTCGGTTGCGTCGGAGGACTCGTCGGCATCCGACACAAGCACTCGGAACTCCACGCCGAGCGAGGTAAGTATCTCGCTTCTTCGCGGTGATGCGGATGCGAGGATGAGGTCTATCTTTTTATTCATTTTTCGCCGCCTTTCGACAAAATACGTCCATCGTAAAACTCAAATTACATTATAACATATATTTTATAACATATCAATAGCCATTTTATAAATTTTGGGGCGCAGATTATTAAGTTTTCATTAAGAAGGCGCGAACTTTTCGGAAATTTCAAGTTTTTGTGTCATATTTTTGCTTGTCGATTGACAAACGGCGGCGGTTGTGGTAGAATGTAGAAAGAGCTTTCAAATTAGGAAAGGAGCGAGATCCATGGTTCAATCCCCTCTTGCTGATGCGATAAGACCGTCTGATATTGACGGGATCGTAGGTCAGGAGCATTTATTCGGTCCGCGCGGAGTGCTACGCCGTATGCTGGCTGCGGGCAGAATTACCAATATGATTTTTTTCGGTCCTCCCGGCACGGGCAAGACTACTTCTGCGTCAATTATTGCTAAAATGTCGGGGATGGAGTTTCACAAGCTCAACGCCACCACCGCCTCGCTGTCCGACGTCAAAAGCATACTTTCGGAAACGGGTGGGCTGTTCGGCTCAAACGGCATTCTATTGTATCTCGACGAAATACAATACTTCAACAAAAAGCAGCAGCAATCCCTGCTGGAATACATGGAGGACGGGCGCATAACGCTTATCGCGTCCACCACCGAAAACCCGCATTTCTACGTTCACAACGCGATAATTTCACGTTCCTCCCTGTTTGAATTCAAGCCCGTTATGCCGCAGAGCATACTCCCCATGCTTTATCGCGCGCTTGACTATCTCAACACTACATACGCCTCGTCAGTCACGCTTGACGAGGATGTGGCTTTAAAGATCGCCGGCTTATCTGGCGGAGATGTTCGACGCGCTGTGGTGCTTCTTGAAAACACGTATTACGCAACGTCGGAGCAGACAAATTTTGCTATCACCAAGGAGTGCGTTTCCGACTTTGACAGCGGCGTCGCCAACTTCGACGACGACGTTCATTACGACCTTCTCGGCTGTCTGCAGAAGTCCATTCGCGGCTCTGATCCCGACGCGACTGCCTTTTACGTTGCAAAAATGCTGGAATGCGGCGAGATCATTTCTCTTTGCCGCCGGCTTCAGGTTATTGCCAGCGAGGATATCGGACTTGCCTACCCACAGGCGGCGGCTATCGTTCATTCGCTTTGTATGTCAGCGCGTGAGCTTGGGCTTCCCGAGGCGCGTATCCCCATCATCAACGCCGCGCTCCTGCTTGCTACCGCCCCTAAATCCAATTCGGCGTATATGGCTCTTGCCGCCGCGTCCGAGGACGTCAAGGCGGGACTCGGCAAGGATATCCCCACTCACCTCAAAAGTCCCCTTTTCAAGGGCTACATCTATCCCCACGACTACCCAAATCACTATGTAGAGCAACAGTATTTGCCGCATAGCCTCAAGGACAGAATATACTACGTCCCCGGCGAAAACAAAACTGAACAAGCCGCCAAGGCGTATTGGGATAATGTTAAGAAAAAATGATATATGCGGGACGCTGTCCCGCGCCCTGCAAGCCATTTCTTAAAAAAAAGGGCTTGACCCCAAAGAACTTTCCTACAATTGTTTTGTTGTTCAGATTTATTTAGACGGTTACACCAAAAGCCATCTCTATAACCCCCGTGGGTCCCTTATCCACCGCGATATTTAATTGAAAACGTACGCTTTTCATCATCAAAAACCACATAAATTTTCCATTTTTAATTTTCAACATTCAACTAAAACCCCGTCGTGCGGTTAATTCCGCACGGCGGGATTTTTCTGTGTCAATCTTCGATTGAGTCAAATTCCTCTCTCGCGCGGAAAAGAAGCGAAATACACCAAATTCCCGCAAGAGCAACGACCGTATAAATAATGCGCGCTGCAAGGCTGTCCATACCGCCGCAGATCCATGCGACAAGGTCAAACTGGAAAAGTCCTATGCTACCCCAGTTAAGCGCACCGATTATAGAAATAATGAGCGCAATTCTGTCCATTATCATTTTCTTGTGTCCTTTCCGACGTCGAAATCTCGCCGCCTGTGACGGAGTTTGTTTTTCGCTATACTCCGCTCACAGTTAGTTTGCCTTGTCTGTACCGTTTTATGTAGAGTTAAATTTTCACATTTGAGGCATTCGCCCAGCATAGCGTTTTTTTTGCAAATTGCACCATATTTTTCGGCGACGTCGAAAACATTTTTTACATTTGTCTATTGAATTGTATATAAATATGTGTTATAATAGTATGTTGTGTCGCAGACGCGATTTTTATTTGTAAAAAAATTTGTACATAAAAATTCAGCTTTAAGGAGTAAGTTATGCATTGGTCAGATGAAATTGCAGAGCAAATTATCAAGAAAAATCCCGACAAGGAGGAGTACGTTTGTGCGGCAGGTGTAAGCCCCTCCGGCTCTATCCATATCGGTAACTTCCGTGACGTTGCCACTCCCCTTTTCGTTGTTAAATCCTTGCAGAAGCGCGGCAAGAAGGCTCGCCTGCTTATCTCTTGGGACGAGTTTGACCGTTGCCGTAAGATCCCCGCAAATGTTCAGGCGGTCGTTGGCGACAGCTACGACAAATACATCGGTTGTCCTTACGTTGACATGCCCGACCCTTGGGGCTGTCACAAGAACTACGCCGAGCATTTTGAGGAGGAATTCCTCAACGGCATAGCTCCCTTCGGCATTAAGCTCGACTGCCGTCATCAGGCGGAAATGTACCGCTCGGGCAAATACACGGACAAGCTGATCACCGCTATCCAAAAGCGTGGGGAAATATTTGAGATACTTGACTCCTTCAAGACCAAGGATATGTCCAAATCCGAAGAGGAGCGACGCGCAGAGCATGATGCGGAGAAGGCTGTTTACTCCCCCGTCAGCATCTTCTGCCCTCAGTGTCACACCGACTTCACCACAATCACCTCCTTCTCCGAGGACGGAACGGAGGCGGACTATACCTGCCGTTGCGGTCACAAGGGACATTTCAATTTCCTTGAGAACTTCAACTGCAAGCTTGGCTGGAAGGTTGACTGGGCTATGCGTTGGGGATACGAGGGCGTTGACTTCGAGCCGGGCGGAAAGGATCACTCCGCTCCCACGGGCTCTTACAACAACTCCAAGCTTATCGCGAAAAAGATATTCGGTCACGACGCACCCATCTATCAGGGATACGAGTTTATCGGAATCAAGGGCATGACGGGCAAGATGTCCAGCTCCTCCGGACTTAACCTCACCCCCGAAACTCTGCTTAAGCTGTATCAGCCCGAGGTGCTTTTGTGGCTGTACGCAAAGACCGACCCCGTAAAGGCATTTGATATCTGCTTTGACGACGGAATCCTGCGTCAGTATTTTGAGTTTGACAAGATGCTGACCGATGTGCGCGAGGGCAAGGCATCCGACCTTATTTGCGACATTATGGAGCTTTGCCACATTGAGGGCAACGAAATTGAGACCGTTCCCATGAGCCTGCTCGTTCAGCTCGGTTCCATAGTGAACTTCAACGTGCCCATGCTCGAAACCGTTTTCGAGAAGATCGGCACGCCCTACAAGGCAGAGCAGTTCGCAGACCGTCTTGACAGAGCTAAATATTGGCTGGAGCAGTGCGCTCCCGACCAGGTGAACCGCCTGCGCCAGACTCGAAACTTTGAAGTATACGAAGTACTTTCCGACGATGAGAAGCGCGAGATCGCACTGCTCCACGAGTATCTTGCAAAGGGTGGCTACTCCCTTGACGAGCTGAACTCCGAGCTTTACGCCATCCCCAAGCGCGTATTTGGAGAGAACCTGCCCGACAAGGAGCTTAAGGGTCATCAAGGTGCGTTCTTCAAGAACGTATACCGTCTGCTCATTGACAAGGAAAGAGGTCCGCGTCTGTATCTGTTCCTGTACGCTATCGATCCCGAGCAGTACGTAGGACTGCTTGATTTCTCTTATGCGAGAACGGATGACGAGATCGCAGCTGACGAGGCGGCAGCGGCGGCGGCAGCTCCCGTGGTTGAGGAAAAGGTGTACGGCGAGCCCGATCCCGTCTCCCCCATCTCCACCGAGGAGGTAAGCATTGACGAGTTTGGCAGGATGGATTTGCGCGTTTGCAAGATAATCAAGTGCCAGGAGATCCGCAAATCGCACAACTGCTACAAGCTGACACTCAGCGACGGTATCGGCGAGCGAGTCATCGTTTCCAGCATCAAGCACGACTATACCCCCGACGAGCTTGTGGGTCGAAAGATAATCGTGCTTGCAAACCTTGCTCCCGCGCGTATTACGGGCGTTACCAGCAACGGTATGCTGCTGGCGGCTACCAACAACGCTTGCGGCTGTCAGGTAATTTTCGTTGACGACATCGTTCCCGAGGGAACAAGACTTCACTAAATCCACCTACCTCTACTACTGAAAGGACGTAAAACAGTGATAAGAAGCGATCTCAGAAATATTGCAATAATCGCCCACGTTGACCACGGAAAGACCACCCTTGTTGACGGTCTTTTGAAGCAGGGCGGCATCTACCGCGACAATCAGGAAACAGTAAACCGTGTTATGGACTCTGGCGCACTCGAGCGCGAGCGCGGCATCACCATCCTTGCAAAAAATACATCCGTGCATTACAAGGACGTTAAGATAAACATTATAGATACCCCCGGTCACGCGGATTTCGGCGGCGAGGTGGAGCGCGTTCTCAAAATGGTAAACGGCGTTATTCTGCTTGTTGACGCAGCAGAGGGTCCCATGCCCCAGACTCGCTTCGTGCTTCAGCGCGCACTTGCGCTCAATCACCGTGTCATTGTTTGCATTAACAAGATCGACAAGCCAGATGCGCGTCTTGGCGAGGTCGAGGACGAGGTGCTTGAGCTGCTGCTCGACCTTGACGCAAACGACGAACAGCTGGATTCGCCCTTCCTTTACTGCTCGGGACGCGACGGAACGGCTACCCGCTCTCCCGACGATGAGGGTGTTGACCTCACTCCCCTGTTTGAAACTATCGTGGACTATATTCCTGCCCCCGAGGGCGATCCTGACGAGCCGCTTCAGCTTTTAGTGTCCTCTATCGACTACAACGACTACGTCGGACGTATCGGTATCGGTCGCATTGAGCGCGGAACCTTGAAGGTCAACCAAGAGGCGGCTATATGCAATTTCTTCACTCCCGAAAGCAAAAAGCGCACAAAGATAGTGACTGTTATGCAGATTGAGGGGCTTGTTCGCACCCCCGTTGAAAGCGCTACGGTTGGCGATATCGTGTGCTTCTCGGGCGCAGCTGATATTTCTATCGGCGACACCGTGACGGCTCTTGACACTCCCGAGCCGCTTGAATTTGTAAAGGTCAGCGAGCCTACGCTGGAAATGACCTTCTCGGTCAACGACAGCCCGCTTGCGGGCAAGGAGGGTAAGTTTGTTACCTCCCGTCAGCTCCGCGACAGACTTTACCGCGAGCTTCTCAAGGATGTTTCCCTGCGCGTGTCCGACGGTGACACCACCGACGAATTCAAGGTCGCGGGCAGAGGAGAGATGCATCTTTCCATCCTTATCGAAACCATGCGCCGTGAGGGCTATGAGCTTACCTGCTCCAATCCCCGTGTGCTGTTCAAGGAGATCGACGGCGAAAAATGCGAGCCTATGGAGCGCGTAACGCTGGACGTCCCCAACGATTACGTTGGCGCGGTCGTTGAAAAGCTGGGACAGCGCAAGGGCGATCTTATTGAAATGACTCCTCTCGGCTCGGGCAACCGTATGAGAATTGAATATATCATTCCCACCCGTTGTCTGTTCGGTTATCGCTCCGAATTTTTGACCGCTACTCACGGCGAGGGTACGCTCAACTCTATTTTTGACGGCTATCAGCCCTACCGCGGTGAGATAATTATGAGGTTTACAGGCTCTCTCGTCGCTTCCGAGGCAGGTGAGACCACGAGATACGGTCTTTTCAACACTCAGGAGCGCGGCAGAATGTTCGTTGGACCTCAGACTCCCGTTTACGAGGGTATGATCGTGGGCGAGAATCCCAAGAACGACGATATTGCGGTCAATCCCTGTAAGGAAAAGCACCTTACCGCTATCCGCTCCTCGGGTGCGGACGAAAAGCTGCTCCTCACCCCCCCCGTCATTATGACGCTGGAGGAGGCTATTGAGTTCATCAACGAGGACGAGCTTATCGAGGTTACTCCCAAATCCATTCGTCTGCGTAAGGTCATCCTTAATACCGAATTGCGTATGAAGGAAATGATGCGCAAGCGTCGCGCTATGCAACAGCAGTAAACCATGAAGGGGCTTCGTCAGAAGCCCCTGATTTTTATTGTATGATTTTTAGTATATGCGGGACTCTGTCCCGCGCCCTGCAAACCCTTTCTTTCGAGAAAGGGTTTGATCCCAAAGAACTTGAAGTATTTTTTGGTTTGGATTTGTTTCGTATGATGACAACAAAAACCATCTCTATAATCCCCGTGGGACCATTACCCACTCCGATATTTATTCTTTCTTCTTTACCACTCGGTTATTTATCCAGCTTGCGCGCCCTTCGGGTTCGACTCGCTAACGCTCGCTCAGGATGACACCCTTGGTGTCGCCACAGGCGGATTTCACTCCGCCAAGCGGTCAGGCTCCAGCTTTTTACGGAAAGCAAGCGCATAGACTGCCGTTCCCAGCATAATAACTCCGCTCATAATTATCAGAAGCGGTGTTCCCGTTTGGTATGTGTATCCGAACGCTGTAAAGGAAAAATTTTCTGTAAAGCTTGTAAAAATCGTTCCGTAAACAGTGCCGAGCAAGGACGCGGTATATACTAACACAAGATAAAATGATGTATAATTCTCTCTGTCACCTACAGGCAAATGTATATATTGAAAATTAGCAAACGTAACATTAACTCCTACCGCCGCAAAGTGTTGGGAAAATTTAACAAACAAAAGCATTGGTACGTGGGTATCGGGCTGAGCAAAGCCGTATAGTATCTGCATTGGTGCAAATATCAGCATTGAAATCGCATACGTTGTAAACCACGACGTCTTTTTTATCCGCTTTTGCCAAAAGCCCGTGAAAAATATAAAGAACAATCCGTAGGTACATATCAGAAAATTCCAAAAGAAAAGCGATATTTCAATATTCTGAAGCATATATACCTGCGCGAAGCTGGAATGTATACCCGTTGCAAAATTATATGCGAAAATTATGAGCATCGTCAACATATATTTTTTGTTTTTAAACGGTTTGCTGAAAACGTCTATGAGATGAGGGGTGTCGGCTTTCTTATACTCAATCTCACGAGGCAAGGAAAGACAAATCACGTCACATACGGCGATGAGAAGCGCAAAGTATCGCAGTCCTGTAATAAAGCCTATCCGCGCGCCTCCCATAGAAACAAGCATATCCGATATAGCCCCCGAGGCAAGTACGAATATACCCGATATCAAAGCAGACGCAAACTGACCTGCAGAGAGCTGATAGGCTCTGTATTCCTCCGGCAAAAAGCTTACGTGCCACGCGGTATAGCCTACGCTGGCAACCGCATTGAATACGTGTGATACAAAGGTGATTATTACAAGTCCCAGAAGTCTTGCGCTTTCATTCTTGACAAGCGTAGGCAAAAGCGTTATACCCACGGTAACGCACAGATAGTACATTATCTTGACAAATGCAAGTATTCCCCGCCGCTTCGGAAATTTATTGAGCAGTGACGGTACGAAGATAACTACAAGGTTTGCAATATACGGTAAAAACGACAAAATACCAATTGAGACGGTGTTTATATTATGCTCTGTCAGAAATGCGGTATAAAACATTCCGCCAACGAGCTGGGCTATTATTCCCGAAAGCACAGTACATATCAGAAGTGACGTTCTGCCGCGAGCGTCGGGATCCTTGAAATTATAGACACGTTTAAATGATATACCTGTTTCCTTCATAGCAATACCTCGGCGCATTCGCGCTATTCAATATTTGCATATTTCAAAAGCGTTTTGCTTTTGTCCGATAATTATACAATACACAAATCCGTTTTTCAAGCACCAAAATAAACAAATAAAAACTTTTTATTTGTGCAAAAGGCAGAATGTTTGAAATCTTAAAAAAAGCATTGACACGGCTTCAAAAATAGAGTATAATATTTGGCTTTAAAGCCCCGTACCGCAGATATCTCCGCAATACGGGGCTGTGTGCATCAAAGCGCGATATAATCCGTAAGTGCAACCGCCAAAGCACCTGCCACCGCGCTGACGGCATACCACAAAAGCTTTTGCAGTCGGGTTATTGGCGCTTTTTCGATAGCACCCAGCTTTTCCTGCTGGGCGTCTATCATCTTATCGTGCCGCTCGATCATATCCGTCAATTTAACCGTGCAGATCTCCAGCTTTTCAAGCTTTTCCTCCACATGGCGGATATCAAAATCCAGCCTGTCGTGTCGCTCGTCGCAAAGCTCGGCGGAATATTCTCTGTCGGTCGAGTGATGATTGTACCCTCTCGGTCCGTCGTGCGAATTCATATCTATCCCTCCCGCTTATCCTATGATGCGATAGCTGCGCGTCAGCGAAGCCAACGTAAAATCACCGTAGGAATGAATATGTATTCGGAATCCGCTGCAGATATTGGGCGGACACATGTAGGTGAGATTTTCCCACGCGCCCCGTCCTGTACTGCTTCCTATAAGCACCTGCTCGCCGTCCTCGTCAAATTCTGCAAGCACCTCAAAATTCGTTCCGAATTCAAGGAATGCGGTAAGGCTCAAGGATAAAAGGGATTTCTTTTCCGCCGCGCCGCCGTCGTCGTATCCAAAGGACAGCCGTGCGTCTGTCGCGTCCTCAAGTTCGCCCTCTGCCGTACTTCCGGAGGCAAAAAGCAGTCCTCCCGACGTCAGCATATATACCTCGCCCGCTCTGCCGGCCATACTGACGATAGTTCCGCTCGACTCAGCACTCCATATCTGCCTTATCGGGTCGTAGACGTAGATGTTACCGTTTGCCGCAAGATAATATCTTTCTCCGTCAGTGGCGGCTGCAGTCGCCTTCAAGCCGTCAGGAAGCGCGCCCTGATCTATCCGCTTGGGATGGGTACCGTCGTACTTATAAACTCCCATTGTACCGCAGTAGTAGAGCGAGCCGCCAAGAGATACCAGCGTTTTATGCCCACCCTCGGGGATGCCGGGGGCTGTTACCTCGGACAAAACGTAATTTGATGCCTTGCCTCCAAGCAGCTTGCAGATGGAGTTTTCCTTGAAAAAGATGATATAACCGTTCCATTCGGCACAGGCGGTAAAGCTACCGACAGAAGCTGACGGCAGGGTCACGGGATCGGTGTCAAGTCCCCTTTTCCCTTTCCAATTATAGATATTTCCTTCCTCAGATATGTTGACGTTAGCCCCCGACGTGCCGTACATTCGAGAACCCATGCACACGGCGTGGGTAAGTGAGGGCATGTCACGTCTGACACGAAGCATATATTCTCCGTCGCGCGGAAAAGTGCCGTCGATATACAGGGCTTTTCCGTCGACGAAATAAACGGTAGAGTTTAGTGTGAACACGTAGCTTGACAGCGTGCTTGCAACAGAGGTAACCGTTATGCCGTCACCCATTCTGAAGCCTATATTCTCAAGATCGACGGAGTCGGCGACAAGCGAATTGCCGCTTATTGTTGCTTTGATAACGTCAGTTGAGATACGCATTTTCGTAGTATACCCGAAAGCTCCGTTATAGTGGATATAGTCGGGAATAATGATAAGATCCTTGTCGTAGCAGACTATCCTTTTATCCGATTCGGAGTACAGCGTACAGCACTCGGTACGGCTGCCATTCTCCGAGATATAGAGCTTGTCGCTCTCTACAACGTATACCTTATCCGATACTGCGACGTTATACGGCATGCTTCCCGCCACGGCACGTACAGAGGACAGCTTGCGTCTCTCCCGTGCCGATATTCTTGGATGATCGCAGGAGGTGGTGTTGACCATATAGCTGATAGCCTCGCCGTCCGCCATCCTCTCGCGGCAAAGTCCGCCGAATTTGGTCTGCGTTTTCTTTTTGACGTTTGAGTCTGCGGCTATCCCCATTGGCAGGGACACCGATGTTTTACTTGACATTACTCATTCTCCTTTCTCCTGCTTACTTTTGGTTATCCAAACACTTTTCAAGCTCCTCGGTAAGCAGCATAAGGTATTTTTCAAGCTCGTTTATCCTTTCCTCAAGATCCTCTGAGCGGGAAGGAATAAATCTGCCTGTTGTGAGCGTTATTTTCTGAACGTCCATGTTTTACCTCGTCGCCCCGTTGCGCAGTACCCATTTGGCGTAGCTCTCGAATGCTGAATTGAACGCGCCTGCGGAATTTCCGTATCTTACGTTGTCGCCGTTGGCAAGGTCCAGCATTGCTACGAGGTACATCCAATATATCTGATCAAACGGGAACGGGACGTAAAGCTGCACCCCGTCCTCGCACTCGGCACTGTACTCGCTCAGCTCCTCAGGCATAGCGTTGAAAAGCTCCACGGATATCTTGCCCTCCAGCTCGCTGAGCCAGCGGAGCTTCAGCTCTCTGTCTATCTTATTGGGAGCTATGGTTTCGGCTATGCCGATACATTTACCGATAGTCATAAACTCACCCCTACTCCGTCAGGCGAGCTTGGCTTCGGCGGTGCGGAACTTTTCCTCCTCGGCTTCGATCATCTGCGCCGTTTTCATATCCTGTATCTCGGATGCGTCAAGCACCATGGCAAACTTACGCTTTACCTTTACCCATTCTCCTCTCTTGATGATGCAGTTCTGTCCGTTGACGGCAACGTATACGTTGTCGCGGTAGCGCCCACCGTCGCGGAAAAGCTTTATGGAAACAAGCTCCTCAAGGTATGCCTCGGGGGAAATTTCTGCTGTATTTTTATTTTCGGTATTCTTGTTCATTTTATATTCCTTTCTGTTCCCCACTGCCGTCAGAGACGGCAGTGGGATTGAATTTTATGGGATTTACTTATCAGTTCTTGCCCGACTCAAAGGTAGATGTGGTCTCGATTCTCACCATGAATGCCTCTACAAGACGGGTGGTTACCTTGGACGCCTTCCAGCCGACAGTAGCTCTCTGATTGAGAGGGTCAGACGTTCCTGCGCTGCCGAGCTGCTTTACGATATGCTCAAGTCCGCCTCCTGAAATTTCGGTTGTACCGTATGCGTTGTCTGCGATGATGAGAGTGGAATATACGTCGCGACCCTCAGCACCCGCTTCACCGGGATATACGGTATCTTGGGTTGTGAGATCGCTCATGTCGACAGTATTCTGTTTAGTGGAATCAGTGTAGCACTTTCCTGCGCTGTGATATACGCGCTTGCCTTTAACGACGATCCATCTGTCGGGAAGCGAGTCGCCCTGAAGATAAAGCGTTCCGTCTGCCATGCCTTGGGTAACCTGTACTGTACGCTGACCCTCGTAAAGATCCTCTGCGTGAAAGATCTTTGCTTCGCTGGACTCGATAAAGCGCACGCCCTCGATCTTACCGATTTCGCCATCGAAGATGCGCTTCGTATCCGCATACTGATTGGGAGTCTTCCAGTTGGGGTCGCTCATCAGGTCGTAGGTGCAGTCGGGGTGAATGATAGCTACGTAGGAGCCGTCGATCTTCTCCGCGTTCTGACTCTTGAGGAATCTTACCGCGCGACGGATACAGTCAACGGTAAGGTAGTGGTTACCGCTCTCCTTGCCGCCCACGAGCAGATGACGCGCGGATACGGCGTTCTCTCCGTACTGGACGTTTGTACCGCCCGACAGCACCTCACGCGAGATGGTATCAAGAGTACGTCCTGCCTGCGCACCCAACAGCTTTGTTGCCATGCAGAGGTTGTTATCGACTGCGGTCATGATCAAAAGGTCGGTAAGCTCGATATATCCGCCGTACTGGGAAACGGTAGCCTCCACTACGCTGACGTGGAAATCCTGACCATCGGGTGTGATACCCTCCACGATAGGAGTTGTACGCTTGGGCAGCGGATCGTACTTGCGGAAGGAGATAGTCTTACCGCCACCAGTGGGGATACGGTGCTTCTGCGCGAAAAGGTCATGCACGAGATAAGGCTCGGCGTTGTCGATAAGGTAATCGCTGTAATACGTCCTCATCTCTGCAGAAAGTCCTTCGCCCGCATAAGGTGTTACGGTGGCAGTGTTGTTATTGGACACGCCTGCAGTTCCCATTACACGTTCACCCGAAGCAAAATGCTGAATGTAGTCCTTGCCGATATAAAGGTTTGTGTTGTTCATTTTTTTGTCCTTTCTTTCTTAAAATTCAATGCGCTCTCCGCGACCTGCTCTTGCGGCAATTTTTGCTCGCTCGGCGCGGCTGAGCCTTGCCACGGGAGGAGTTTTCTTTCCTCCCTTTTGTCTGTCTGCTCCGTTCTCTGCGGGACGAATTCCGCAAAGTCGGATATGTGCGATAAGCTTTGATTCGGCTTCAAGTGCGGCGGTGCTTGCCGCTTTTGTAACAAGGCTGTCGAAATTCAAAGCTCGGTAAAGGTCAACGGGACTGAGTCGCTCGCGACCTTCGGCGTAAGCGAGCAATCTTTCGTCGGTGACATCCGCGTCAGGGTAAGCATCAAGGAGTGAACGGGTAAATTTCTCCATATCAATACCCTGCGTCTGCGGCTCTGTCGGCTGACTGTTGATCTCCTCCGCCTCCGTTTCCTCAATTGCCGACTCCACGGTCGGCTCTGTCTGTTCGTTTTCCGTTACTACTTCGGTTTCTGTGATTTGTTCCATATTTTACCTTCCTTCTTGCAAGCTAACGTATTCGGGATAGGTGTCCGCCATAAGTCTGAGAGATGCTGTTACCACCTCAAGCGCCTCAGCGCTGTCCGACGGAAAGCACATAAAAAGGCTGTCGCCGCTTTCGCGCCACACAAGGCTTGAGCCGTGCTTTTCGGAGAGGTAGTATAAAAATCCGTACAGCAGCGCGGAAACTCCTGCGCAGATAACGTCCCCTCCGCGCTCGGCACAGCCTGCATGACCGTGCGCTTCGATTCGGCACTTCTCTGCCTCGACATTTATCGCATAGCATACGTCTATCATGCCCGTGCCCCCGTGCGCACCATTGCGCGAGTGGCGTCGATTCCGTCAAAATCCATACATTCAAGTGCTACCGACGCGGCGGCGCTGTTTTCGGGATTGAACATTCCCGCCTCGTAGAGCTGAAGTATGAGCTGATTTCTCGCACTTTGGGTCAGAGGATCGCGGCGCTCCGCCTTGACCTCAATATCAAATACGGGACGGTAATACAACGCCTCGCCGTCAGCACCCACGCCCACCGTTACCGTTTTGAGATCGCGGTTGGTATAGCTCAGGTACTGATAGGGGTTAGACTTGCTGCCGTCGCCGCAGATACGGAAGCATCTCTCGCCGTCGTAAAACTCGCGGATAAGCTCGATAACAAGAGTGATCACCGAAACGTATGCGCGGTAAGTTCCCATTATCACGTCGCGGCTGCCCTTATTGCCCGACTCCTGCAGGGCAACGATAGCAGATGCCGCCGTAACGCCGCCCGAGGTGCTTCCCTGCGACACGTCGCGGTTGCCCGTGGTTTCCTTCAGCTCGTCTATTTTCATAGTGCGGATAGACGTCAGCGTTGAATCGATAGGCGCTACCTTTATCTGGCGTAGCTTTTCGTCGTCGATATCTCCCTCAACCTCGATAATCCGCTTGTCGGGATTGAGAAAATCACGCTCGTTGATGCCAAGAGAGCGCTTTGCCCAATATCTTGCGCGGCTGACGGTGTTGGCGTATTCAAGAATATTGCCGTCCAGCTCGTCGATATAGCCCTGCGGGTTTCTGCCCACAGCAAGGAAGCCGTAGCCCGTACTTCCGCTCACGTCGGGGAAAAGCACGTCCAGCACCACGGGGTACATTCCATGCTCGTACCAGCCGCGGTCGGCAAACATAGGGTCGTTTTCGGACGAGTAAAGCAGCTCGTCACCGCATATTTTCGCATAGTGAAGCAGACTTCGTCCGTCGGGCAGGTGGCGTTTGTAGTACCAATCAATGACCTCTACCCTGTCGCCGCGCTCTCCGTCCCTGTACTCGCCCTTGAAATGAGGATACGCGCTCCTCACTCCCTCGGCGTTATCGGCGGAGATGATGAAAAGTCCGCGGCTGTCCTGAATATCGGCAACGCTCACGTCCCAAAAGATATCCATAACGTCCATACGGCATATATCGATATCGCCAAGTCCGTTTTCAAGCCGTGAATTCCAGAATACGCCCCATGCGCTCATTCCGTGCCGCAGCTTGTACCATGCATTATCCGAATAGGTCTTTTCAAATCCGCATCTGTCGCAGATAACGGGGAGTATTTTGGACAGCATATCCGCCGCTCGCTCATCCCCCATTTCACGCGGCAGTGCCTTTGCGACAGGGATATTGTCGCACATATCCGCGTGCTTGTTGCAAACGCTGTTGAACAGCCATGCCGACACGGGGCGCACCCCACTGACACTTGCCGCCGCTTTGATATCGTGGCGCTTCTGCCACCACTGCATCTCATCCCATATACGCTCGTCGGTGCGCCGCTTTGCCTCCTTGTAGGATTGCAAAAGCTCCAGCGCCTCCCGAAGCTCCACCTTGCCTATGGCATAGGTATTTTCATAGCCTTCTGTTTCTGTTTTCCTCATATTTTCTCCATTCCTCATAATTCCCACCCCACCTCCGAATTCTCTTTTCTGTCAACAATATTCGTGCCGCACGAGATACGGCATATATTGCGGCGGCTCACACAGACTTTCCTTCCTTTTATCCTCTCTCGCCGCCACGGGGTTTTCCATGCAGACGTAGCGAAGCTCGTCGTAGATGTGATCCTCGCCGTCGGTGTCGATATCCTCCACGTCGGTCTGACTGTATACAAGCTCGGGGACGGTACGTATAAAGTGCTTGCAGGTCGAAAAGACGTAAAGCATAGGCACGCCGTACCCGTCAAAGGCAAGGCGGTTGTGTATTTGATTTTTGCCCGCTATTCGGGTGTTATCCGCCTTGTCGAAGTAAACGCCCGAGCGCTCCATTATCTCGCCGATGCTCTCGCCGCCGTTACGGGCAAACACCGCGGGATCACATATTCCGTGGATGTGCCTGCCGCGCAGATTTACGTCCTCTGCTTCAATGCGGCGAATCTCCTTTGCCACGCGGTCAGCCGTCCACATAACACCGCGGTTTGCAATAGCGTTTCCGTTTGAGTCCGCCGCACATCCGTAAAGCTCCCTGATGCGATAAAGTCGCCTGTCGCAGTCCACCGCATACCACCCTACCGAAAACGGACGGGTATACCCCCAGTCAAAGCCGCGCCACACCGTCCAATTCTCGGGAATGGCAAACGGCTCGATAACGTGAGTGTTCACTCGGTCGCGGTAACGGTCGGGATCGTTGCGCCACTCGGTAAAAACCTGCCCCGCAAAGCTGTCCCAATTTCCGTAAAGCAGTGCGTTTCGCTCTGCCTCGGGCAGTGCCGCAAGGCTTGTGAGATAATCCGGGTCGTTTTCAAGCAGCTTCTGATTGTCAAACACGGTGGACGGAACAAAGATTCTTGAACGGCGGCGCACTTCCTCCCGTCCGTCGGGGAAGCGTACCTTTACGTCCTCCCATATAGTTGTCATGGGCGGCGCGGGGGTTATAAACCGAGCCTTTACCCAGCCGTGACCGATACCGCCCGGGTTCGCCTGCGCCCTTATATAGCACCGCGTGCCCGGTCCGTTTGGACGGTTTCGCGAGAAAAGATAGGTGTATTCGTCCGCCGTGAACTGCGTCAGCTCGTCAAAGTCGATAAAGTCGTATCTCTTGCCCTGGTAGTTGAAGCGGTCGGAGGCGTGCTGAAGCGAGCCGAAATAGATCTTGGCACCGCTCGGAAAGCACCACACGTGCTTTGAGTCGTTGTACCTTGCCTCGGGAAATGCGCGGGAATAAAGCTCGTGTGAGCGGCTGATGATGTCGGAGAGCTGCGGATATGTCTTGCGGAGTATAAGCCCGTGATAATGCGGCACGTTTACCTGACGCAATGCCTCTACAATGGCGCAGTCGCTCTTTCCGCCGCCCGCCGCGCCGCCGTACAGCGCCTCGTCCTCCCACCGACTCATAAATATCCTCTGCTTGGGCTGGGGCGACCAAATCACCTTGTCAGGATTCATTTTTTCCTCCATCCGGAGTCTCGACGTCGGGGAGCAGAATTATTCCCGCGCCACTCTCGTCATCGGCGTCGGGTACTGCGGGATGCTCGCTCCAACGCTCGGGAGAGCGGTTTTTGAGCCAATATTCTCCCGCGCGGACGTCGGCGGGAATATGCACCTCGTCAATGCCCGTAGCAAGCTCCTCACGCTCCGACGTTTTCTTACCCGTGTCGGGATCGTATTCCACACGCTTGACCTTGTAAGTCTTTTTAACAGCTACCTTGTATCCGCGTGCGCGCTTATAGATGGAATCCTCGACGCGACGACTCCGCCCCGCGTCTTCTGCGGCAATATCCGACGGGAGAAATTCAAGTCTGCTCTTTTTCTCCGCCATTGACATTCACATCCTTCTTTTGCACACGGATGACGTATTCGTCACCCTCCCGCCACGCACTCACGCAAGCGGCGTCAAGTCCTTTCGATATCTCGGACGTCTGAACACGAAGCTCGCCCTCATCCAAGCGCGACAAGAGATATCCAAGCCACGCGCCGTATACTCGGAGCAGCTCCTCGTAAGCCTTGACGTCGCCTAAGCAGTCACTCCCCGTTTTGCGTTTCCTCTCAGCCATTGGACACCTCTCTCTGTCCGCCTTCTATCTGATTATATTTGCGCTCGTAGAAGTGGTCCATTGTCTGCTTTATCACGCAAGCCTTGTAATTTTCGGGGTGCGCACAAAATCTGTAAACTATTTCGCGCCGCGAGATCTTATCGGGAAAACGAAATTTTGCGCATTCGCAATACACAAGTCCGTTTCCTCTCTCCCTCTGAAAATAAGGGCACATTCCTATAGCTCGCATAGGCTCGATTTCCTCTACCGAATGGTTTTTCTCCTGCATTTTAATACTTCCTTTCTTCTGATAACGTATACCGTATAGCTTACCTTTTAGCCTTTCTTCCCACCCTGCCGACCTTTGAATTAAGCTTGCTTAACTAAATAGGTAAAAATTTTACGCCCCCGACTTGCAACAGGAGCGCATCATTTTAAATGCAAGTCAAAGTTAAGTTCGCTTAACTGCCGTTAGTATACCACACTGTCCGCGCGCTTGTCAACCCCCATTTTGATATTTCCTTAACTTTTTTTACAAATCCCCTTGACAGAAGCTTAACTTTGGTTTATAATAAATTTGTACTACCATGCGAAATTTTACCTTTTGAAAGGAAATATCACTATGGAAACAAGCAGGAGCTTCAAGGACCGTCTTAACACGGCGATGGTCGCGAGAGGCATTAAAGCAGCGGAGCTGTCGAGGCTGACGGGACTTTCAAAGGCGCGTATCAGTCAATACACCAACGGGATCTATGCCGCAAAGCCAAATGCACTGTGTCTTATTGCCGAGGCTCTCGACGTATCCGAAGCGTGGCTTATGGGACGTGACGTACCTATGGGGCGCGCAGATAACACTCCCCTCTCGCCCCCTGACAATATTTCTGTCCTTGGAGTTGCGTCATACCCCGTTCTCGGCGATATCGCCTGCGGCTTGCCTACTCTTGCCTACCAAGATGCGGACGAATTTGTATGCGGTGCTGATATCAATGCTGATTTCTGCCTTACCGCTAAGGGCGACAGCATGACGGGTGCCAGAATATATGACGGTGATATCGTTTACATTAAGCAAACGGATGCCGTTGACAACGGCGATATTGCCGCGGTCATTATTGAGGATGAGGCTACGCTCAAGCGAGTCTACTACTACCCCGAGCAATCAAAGCTTGTGCTGACTCCTGAAAACCCCAAGTACGAGCCACTCGTATTTATCGGGCGCGAGCTTGAAAATATTAAGATAATAGGACGCGCAGTCGCCTTCCAATCCAAGCTGTAAAGTTCATAATTAAGTCTGTGTTTATTAAAGGCTAAGACATATATAGTTTGTATAATTTATAAGGATATTGCCGTTTTTTGACGGGATAACGCATATTTTGCATCGGAGGTGATGGCGGGTGTCGCTCAATACGTTTCAGCGTATGGAGAAAAAAATTCATATAAATACCGCCGACGTGGAGCTGCTCAAGGCTCGTATCACCCCCTTTATGTACGCTGACGAGTACAACAAAGACGGTCAGCCGTACATGATATGCAATCTGTATTATGACGACGACTCCAACAGCGTCATCCGCAACTCCATTCAGCTTCCGAAATACAAGGAAAAGCTTCGACTCCGAAGCTACGGCACTCCCACCCTTGATTCAAAGGTGTTTATAGAACTGAAAAAGAAGCTGAACGGCGTTGGCACAAAGCGACGCGCAAAGATCACCCTGCGGCAGGTCAACGAGTTCATTGAAACAAAAAAAATCCCTGTGGGTCTAAAATATATTGACGATCAGGTGTTGCGGGAGATAGAATATTATTTGTCGCATCAAGCGGTCTATCCGCGCACCTACGTCAGTTATCTGCGTGATGCATATTTCGGCAAGGACGATCCGTCCTTCCGCGTGACCTTTGACCACGATATCCTCACGCGCAGGTACGACCTTGATCTTACGCTCGGACGCTACGGCGATCCCCTGCTTCCGCCCGATATAACACTCGTCGAGGTGAAATTTTCAGGAGCTGTACCCGTGTGGTTTTCGCATATTATGAGCGATATGGGCATATCCTTCAACACCTTTTCAAAGTACGGAGCTTCGTTTAAAAAATACACCTACGACTACTCACGATCTCTTGGAAACTCACTGCCACCTTATGAAAAAACAGGCTCTCAAAAATAATACGGAGGACGGTATACGCCGCACTGTCAATTATGAATTACATACTTCAATCCATTGATATTACAACTATTACACTCGGTCGCGCGCTGACTATCATGGGCTGCGCTCTCGGACTTGCGCTTGCTATCATGCTGGTCTATATGTTCACTCACCGCCGCACGGGCTTTCGTCCCTCCATGCTTATGACTGTCATGGTGCTTGGACCTATCGTTGCCATTATCGTTATCGCAGTCGGTAGTAACCTTGCCCGCGCGATCAGCATCGGCGGCGGTCTTGCTCTTATCCGCTTCCGCAACCGTGTTGACGATCCGCGCGATCTGCTTTATCTGTTCCTTTCCCTCGCGTCCGGTATGGCTTGCGGCGTCGGATTTATCGGATTTGGTCTTATCGCGGTCGGCATCATTCTTGCAGTTCTGTTCTTATTCTCCCTCTTTGGAGTTGACAGAATAGGCGGTCACGGCAAGCGTCTGCGCATACTTATTCCCGAAAGCCTTGATTACAAGGGTGTTTTTGACCCCGTGCTGAAGAAATACTGCCGTTCCTATCATCTCAACCGCATCAAGACCGCCGATTACGGCACGGTGCTGGAGCTTGACTACCGCGTGGTAATGTCCGCGGGTGCCAATGAAAAGGAAATGATCGACGAGATCCGCATCCGCAACGGAAACCTCAACATCACTTTGGTTGAAAATTTTGCTGAGGAAGCTTAAATTCAAAACAGAAAAGCCCGTGACTCCACGGGCTTTCTTAATAGACAAAGGAGATAAAAATTATGCTGCTTATCAAAAACGGTTACGTTAAAACAATGGTCGGCGAGGATATCCCGTCGGGCTGTGTGCTTATCGGCGACGACGGAAAAATTGCCGCTGTGGGCAAGGATATTTCGGCGGACGGTGCAACAGTTATCGACGCCGAGGGACGTCTTGTGACCCCCGGCTGCGTGGACGCGCACTGCCATATCGGGCTTCACAACGAATCCATGCGCTGGGAGGGTATGGACTACAACGAGTACATAGAGCCTATAACTCCTCAGCTTCGCGCTATTGACAGCATCAATCCGCAGGACGAAAGCTTCGGTCTTGCTGTGCAGGGCGGCGTTACGTCTGCTTGCACGGGTCCCGGCAGTGCAAACGTCGTTGGCGGAACTTTCGTAGCGATAAAGCTTGTAGGTGACCGCGTGGACGATATGATAATCAAGAATCCTCTTGCAATGAAATGCGCTTTCGGTGAGAATCCCAAGGGCTGCTTCGGTCAGAAGGGCAAGTCCCCCGTCACCCGTATGGCGACCGCGTCGCTTTTGCGCGAGGTGCTTTTCAAGACCCGAAACTACCTTGCGGCAAAGGAAAGCGGCAAAGAGCCTGCCTTTGACATGAAGCTGGAGGCTATGATCCCAGTTATAAAAAAGGAGATACCGCTCAAGGCTCACGCTCACCGCGCGGACGATATTTTTACGGCGATACGTATTGCCAAGGAATTTGACGTTGATCTCACGCTCGACCACTGTACGGACGGGGCGCTTATCGCAGACGCGTTGGCACAGGAGGGCTATCCCGCATTCGTAGGCCCTTCCCTCGGTTCAAAGTCCAAGATAGAGCTTAAAAACAAGTCCTTCACTACCCCCAACGTACTTCACAAGGCGGGCGTGGACATATCCATAATTACCGACGCACCCGTTATCCCCTTGCAGTATCTGCCTATGTGCGCGGGACTTGCTCATGATGCGGGACTCGACTACGAGGTGGCGTGGAGAGCCATTACCGTCAATCCCGCTCGCGGTGTCGGAATTTCCGACCGTGTTGGAAGCCTTGAGGTAGGCAAGGACGGTGACGTGGTTATATGGACTGCTGACCCCATTACTACCGTCGGAGCGGCGGCGCATATTACCGTCATTGACGGAAAGGTCGTTTATACGGCTGAATAAAATCATAGAGCCGATATAGGAAATCCATATCGGCTCTATGATTTTATATCCTCGCCACACCCGTTTTGCGGGCGCACTCCTTGACCGCCGCGGCAACCGTCTTGCCTACTCTGGGGTCGAATGCCTTGGGGATAATGTACTTTGCGGAAAGCTCGCCGTCACTGATGAGGGATGCGATAGCGTAAGCCGCCGCAAGCTTCATATCCTCGTTGA
>SVQX01000044.1 GCA_015065065.1 Oscillospiraceae bacterium
AGTGGTTGCACTCAAGTACATCAAGTCCCTGTCCGAGAGTGCAACCACTGCCGAGACCACCGAGGAAGTGACCACTGCGGCTGAGACCGAGACTCGCATCGGCTGATAAAATCAAATATTACCGCTTTAAACGGGTTGGCGTTTGCCAACCCGTTTAATTTTATTTTACGAAATCAAGAAGCTTAGGAATACTGTCGATAACAGGACAGCCAAGACCTTCCAGCAACGCTCGCGGTTGATGTCCTCCCGAAAACAAAACGCAATCTGCACCTATCGCGCGCGCCACCTCTGCGTCATGCTCGGTGTCGCCGATAAAGAGCGGGACGGCGTCGGGATTACGCGCTTTCCAAAAAAGTGCATTATCCTTCTTACTGCCCGCGTGGATATTATCAAGTCCCACGATTTCCGAAAGGTAGTCCTCAAGCCCAAGCCCCAGACCGCAAAGCTGTCCTGTAAGCTGATTTACCTCGGACGCGGACAAAAGCACCTGGATAAGTCCCAACTGCCTTATAGCCGTCATGGTTTCCTTGACGCCGTCAAACGCTCGGGTTCGCGGTATACGTTCAAGGTAATTATTCACCCATTCGGGTGCAAGGACGGTATGATAATCCTCCTTCTCAAAATCAAAGCCCAATGCGCGGTAGTAATCTATTATAGGAAATCCAAAGGCTTCTCGGTACGCCTCCACACTGTCCAGCGTTTTAAGACCTCGAGCGGACAGCATGAGATTGACGCTCTCTATCCCAATTTCAACGTCATCAAGAATAGTGCCGTTGAAATCCCAAATTACGTGAGTGTATTTCAACAGATACCTCCAAAGATAAGTCGCAAGCCCCAAGAGATGAGGCTTGCGACGTTTTCATAATTTAAATATCAGTTTGCCGCCTTGTAGCCGTAGGTCTCCAGCCATCTGTAATAAATGGTATTGGGAGAGTTGCCCGAGAGATCAGGCTTCTGATTTGCCACGGAGCTTCCGAGCGGCTCATCGGGATCGTAGTTTGAATTAGCCGCCTTTGCAATCTTGCTGTCATAACGCTTGCTGTATTTGTTTACAAGGCTGTCCTCGGCGGTGATCAGAGCATTTTCAAGCTCATCAATATCTCTGCAGGAATCGATCTTTTCAATAACCGCTGCATTGACGGTATCAATATAGTCGATCAAGGATACGTCAAGAGGATATTCCTCCTCGCTACAAGCATCATTGAAGTCAAATCCAAGCAGGGGTGCTATGAGGGAATCACTGTTCTGGATCATAGCATACTTCCAAACGTCAGCGCCAAGCTCCTCGGTAGGATGGGCGATAAAGCAGTTACCCGTCTTATAAATATCCATGCGGTAAGTGCCGTATTCCTTCTCACTGCTGGTAAGCAGCTTGACCGTACCGTCCTCATTCAGCTCGTAGTGCTGATCCAAAATACCGTACTGAAGCAGGTTACGCAGCTCGGCATTGGTATTGATACGGGTAATGACCTCCATAGCTCTCGTGAGGTTGGGAGAATTAGCGTATACCGCAAACATATTTCCGTAAAGCTCCTTATCGGTAGCCTCGGGATATTCCGCGACAACGGCATAGTATTCTCTGCCCGTTTCGGGATCTACGTAGTAGCCGTTCTTGTCGTTTTCAACCTTTATCTTGGCGTCGCCCTTCTTAAAGAATACCGCAGAGGACTGTCCCTCGGCAGGAGCGCCGAAGAAGCCTTCGTACTCGTAGTTCTTCATAGTCAGGTAAAGCTCCTGATAGTTCTTATCCTCAAGAAGCGAGTTAAATCCAACGTTTACCTTGCCGCGGTCCTTGATGTCAGGGCTCTTGAATACCGTACCGAGAACGGAGAAATCACTGCTCTTCTCGTAGGTGTAGAAGTAGGAGGGCTTAACGTTTCCGTTATCGTCAAAGTTGGTAGAATCCTTCTCGTTAACAATAACGCGCTTGTCATTTTCCTTGGTTACGGGGTTGCCGTCCTCGTCAACGAGGTACATACCCTTAAGATTGGAGAGCGCCAGGTCCTTATCTTCATCATCGGCTGCAACCTTTTGAGCCGCGAGGTTATCGTAGGGACCTTCGCCGTCCATATCCATCCACCAAGCCTTCCAGCTTGTGGGGTTGCCGTTTTCATCGTACTCACAGTCGTAAGCGTAGGAGTAATTAAGCACATTGCCGTCCTTATCAAGGTACTGACCGTTTGAATTGATCTTGTAGGTCTTGTCATATTCAGCAACAGGAGCGTATTGGAATACTTTTTCGGTAATCGGGTCACCGTTCTCGTCCTCCTTGGGCTCGCCCGTAGCCTCGTCGATAACCTCTACCTCAACAGTATACTGGCTGTAAAGAACGTACTCGCGTCCGTTCTCCTCGTCATAGTGTGTTTCGTATACGGAGATATCGGTATATGCCAGATCCCAGTACCAAACCAGCATCTTCATACATTCCTCGAAGGTAGATTCCAGAGGAACAACATATCCCTCGTCATCCGCATCAACTCCGTTAGCAATATTCATATTCTTTACGTCGTTAAGGAATCGGGAAATATCAACTACGTTGGATACGTTATCCATCTTGTTGTAGTAATCGTCGAAATACTCCTTATCCACCATCATATAGGTATACTCGCCGATCGGTACGTTGTTGGGGACAGCGTATACGCCACCGTCAACCTGAACACCGTTGAGCAGGGATACGGATATGTATGCGGAAAGCTTTTTGGATGCCGAGCTGATCTCGCTGTTCAGCTCGGTCAGCCACTCCTTGTCGATGTACTCGGTGTATTTGTCGTAGCCGGACAGATAGAAAATATCGACCTGATCCTTGGCGACCTCGGGATACTTGGTTTCGATGATACCGAGATCGTTGACCACGGTCTCCTCTTCAACCTCCGTTGTTTCTTCTCCCTCCTCGTCCTCCTCCAGCGCACCGGAGTTGTAGAACTGTGCATATTCGGGATACTTCTCGTAAAATTCCTTAGTCAGTGTAGGAATATCCTTGCCTGAATCCGCATTTTGCTTTTTAAACTTTCGGAACGCTTTTTGACATTCCTCAAGCAGGATCGCTCTCTCCTGAGAGTCATTAATAGCTTTTTCAAGCTGATCATAATACGTGTCCTCGGAGCAGAACCTCAGCACCACGTTGGTATTGAACGCCGACTTGGTGATCTCGGTGAACGCCTCGCTTACAAGCTCCTGCGCCTTGGGTGTCATACCCTCCTCGGCAATAAGCCACAGCGTGATAGACTTTGCACTGTTGTCCACCTCAGTTTCGCCGCTATCGGTTCCGCCTTCGTTCTCAGACGGCGAGCATCCTGTTAAAACACAGGAAATCAGCATTATAAGTGCCAACGAAAGGCTTAAGAGTTTACTTTTCATATTCTCTCCTCTCTCTTACTTTGGAAGGGTGTTTCGCCCTCATAACATATACCATTATATTTTACACTATTTTTTTAAATCTGTCAAGTGAAATTTGTGAACTGAACGGCGCAAAAAGCGAGCTTTTTCGCACTTGAAAATTGCTTGTCAATTTTTGGTTAACAATTCGTTAACGGGATGCGGGCATTTGCCACAATTCAGAACTTGGATATTTGTGACATTTGACGCACCGACTCGTTAATTTCGACAATTCTCCAATTTTACAACAGCGAAAATTTACTTTTTTCACAAATCATCACCATAAAAATTTGTTTACAAATCTATTAGTCGAGGAAGCCCTTGAGATGCCTTGCGCGGCTGGGATGGCGGAGCTTACGGAGTGCCTTTGCCTCTATCTGACGGATACGCTCACGTGTGATATCAAACTCCTTACCCACCTCCTCAAGCGTTCTCGTTCTGCCGTCGTAGAGTCCGAAGCGGAGCTTGATGACATGCTCCTCGCGGGGGGTGAGCGTGTGAAGCTCGCGCTCAATAACCTCGCGCAGAATGGTCTGCGATGCCGCATCTGCGGGGGCGGGAGTATCTTCGTCCTGAATGAAGTCGCCGAGGTGGCTATCCTCCTCCTCGCCGATAGGCGTTTCAAGAGATACGGGATCCTGCGCTATTTTCATTATCTCGCGCACCTTTTCAACACTCATGTTCATTTTCTCGCCGATCTCCTCGGGAGTTGCCTCGCGACCAAGCTCCTGGAGCATCTGACGGGAGTATCTTGAAACCTTGTGGATGGTTTCGACCATGTGGACGGGAATACGGATGGTTCTTGCCTGATCCGCAATAGCACGTGTGATCGCTTGACGTATCCACCACGTTGCGTAAGTAGAAAACTTATATCCCTTGGTATAGTCGAACTTGTCCACCGCCTTCATAAGACCGAGATTTCCCTCCTGAATGAGGTCAAGGAAGAACATACCGCGTCCGATATAGCGCTTGGCAATAGAAACGACAAGTCGGAGGTTAGCCTCGACCAGCTCGGTTTTAGCCGCCTCGTCGCCCTCGCTCATTCGCTTTGCAAGCTCCATTTCTCTATCCGCATCAAGCAGCGGAACACGTCCTATCTCCTTGAGATACAGGCGGACGGGGTCATCAACAAGTCCTTCCTGCTCAAGGATCTTTTCCATATTTTCGCCGCTTCCGAACCGCTCGACCTCCTGCTCGATCTCGGACATTTCGCTGTTGGAAATGTCACCTGGCAGAGGCAGACCGCTGTCCTCCAGCACCTCGTACAGCTTATCCACGCTGTCGATATCGTAGTCCAGCTCCTCCAGGGCCTCGTCAATATCATCGGCAGAAAGAGCGCCCTTTTTGCCCTTGGCAATAAGGTCCTCCATGCGCTGTCTTTTCTCCTCCTCGGTCAGATCCTCGGAGCCTTCCTTTTTCTTTTTGAAGGTGGAGTCAAGCTCATCCTCGGCGATCTCGTCGTCAAGCACCTCGTCCTTGAGTGCAACGTCCTCTTCGGTCGCGCCGTCAAGCAGCATATCGTTGATGTTTTCCATGTCTGATTCCTTTCACTTTGATGTTATTTTTACAAAAGCCGTTATTTTTTCCGTTTTGCGGCAAGCAGCTGCTCAATTCCGCTTATCGGGTCTGCGCTTTTAGCCGTGATACGGTTTTTTTCGGTGCGCAGTGCCTCTATCGACGTCCGCAGCACTGCCGTACTGTTTTCCGTCAGGGCGCGTCTTGCCTGCTCAAGCCGTGTGAGTCTGCCCATTTCGTCTGCAGAAAAGCTTTCTCCGAGCAAGGAGAACATAAATCCACCGTCGCTGTTTTGAAGCTTCATTATTTCAACGAACACACGCCGTGAAAAGTCGGTAAAGAAGTCCTCCTCCGACAGCTCCACCGTACCTCTCTGTACGGCAAGCCTATGCTCCTCATACATAAGCAGCAATCCGATTATGGCGTTTTCCGCCGCCGCCGCCTGAACGCTTGATGCCGCCTCGGGGTTTATTCTGTCCCCCACCGACATGGCACTGACCTGCGCCTGCTTCATTTCAGCCTGCTTTTTTTCTTTATAATGACGGCGCCGCAGACGTTCCACGTCCATGGTGAGGCTTTCCTTGGAAAGCGACAGCCGCCGTGCAACCTCGTCAATATATATTTCCCTCTCCGCCGTGGAATACACTCGGGAGATTATGTCGCAAAGCTCGCTCGCCGCCCGTATTTTCTCCTCGGGCAAGGTCACGTCGTGCCGTGACAGCACGCCAGACAGCTTAAAGTCAAAGCCGCTTCGGCTTTGCTTTAAAAGATTTGCAAATTTATCGCGTCCGAATTTTTTGATGTACTCGTCGGGGTCCTTCGCGCCGTTCATTTGAAGCACGCGGACCTCAACTCCGACGTCTGCAAATATCTGCAAGGCTCTCGCCGTAGCTCTTTGCCCCGCCTCGTCCGAGTCGTAGCAAAGCACCACCCTTTGCGTATATTTAGAAATGATCCTTGCCTGATCGGGTGTGAGCGCCGTACCCAGCGTCGCCACCGCGTTTTCAAAGCCTGCCGCGTGGAGCGCGACCACATCCATATAGCCCTCACACAAAATAAGCTCGTCCGCGCAATGATTTTTTGCGTAATTCAGGGCAAACAGCGTGCGTCCCTTTTTAAATCCCGGAGTATCCGAGGTGTTCAGATATTTCGGCTTGGAGTCGTCAAGCACCCGTCCTCCGAAAGCCACCACATTGCCTGTCGTGTCGATTATGGGGAAAATCACGCGATTGCGGAAATAGTCGTACGGTCTGCCCGTCTTTTGGCTGATTCCGCAGAGGAACGCCTCCTTCATTTCCGCGTCGGTGTACCCCTTTTTCTTTAACACGGATATCAACGCGCCAAAGTCCGCGGGCGCATATCCGAGTCCGAAATGCTTGATGATGGGAAGTGGCAATTTTCGTTGCTCCGCAAGGTAATGCATACCCGCCCTGCCGATATTCTCATCAAACAGGCAGGCGCGGAAAAATCTTGCCGCTTCAAGGTTCATTTCATACACTCGGCGGCGTGACATGCCCTTATTCGGCATATCGCCGTTTTGCGGTATCTCAACTCCCACGCGCTTGGCAAGAAACTCGACGGCGTCGGGGTAATCCAAATTTTCCGAGCGCATTATGAAGGTTATAACGTCGCCTCCCGCCTCACATCCGAAGCAGAAAAAATTTTGAGAATTCGGAAAAACGGTAAAGGACGGCGTTTTTTCGCTGTGGAACGGGCAAACGCCAACCATATTTGAGCCTGCACGGCGCAGGGTAACGTAAGAGCCAATGATATCAACGATATCCGCGCGGTCGCGTATAGCTTCCACCACGTGTCTTGGAATAGCCAGAGCAAACGCCTCCTTTCGTATTTTTTTGCTTCATAACATAATATACGCAAAGAATTTCGTTTTTACTTTTTTTCTCCGCAAAAATCGCAGATTTTTTCATAAAAATGATAAAAAAATACCGTCATAATCTGAAAAGACGGGCATAAGATGTAGCGATAATCCTAAAATTCAAAAAAGGAGAACACGGCATGGATCTTTCAAACGTCAGCAAAGCGCAGAAAATGCAGCTTCCCATTTACGACAAGACCGTTACTACCGACCTTGCGGGAGATTTTTCGCTCCCCGATTACCAACCCGAGATAAAGCGACTCCTTCGCATCCGCGCAGCGGTCATGCCCCCCACGGGCTACTGCACAGCCGACAGCATTGATATGAGCGGAATAATAAACTACTTCGTGCTTTACGTGGGCGGCGACAATTCCCTTTACTGTGCGCCGCTTTCCACGGAATACTCGGTCGTGACCCCCATTGATGCAAATTCATTTGACATTGATACTGAAAGCATTTTTGCCACCTGCGAAAGCAAGGTTGAGTCCAGCGTCGGACGTGTCAGCGCTCCGCGCCGCCTCAGCATCAAGACAAAGCTCAATTCGCGAGTAAAGGCATACGCCGACAGTATGCCGAGAGTGGACGTGGACGGCGACGATAAGCTGCTTGACACGCTTGAGCGCTTGGAGGGCAAAGCGGACGTCTGCCGTCTGGCATATGCACAGAGTCAACCCGTAATGCTCACCGACGACATAATTTTAGAGCAGAAAAATCAGGATATGCGAGTCGTGTGTGCGGAAGGACAGGTATTCGTGTCCGACGTGCGTGCCGCGGACAGAGGTGCAGAATGTCGCGGCGAGCTGATACTCAAGCTCACGCTCTCCCCCGAGCCCACCGAAGGTGACAGTGATATTGCCGCCATACCTCCCGTTATTCTTTGGCGCAAGCTTCCGTTTACAGAAATCGTTGAGCTTGACGGCGCAGGCGCCGATATTTCCCCCGCGGCTCGCGGATATTGCACCGATCTTAGCGTTGAGATCGAGGAAGGTCAGCTCCACGTTGAGTGCGCCGCGACCTTAGAGGTGTTCGCCCAAAAGAACGAGTGCATTTCATATGTAAAGGATATTTACTCCACACGGCAGGATAGCACCGAGCGATACGCCACCCGTAACGTGCAATGCGCTCACAAGACGGTAAATTCCAATTTCACGTTGAGCGATTCTCTGCTGCTCAGCGAGGCGGGCATTGACGGCGGCGCGCAGATAGCCGACGTGTGCGGTACTGCGGCGGCAGAGGAGATAAGCTGTGACGGCGACAGATGCGTGGTGTCGGGAAAGGCGCATTTCCATCTTCTTTTGTGCAGTAACGGCGAATATTCCTTTGCCGAGCTGGATCTGCCGTTCAGATACGAGGTGGATTGCAACGCCGCCGAGCGAGTTGTGCTTTGCGAATCCGAGGCGGGCGTTATCTCCTGCCGCGCGCGTATGGACGGCGAGCGCATAGGCATCGACGCGGAAATAGCCATGATGCTCCGCATCGCCTCGGAGGATAACATCAAAATGCTTGAGGGAGTTGAATTCAAGCGCGAGGTAGTGCGCCGCCGCGGTGAATACGTGGTATGCTTCCCCGCCCCCGACGATACCCTTTGGTCGGTCGCCAAACGATACCACGCGCCCATGGCAACCCTATCCGTCGCCAATGACCTTCCATCCACCGCCCCCGACGACGCAAACGCCCTTAACGGAATTGGATATTTGATAGTTTAAGCAATATCGCGTGAGGTTTTCCCCCACATCCACAAGCCCTTTCTTTCGGGAAAGGGCTTGTCACACAGACGTTGGTATTATGATTTTTAAATCGTGGCAACGACCATTATAGCCAGCCGTTTTGTATCGAAAATTGAGCTTTAGCCAAATCAAAATCAGAAACACTACAAAACATAGAAAGAACCGCCTGATCAGCGGTTCTATTTAGTATATTGTAGCATGCTGTAATCACTTGTCGTTATCGGTATTTTCTATGTTTTCCAACGCATATTCACAACATTGAACAACAAGATTATTTAGTGACACGCCCTTATTTTGAGCAAGTGTCTCTAACTTTTTAACAAGTTCCGTGGGCATTCTGAAAGTCTTATTTGTATGCTCCGCTTTTTTAACTTTAAACATTTGCATCACCCCTCGTGTATATATTTTACACCATTTTAACGATTTAATATACACCTTGTATTTGCACTATGAAATTATGTGTAAATTACACTTGACAAATGTTTAAATACGTGTTAAAATCAAAATACTACATAGAAAGGCGGCAAATTACAATGATAATCACATTTTGTGGTCACGCGGATTTTATTCCCCGCCAAGAGGACGAACAGAAAATTCTTTCTATTCTTGAAAATACTGTCGGCAATTCACCTGCCGAGCTGTTATTCGGTGGATATGGCATTTTGATAGCTTTGCGCTCGCCTGCTGTAAAAAGTACAAATCACAGCACAATGACGTAAGACTTGTATACGTTACACCTTATTTGCGGAATGATAATAAGCTGAAAGAAACCGCCGCCACGTATGATTCGGTAATTTATCCGCCAATAGAAACCGCTCCGCCCAAATATGCAATACTGCACAGGAATAGATATATGGTACAATCGGATATTTTAATAGCTTGCGTCAACCGAAGCTTTGGCGGCGCATACAAAACTTATACGCACGCTGTAAAGACAGGCAAAAGCATTTACAATATCGCGCTTGACCATATTTAATACAACACTTTCCTAAAACGATTTTCAATTTTTCATTTTCAATTTTCAATTTAAAAGCTCCACAGCGGCACTCGACGCTGTGGAGCTTTTATCAGCTGTGATACAATTTCTTTTCCTCAAACTTCGGCTCGCTGGTAACGGATATTCCAAGCTTTGCGAATATCTTTTCGTCCGCGTGCGCGAGTATCACCGTTGAATGAGCCTCACTCCCTCTCAACCTGCTGATAGCGTCCATAGCCCGCGCGGCATACGAATCCTGAACCGCGCATATGGACAGTGCCACAAGCAGCTCGTCCATGTGCATACGGGGATTTTTGCTTCCGAGATGCTGCGTTTTCAGCTTCATTATAGGCGCGATCACCTCCGGCGAGATAAGCATAGCCTCATCCGCTATATTCGCCATATATTTCAGCGCGTTTAGAAGCGCCGCCGAGGATGCACCGAGCAGATCGGTAGTCTTTCCCGTCACCACGTGACCATCGGGAAGCTCTATCGCCACCGCCGGACCGCACGTTCTCTCTTCAACTGCGTAGGACGGAAGCACCGCGCGTCTGTCCGCGGTCTTTATGCCTGCCTCATCCATAAGCAGCTCTATCTTCTGAATCTCCGCAAGCTCCGCCTTGCCTCGGCAACGGGCGCAGGCGGTCTTGTAATATCTTCGGATTATCTCCTGACGTGACGCCTCACGCACTGCCTCGTCGTCAAATATGGCGTCGCCCACCATATTAACTCCCATATCCGTGGGACTCTTGTAGGGGCAACCTCCGAATATTCTCGTCATCATTGCCTCAAGGACACGGAATATCTCTATATCTCTGTTGTAGTTTACCGCTATCTTGCCGTATGCCTCAAGGTGATAAGGGTCTATCATATTTACGTCGGCAAGGTCGGCGGTTGCCGCCTCATAAGCAAGATTTACGGGATGCTTGAGCGGCAAATTCCAGATCGGGAAGGTCTCAAATTTTGCATATCCCGCCTGCCGTCCGCGCTTATGCTCATGATAAAGCTGGGAAAGGCAGGTCGCCATTTTTCCGCTACCCGGACCGGGTGCTGTAACTATAACGAGCGAGCGGGTGGTTTCGATATAGTCGTTTCTTCCGAAGCCCTCCTCGCTTACTATGTGGTTGACGTCGGACGGATAATTGTTTATGGGATAGTGACGGTACACCTTTATCCCAAGCTCGGAAAGGGTTTTGGCAAATCTGTCAGCCGTGTGCTGTCCCGCATAGCGCGTCAGCACCACGCTGCCCACGTGCAATCCTACTGCTCGGAGGCAGTCGATAAGGCGCAGCACCTCCTTGTCGTATGGGATACCGATATCGCCGCGGTACTTGTTGTTCTCAATATCAGCTGCGTTGATGGTTATAACTATTTCAGCCTGATCCTTCAAGGCTGACAGCATTTTCAGCTTGCTGTCGGGCATGAATCCGGGAAGCACGCGGGAGGCGTGATAATCGTCAAACAGCTTGCCTCCGAATTCCATATACAGCTTGCCGCCAAACGCCTCTATTCTGTCACGTATCTTTTGGGATTGAAGCTCGATATATCTCTCGTTGCTAAATCCCTGCTTGTGCCCGAGAGCGTACCCAATATCCTTTTTCAAATCGTCCATAAAAATCAATATCCGAAGCTTTTTACGCTTCGGCGTCCCACCTTTCCGACACAGATCTTAACACAGAACAGTATATCATATTTCTTTCCTTTTTTCAACAGTTTTTTCAAAAAGCAAAAATTTTTTTTGCTGCTCGAATTGTAAACTTTTTATGCAAAAAGCACAAAAAGACTTGCCAAACTCAAAAAAACTTGCTATAATGATATGCTATGGTATTATGAAGGCACAATTTTCACCGCAACGAAAGGAGTTTCGATGATGAAAAGCATATACGACATAATTATAATCGGCGCAGGACCCGGCGGAATATTCACCGCCTACGAGCTGTCCCGCCTTTGCAAGGGGCTCAAGATCGCCGTTTTTGAAACGGGCAATCCCCTCCACAAGCGCCACTGCCCTATCGACGGAGTGAAGATAAAGTCCTGCATCAACTGCAAATCCTGCGACATTATGAACGGATTTGGAGGTGCGGGCGCATTTTCGGACGGAAAATATAACATCACCAACCAGTTTGGCGGCACTCTCCACGAGTATGTCGGCAAGAACGAGGCGCTGGAGCTTATGCATTACGTGGACAAGATAAATCTTGCTTACGGCGGCGAGGGCACTAAGCTGTATTCCACGGCAAACACGTCTATCAAAAAGCTTTGTCTGGAAAACGGATTACATCTGCTTGACGCATCTGTGCGCCATCTCGGCACGGACAAGAATTACGTTGTGCTGAAAAATCTCTATGACGAGCTTGAAAAGACGGTCGAGTTTCATTTCAACTCCCCCGTTGATACGGTGGAGAAAACCGACGACGGATACACTGTCGTTTCCAAGGGAGAGCACTACTTTACAAGGAAATGCGTTATCTCGGCGGGACGAAGCGGAAGCAAGTGGATGGAGAGCGTTTGCGAGTCCCTTGGCATTCCTAACCGCTCCAACCGCGTGGATATCGGTGTGCGCGTAGAGCTTCCGGCGGAGATATTCTCTCACCTTACCGACGAGCTGTATGAAAGCAAAATCGTATATCGCACCGAGAAATTCCAAGACCTTGTGCGCACCTTCTGTATGAATCCTCACGGTGTTGTCGTAAACGAGAACACCAACGGAATTCTGACCGTAAACGGTCACAGCTACGAGGACCCCGCGCAGCATACCGAGAACACAAACTTCGCACTTCTCGTTGCCAAGCACTTCTCCGAGCCGTTCAAGGACAGTAACGGCTACGGTGAGAGCATCGCGCGTCTTTCCAACATGCTTGGCGGCGGCGTTATGGTACAACGCTTCGGCGACCTTATCCGCGGTCAGCGCTCCACCAAATCTCGCATTGACGAGGCATTTATCACGCCTACCCTGACGGCTACCCCCGGCGACCTCAGCCTTGTTATACCCAAGCGAATTCTGGACAGCATTATTGAGATGATCTACGCCCTTGACAAGATCGCCCCCGGTACGGCAAACGACGACACCCTGCTTTACGGCGTTGAGGTCAAGTTCTACAACGTGGAGGTCGAGATCGACAACAATCTTGAGACCTGCCACAAGGGACTTTTCGTTATCGGAGATTGCAGCGGAGTTACCCATTCCCTCTCCCACGCCTCCGCTTCGGGCGTTTACGTTGCAAGACATCTTGCAGAGGAGTTTAATTCTTGAATTTAAATATGTAAAAAAACGACGGACATTAGAGCGTCACTCTAAAGGACAGTTTTTAGAAATACGGTATATTTCGAAAGAGGTATGCCGTATTTTTGCATTTGTGGACACAAATGCAGTGCTTGTCAGCAAAATTGACAAGGCATAGGCGAACGTAAAAAATGCTCCCTTCCGGAAGGTAATATATAAATCTTCTCTAAATATATTTACAAACCGCAAAAAATGTGATATAATAATTATGCCAAACGAACTTAATAATCGCGCTGATAGGTATATTTTTTCTTTAAGGGATAATTATACCCTTTTTGTGCATACCATTAAACGAATCCATTTGGTAAAAATGCGACTC